>JAVBQS010000016.1:0-3196 GCA_031548835.1 Spirochaetia bacterium
AGAGTGCTGCGTTGTAGTTTCCCCAATCAACCACAGCGCTTTGAGCAATTTTAAAATACTCTTCCGGCTGCAGATCATCTGGTATTTCTTTTGGCACACCTTTACATCCTGCAAGCATTAAAAAAATAATAATTAGTATGAATATTACATATAGTTGATTTGTTCGGATTTTCATTTTCAGCCTTATCTTAGTAATTTTTTATTGGTATAATTCATCTTTTATTGGAAGGGTATTTTTAAGCTCTTTTATATATTCTTTAGGCTCTCCCATAGGCACATAGCAATCGCAGTAAGGGAGGCTTCTTCTGGCTACAGTAAAGTATTTATAGAATTTTTCTCCTCCAAGTTTTTTTACCCACTTTCCTGCAGAGCATCTTACCCTAAGATAATATTGCGCCCCATTTCCATCAAGGGTTCTGACAATTTTACAATTACTGCAATTTGCACAATATATCTTATCCGATGAGTATACATCTTCGTCCTGATAGAAACTTTCACTCTCCTCCATATATTCCATCAGCTTCTCCTTTATTTAAATGAGATAATAGCATAATCATCTTTTTGCCGTCAATAGTTAAGGCTCTGGGATTAAATCAGGCATTTTGCTGTCTGTCAAATAATATTTTTGCTATTTAAAATTTTTTATCTAAAAATTTCCAAAAATGAAATTTTATATATAGGATTTAAAGTGTTTCTTTATGCTCATCCATAATATTAAGATAAACGCTTTTTCCTTTTACAAAATCAAAAGTATCAATTTTTGTTATAGCTTTGTGCATATCTCCTTCTTTAGCTTTATGTGTGGTAATTACTATGGGGACAGAGCTGCCTGCCTCTTCTTCTTTTGCCTTCTGGATAACACTTGATATACTTATGTTATGGTCTGCAAAAACCGAGGTGATTTTTGCCAAAACACCAGGCTGGTCTTTTACATTTATTCTAAGATAATATCTTCCGCTTTCTTCTCCTGCTGGAAGAAGCGGCGCAGGTTTTGTTTCATCAGGCCATATTGGTAGAATAGAAAAGGTTTTGGCTGCTATTCCCAAACATACACTTATAATATCTGAAACAATAGCAGATGCTGTAGGAGAGCCGCCAGCGCCTCTTCCATAATACATTGTGTGGCCTACTGCATGGCTATACATGCTTACTGCATTAAAAGAGCCGGCTACCCATGCCAGAGGGTGTTCTGTGCTTATAAAAGATGGCGCAACTTTAAGGGACAGTTTGCCGTCAACAAGCCTTGCCATTGCAATAAGTTTTATTATATAACCCAGTTCTTTTCCTGAATTAATATCAAAGAGGTCTAATTTATCAATACCTGAAACAGATATTGAATCAAGATTTACCTGCATGCCAAAAGTTATTGAACTTAATATTGCAAGTTTATGAGCAGAATCCATCCCTGATACATCAAGAGTAGGGTCTGCTTCTGCAAGGCCTTTTTCCTGCGCTTCTTTAAGCGCTTTTTCATAAGAAATGCCGTTGGAAGTCATTTCTGTAAGAATATAATTACATGTGCCATTTACAATTCCATAAAGAGCCTCATGTTTATTTGCTATCAATCCATCATAAATAGCTCTTATTATTGGAATTCCGCCGCCGCAGCTTGCTTCAAATGATATAGAGACATTGTTTTTTCTTGCAAGAGAAAACAGTTCTACCCCATGTTTTGCAAGAAGCGCTTTATTTGCTGTAACAAGATTTTTCCCTGCATTCAGGATTTTTTTTGCAGATTCTCTTGCAAAAGTAGTTCCTCCCACTAATTCAACAACAACAGAAACTTCCGGGTCAGCAAGTGCCTGATCAAGGTTTCCTGTAAAGAGAGAACTGTCAATATTTAGCTTTTTTGCATATGTAAAATTTATATCAATAATATATTTAAGAAAAAAATCAAGGTTTGTCCTTTTTCTTAAAAAATCAATATCCTGAGTAAGAAGTTTTGCAGTAGCTCCGCCTACAGTTCCGCACCCGAGAATAGCAATAGCAGATCTTTTCTTATTGTCCAAAATATTACCCTCTTATTTTCTTGTCCTGGCCAAAATTCCGGTTTGCCTGACTTTTGACCTTTTATACAGCAGATACAAATTCAGTCACTTTTTTAATATCTAGAATATCTGTCTGCAAGGTTTTATTGCCAATTATATTTTATTGGTATTAAACCTATAACTATCAAATTAATAGCTGCGCTTGTATTGTATTGAGTCTGAATATTCTACTTAAGAGTTGGCACTATTGTCAATAATAACTCTATGCATATGGGTTACATGTCTTGGAAAATAATGTTTATTTTGCTAACTTATGTTACCTATGAAAGAAGATAGCAAAAATATTTATCAAGATGATTTAGAAAAACTTTTAAATAGCAATCATTGTTTTGATTTTTTTACTGCTTATTATGATGATTATAAAATAAACGAGATAATTAAGTTAATTCAAAAAGAAATTTATCCCATTCCTGTTATTGATAATAACCAGGTTATATGGGGATTTCATATAATCAATGCTGCAAAACAAGCAGGATTAAAATATATCTTATGCAGAAATTTGAATTCTCAAAATCTATCAAAAGAAGAAAAACTTATTATTTCGCTCCAGTGTGAAAACAGATGCACTAATTATTCATGGGATGAAAAAGAAAAAATATATCTGTTTATAAAAGAAGAACTTGCCAGTGTTGCTGACAATACTGTTTTATCATTAGTTCAGCAGGAAGGTTCATTTATAAATTCTGTTTCATTATATAACACTTTTTCCCCTCTTATTAAGAAATTGGTTAAAGAAAATATTCTTGATATTAAAACAGCTAAAAGCTGTGAAAATATTCCTGATAATGCTTTAAAACTGCTTGAACCATATCTTATAACTTTGTCTTTCAGCGGAAGAAGAATAATGGTTACAAATATTACAGAAATTATAAATAAGAGATTGTTTGATAATGATAAAATCTATTTCTTTATTGAAGAAATATTAAAAGAAGAAAATCCTGCGGAAGCTGCTATAAAAATAAGATATCCGCAGCTTTCAGCCTGCACAGATAAATTTAATAATTTTTTATTTGCTGTGCTTAAAGATTCAGGCATAAAATTAAAACATCCTCCATATTTTGAAGGCAGTTCATACAGTGTTGAATTTTCTTTTAACAGCAAAAAACATCTTGAAAGAATAATTACTAATCTTATAAATTTAAAAGAAA
>JAVBQS010000127.1:0-5596 GCA_031548835.1 Spirochaetia bacterium
ATATACTCCTACACGGATATATTCGCCAGTTTTTGAAGCTTCCACAGCTTTGTTAATTTCAGCAAGCGGAAACTTGATTTTAACAATTTCTGAAAATGGGTACTTTTTATAGTTTTTTTCCAGAAATTTGAGCGCTTCGCCAAGATGCTCAGGCCTGTAATTATGTATTCCTTTAATTGTAAGGCATTTTCTGGTTAACGTATTTCCATCCAGTTTCATATCGCTGCCTGGCGTAACAAGCCCTGCAACAAGATATCTTCCGCCAATACGGAGGTTATCAATAGCAGTTTTTACAACACCGGCAAAACCTGATACTTCTATTACAGCATCAAGCCCATATCCGCCTGTCAATTTAGATATTATCTTGGCAACATCTTCATCACTTAGTTCTTTTGTATTTATGACACAAGTTGCGCCAAACTCTTTTGCTTTTTCAAGTCTTGAGTCAATTATATCAGTAATTATAATTTCTTTTGCTCCTGCTTCTTTTAAAAGAGCACAAGCATTAAGACCAAGAAGACCTGCCCCCTGAACCATTACGCAGTCTCCTTTTTCAATGCCAATTGTTTCTACAGCATTTATAACTGTAGAAAGTGCACAGTTGGCAGGAGCCGCAATATCATCAGGCAGGCAATCAGGCACTTTAAAAACTGCGGTGCCTGGCAATATATATACATATTCCCCATAGCCGCCCAGCAAAGGAGATCTTGTCTTATTGTTTACAGATGTATGCCCATATTTAACAAGTTTCTCACATTTTTGGGGAATATTTTTTTTACAGTAATAACACTCATTACATGAAGCCATTATTGTCCAGGAAATTCTGTCACTTGGTTTTAGTTTATTGCCAAAACCATCTTTAACAATATTTTTTCCCATTTTTACAATTTCGCCGGTAATTTCATGGCCAAGTATGAGAGGAACTGGTTCTTTTCTCTTTCCTGTTATTGTATGCAAGTCAGAACCGCATATTGTACTAAAGCGGGTTTTACATAAAATAGCATTATCTTCTATTTCATCAGGAAGTTTATAATCTCTTATTTCTATGTTCTTCCCTACTTCTTCAAATACAGCAGCTTTACAGCAACAATTAGCTTCACTCATTTACTCATCCTCCAGCAGCAGCTCTAACAATGACGCTTGGAAGCCATGTAATTGTTTGTGGGAAAACACAAACTATAACCATTCCAACTTCCATAAGAATCCAGAATGGCACTGCTCCCATCCATATATCTTTTGTGCTAATTTCCGGGGGTGCGCATCCTTTTAAATAGAATAGGTTATACCCAAACGGAGGTGTACAGAAAGAATCCTGAAGCATAACAGCCATTGCAACAACAAACCAGAATTTATCAAATCCTAAAAGTTCTATCAATGGGATGTATACAGGAAATGTAATCATAACAATTGCTGTCCAGTCAAGAAACATTCCCAAGAGAAAACTTATAACCATCATTACAAGGAAAGTTCCCCATTTTCCAAAACCTAATCCAAGAATAAACTCTTTTACAACATCACCGCCGCCAAGGCCCATAAAAACACCGGTAAAACAGTTAGCACCAACCATTACAACAAGAACCATTGCAGAACTCTTTGCAGAATCAGAAACAATCTTTGTAAGGCTTTTTATACTGAATTTTCCGTATGCAACATAAAGAATAAATGCAAAGAAACATCCTGAAGCAGCAGCTTCTGTCGGTGTAGCAATACCGGCAAAAAGAACGCCAAGAACAGCAAATATAAGAATAAGTGGCGGAACAAGGTTTACTAAAAGCATTTTAGCAAGCTGTTTTCCATTAACTTTTGATCTTTCTTCAATAGATAATGCAGGACCTTTATGAGGATGTCTCCAACACTGAAACAATACATAACTGATATATAATGTAGAAAGAATAATTCCAGGTATAATAGCTCCTGCAAAAAGTTTTCCTACAGTAAGACCTGTCTGTTCTGCCATAACAACAAGCATAATACTTGGAGGTATCAATATGCCAAGTGCTGATGAACCAATAATACTTCCACATGCAAGTCTCTTGTCATATTTATTTTTAAGCATTATTGGAAGAGCAAGAAGTCCCATTGAAACACATGCAGCTCCTGTAATACCTGTACATGCAGCAAGCAGAGTAGAAACAACAATTACTGCAACTGCAACACCGCCTCTTATTGGGCCAAAAAGATATCGAGCTGTATCAAAAAGTCCATCTGCCATTCCCGAAGCACTCATCAATTGTGCCATCAATATAAATAATGGTATTGCTGAAAGAGTATAATCTTCCATAAGTCCATTTATTCTTGCCATAAAAAGAGGAAGAGCATCAAACCCCCATCCAAGAATGGCAAATATTGTTGCAAGACCTCCAAGAACAAAAGCAAGAGGCTGCCCCAAGAAAAGGCCAACAAAAAGGCCTCCAAACATCAATGCTACTAGGAGCCCTGGTGCCATTTCAATCATTTCTTTTCTCCTTTTCCATCAGCAACTTCACCAACTGGTTCATCATAATCCATAACAACCTTCTGGATCTCTTCTTTCTTATACTTACTTATATAATCTTTACCAGTTGTAAGAAAGCAGATTGATCTTATAAAAGTTGCTGTTCCCTGGAGAAGAGTAAAAAAAGCAAATAATGGAATCATTGTTTTTACAAGATAAAGAGGCATTGGAAATGTACTCCAGCTTGTCTCTTTTATTGCCCACGCATGAGCAGCATATTTTTGTCCTTGAAGAAGAACAACTATTAAAAAAGGATAGAAAAAAATCAGGGCAGAAACTATATCAAAAATAGATCTTCCTTTTGGCCCGAATTTTTCATAAAGAATATCAATAGTAACATGTGATTTATATAGAAGTGCATAAGCGCTGCACATCATAAATGAGCAGGCATAGAGGCCTGTGCTTACTTCAAAAGCCCATGTTGTAGGTCTATGAAATACATATCTACTAAGTACCTCAAAGACCATTACAGCGACAAGCAAAACAAGTGACCAACGGAAGATTTTTCCAACCCACTCGTTTATCGTGTCGATAGTATCTAAAATTTTTCCCATAAAAACTCAGAAAAAAAGAATTTAAAATAATAAGTCTGGATTCAGAAGTCCTGTATCCAAAAAAAGTTACTAAAAAAATCCCTGTTTTTGACAGGGATTTTTTTTAAGACTAAATTTGCAAATTATTTTGCGTATGGTCTTATCTTCTCAAGGTCAGGAAGCGGACTGTCTTTCCAGCCATGACCAAAAGGATATGAAAGTTCTCTCCAAGGTCTGTAAAAATGGAGATATTCACCCATTGATAAAGCCATTTTTGCAAATGATGGGTTTGCTTTTGATTCTTGATAGATTTGGTCAAATGCATAACCTGCAAGTGTGTTAAGATCTTCCATTGGAAGCTTATATTCTTTAACTCCAACATTTCTAAACTTGTAAGTTCCTTCTGCAGAGCTGTAATCCTGGTAAGCAAGAATTCTTGTAACTGTAGCTTTAGCAGCAATTCTGAAAGCACTTTTAACATGTTCAGGAAGAGAAGCCCATGTTTTTGCATTAAAAAGAAGGTTACCCATTGAACCTGGCTGGTGCCAACCTGGATGGCTTGAAAATTTTGTTGTTTCGCCATATCCAAGGCCCCAGTCAAGATCTGGAGTACATGATTCAGCTGCATCAATAAGACCTCTCTGGAGACCCTGATATACTTCTGAACTTGAAATACCTACCTGCGCTGCACCAAGTTTCTGAAGAATATTTCCCTGGTTTTTACCAGACATTCTTATTTTAAGACCTTTGTAATCAGCAAGTGATCTGATTGGCTTATTACTTCTTGGGCCTGATTCACAAGTTATAGGACCATGTGGAAGAGGAACAATGCCAAAGTTTCCATAAACTCTTTCATATTCCTGGAGACCGCCGCCAAATTCAAGCCAGTTTACATAGTCATAAGCGTCCATCCACATTGGGAAAGATGCTACAAGATTAAATGCAGTGTCTTTTCCAGCCCAGTAACCTGGAAAATCGCTACCAATCTGAACTGTTCCGTCTGAAACAGCATCAAAAACTTCATTAGATTTTATAAGTTCTCCAGCTGTGTAGAAATCAATTTTTACCTGATCTCCAAGAAGCTCTTCTACAAGGCTAATCCAGTAATAATCTGCCTGGATAAGTCCGTAGTTTGGTGTCCAACAAGTAGCAAATCTAAGTTTAATCTGCTCTGTGCTTTTTGCTGCAGTACCAGCTCCCTCAGCAGTTGAAGAGCTTTTGCCTGAACAACCAAATAGGACAGCAATAATGAGTGCAACCATAACAAAAAGACTACACTTTTTCATAATTCCTAAAATCCTCCTAAGTAATAATAATATTTATGAAAATTATAAATATTATTATATTTACAGGTTTTCATTTTTGTCAATCATTCTTTCTATAAAAAAAAACATATTCAAGATTAAATATTTTTAGAAAATTCAATCTTGAAAAAATTACCCATAAAATAGACACTGTATAAAATATTATTTGGAATAATGTTAAAAGAGGTAAAAATGGATGATCTTTTAAAATCTTTTGGCGATTTTTATAATATAATAATTAAATTAAGAAGCAAGGATGGTTGCCCATGGGACAGAGAGCAGACTGCACATTCAGTAAGAACAAACCTGCTTGAAGAAGTGTATGAATGTATAGAAGCAATATCTGAAAATGATGATTTTCATACAGCAGAAGAATTGGGCGATATTCTTCTTGTTATAAGCATGATTGGCAGAATAAAAGAAGAAGAAAAGGGTTTTACTTTTAAAGAAGTAATAGATAGGGTATCGGAAAAACTTATAAGAAGACATCCTCATGTATTTTCAAATGTAATTGCAGAAACTTCTGATGAAGTTAAAAAAAACTGGGAACTTATTAAAAAAAACGAAATTAATAGTAATAATAAAGAAGAAAAAGAACTGCCAAAATCAAAGCTTGATGGAATTTCAAAAAGTATACCACCGCTTGAAAGAGCTTACAGATTTCAAAAAAAAGCTTCCAAAGCAGGTTTTGACTGGGATAGAGCAGAAGATGTATTGGGAAAAGTAAAAGAAGAGATATCAGAACTTGAAGATGAAATTATTTCAGGAAAAAGTATGGATAAAATTGAGGAAGAGCTTGGAGATATTATTTTTTCTGTTATTAATACAGCAAGATTTTTAAAAATCGACCCATCTGTTGCCCTTCACAGGACTAATGAAAAATTTTTACACCGTTTTAAAAAAGTCGAGCAGGGAATGGAAAAGCAGGGCCTTTCAATGACACATGAAAATCTTAAAGCAATGGATAAACTTTGGGAAGAAGCTAAAAACAGCTGATTTATTTAAAAGTTAGCGAAGCACCCCGTGGGTAGCGAAGCACCCCGTGGGTAGCGGAGCATGCTTGATTTAGGATCGGGAATAAATCAGCATTACATTTTTATCCTGGCACAGATTATTGTACCGGGATAGCAATATGGAACTGAATGTGTGATTAGAGTCAATTTAACCATCAGTTCCATAAACATTGCTGAAAAATGAAATATAATCTTGTAAGCCTTCTCCTGCAAAAAGCTTTTCCCTTATTACAGTAATATCTGCAAGAGGGT
>JAVBQS010000092.1:0-14802 GCA_031548835.1 Spirochaetia bacterium
AAATAAGTACTAATTTGTACACAACGTATTATTTTTTGCTAATAGCTTATACTCTTAAGGTTTTTATTTTATAATTCTGGCATGGCTACCCTGCCAGAATTGTCATTTTTAGGTTATCGAACAGGTCTAATAAAGATGAGCAACTATAAAGATATATTTTTAAAAATTATTGATAAATTATCTTCTGATAATTTCTTTTCTGACTATAAATTCAGAAAAAGAGATTCGCAATTTATTAAAAAAAATAATGATGGCAATAATGCTATTTTATTACAATTTTATGATGGATATGATTTAAAAAGAGATAAAAGAGCAGTAAAAATTTAGTTATTTTGTCAAGTTGAAGTTTGGAAATTTTCCATCATTTTTAAATAGCGGATTAAAACCATAATTACAAAAAATATAAAACATTAAATTGACAGAACCAATAGTCAGTATTAAGATTTTATTTATGGAATACAAAATAGTCTTAATAAAGGTTGAAAAAAGAACAGATTCTGCCGCTGAAGTGCAGAAAATACTTACAGATTATGGCTGTAACATAAAAATCAGGGTTGGCCTACATGATACTGTTGATAACAATAGCTGTTCGCCTTCAGGGCTTATTTTTCTTGAAGTCTATGGCAATGAAGCTGATATCAATAAGATGATTACAAGGCTTAGCGCTTTAGCCGGTGTTTCTGCCAAATATCTGAAAATTTAATAAAATTATAATTTAGTCAAAAATTATAATAAGCTGCCTTGCGTTATATGGTGTCTATATTATTCTTATTGTAGACATCATGTGGTCTATAGTTTATCTTTATGATAAAAAGGCAGCTATATGAATAAAAAACTATTTTATTTATTATTTTTATCTCTTCTTTTTTTATCATGCAAAGAAAAAGTATCTCAGGATAAAATTCAATCCCTGTATAAAGATAAAATTGCAGTAACAGACAGCAAAGGCCAAAAAGTAGAAATTCCTGCCAATATAAAATCTATTGCAACTTTTCCTGCTCCTCATCCTCATATAATTGTATATCTTGACGGAGATGTTAAAAGAATAAAAGGGCTTCATCCTCTTGCAAAAAAAGCTGCGGAAGCTTCTGTTCTTTCAAAAATAGCTCCCGGAATTTTATCAATAGAAGATAATTTTCTTAAAGGAAGCATTGTAAATATTGAAGAGATGCTTAAAATAAATCCTGATGTTTTCTTTACAGACCAACTTCTCCAGGGAATGGAAAAAATGGGAGAACTTCATATTCCTGTTATCTATCTAGGACTTGAAAAAGAAGAAATAAATTACCGCGGAAAAACAAGAGAAATATACAGCCCTGAAAAATCAATAAAGGAATGGGTTAATATAACAGCTGCTGTTTTGGGAACAGAAAAAGGCAAAGCTGATGCAATTTTTGATGAGTGGAGCAATACCCGTAATTTTATTGAAGAAAAAATAAAATCTATTCCTGATGAAAAAAAGAAAAAAATAGTTATTGTTTTTAAAACAAACGGCAATATGTTTGCAGGAGGAAACTCTTTTGGGCAGTACTGGATATCTGTAACAGGCGGAATAAATGCTGCCGAAGATATTACAGGAAACCATCCTGCAATGGTAAGAATTGCTGATTTTGAACAGGTGCTTAAATGGAATCCTGATATTATCTATCTTACAAATTTTGAAGAAACAATGCCTGATGATATATATAAAAATAAAATTCAGGGACAGGACTGGTCAGGAACAAATGCATATAAAAATAAATCTGTTTATAAAATTCCTTTGGGTACTTATAGGTGGTATCCTCCATCGCTTGACGGCCCTCTTATGTTAAAATGGATGGCAGCCAAAAATTATCCTGATCTTTTTACATGGAATATGGAAGAAGAGATAAAAAACTATTATGAAAAATATTTTAACTATTCTGTAACAAAAGAAGAGATATTAAGGATTCTTAATCCTGTGGGAAGCGGTGATTTTTAATGCATAAAAAAATATCGCTGAAAAAGCTGTTCCTTATATTTGTCCCTGCTTTTATTATTGTTTTTTTTGTAAGCCTCTCTCTTGGGAGATACAGAATTCCGTTTTTAACAGTTTTAAAAATTGTTTTTTATCCAATTCTGCCTTTTAGCGGATATGAAAAAACATGGCTTGATGTAGAAGAATCTGTAGTTATGGCGTTAAGGTTTCCGCGCGTAATTATGGCTGCTGTTTCAGGAATGGGGCTTTCTGTATGCGGCGCAGTGTACCAGGGTATTTTCCGCAATCCTCTTGCAAGCCCGGGAATTATAGGAGTTACTTCCGGCGCAGGTTTTGGCGCAACATTGGGTATTTTATTTTTTGGATGGGGCGTTGCAGCACAAATAAGCGCTTTTACCTTTGGATTTGCTGCTCTACTTGTGGCATTGGCAATAACAAAAAAAACAGGCGGAAATGCAGTGCTTGTTTTTGTTCTTGCAGGTGTTATTGTAAACATGTTTTTTCAGGCAGGAATATCTTTTCTTAAAATAGTTGCAGATACCGAAGAACAGCTTCCTGCAATTGTTTACTGGCTTATGGGCTCTCTTGCCCAGGCAAGCAAACATCACCTTATATTTACCATGCCGCTTATAATTATAAGTTCGCTGCTTCTTATATTTGCAAGATGGAGAATAAATGCACTCTCTCTTGGAATTGAAGCAGCTAAATCTCTTGGCGTTAAAACAGGAAAAAGCCTTGTTTTTATACTTTTTTTCTCAACTCTTGCTGTTTCTGCTATTGTTTCTGTGGGAGGAATAATAGGCTGGGTTGGGCTTATTATTCCGCACATGGCAAGAATGGTTATAGGAAGCGATCATGAAAAATTACTGCCTGTTTCTGCAGCAGTTGGAGCAATAATTTTTATGTTAATTGATCTTCTTGCAAGAACTATAGCTCCTGTTGAAATACCGCTTGGTGTTATAACAGCGCTGCTTGGCACTCCTGTTTTTATATATCTTTTAATAAAATCAAAAGGAAACTGGGTAGTTTAGATAATTTTTTTATAAAAAAATATCTTAAATTCGATATTTATTGTAGGATTAAACTAGATATTTATTGAAAGATTTCTATAATTATGATTAATAAGGATATTAATTGGCAGGAAAGGAGTCCTGTGTGATTAAAGCGTTAGAACTTTCTTTTTCATACAGTGATAAAACATTAATCTCAGATATCTCTTTTACCTTAAATAGGGGAGAAGTGCTTGCCATACTTGGCCCTAATGGCGTGGGCAAAACAACTCTTTTGAAAATTCTTACAGGATTAATAAAAAAATATAGAGGCAGTGTTAAAATTGAAAAAGAAGTTACATATGTGCCTCAATCTCTCTCTGCAGGCGTAAACTACACAGTATATAACATGATTTTGCTTGGAAGGGCAGGCCATATAGGCATTTTTTCATCGCCAAGCAGCGAAGACAGGGAAAAAGCTTATGAAGCTATGAAAAAAACAGGCCTTGAACATCTTGCAGAGCGTAATTTTCTTGAAATAAGCGGAGGAGAAAGGCAGCTTACTCTTATTGCAAGAGCCCTGGCATCGGAAGCTGAAATTCTTCTTCTTGATGAGCCTACAAGCGATCTTGATATAAAAAATCAGGGATTGATATTGGAACTTCTTAGCAAGCTTTCCGGAGAATCAAAATTTACAATTGCTTTTTCAACACATGATCCTTCCCATGCACTGCTTGTTACAGACAAGGTTTTATTTCTTGGAAAAGAAGGCTATTCATTATTCGGCAATACAGATATGCTAATAAATGAAGAAAATATTGGAAAATTTTACTCTACAAATGTAAAAATTGCAAAATTTAAAATAGGTGGTAAATTTTATAATTACTGCCTGCCGATATATAATATTAAGTAAGGAAAATAAGACGATGGTTTTTGATTCTAAATCCATGTATTCCCATGCTCTTTATATAGTTGAAAAATACAAAGCAGATCCTGCATATATTGCCGGATATCTTAAAGAACTTTTAAATAATAATACCCCGGCAGCAGGGGAAGATATTTATATAACAAAAATAAAAGAAATTATCGATGACTCTTTCCTCAAGGCAGAAACAGAAAAATCAGAAAATGCTGATAAAGAGCTAATTGAAAAAGCAAAAGAAGCAGGAAATATTGAACTTGAGAGAGCTCTTGAAAAAGCATCAAAAGAGATAAAATTCAGAAGAGCAATAGAGGAATTTTACCTCCCCAGACAGCTGGTTGAAGCAATAATGGAACTGGGAGAGATACCTGAAAATACAGTAGAAACAAAAATAGGCATCGGCTTTGTAGATCTTGCTGACTACAGTTATATGTCAAAATTTCTTAGTCCTATGGAAAACCAGTCTGTTTTAAATGGCCTTTTTTCTGCTTTTAATTGGGTAATACAAAAAAAATCAGGATATTTAAATAAAATTGAAGGCGACAGCCTTATGTTTCACTTTGGAGGGCTTACAGACCCTGTTCTCCGCCATATGAAAGAGACCAATGCTGTAAGACATATTGCAAAAGAACTTTTTTATACCTGTGTAGAGCTGCAAAGAGTCTGTTTTTTATTTAATCAGGCAGATGAAAGCTATCTCGATGATGAAATGGATAAAGAGACAAAAGCAGCAATAAAAAAAGCTTATGAAATAATAGGCAATTTAAGATCTACCAGCGAATTTTCATACTCTATAAATGCTCTTTTCCAGATAAGAATAAGAATTGGAGCAAATATAGGCGATGTTACAATAGGTAATTTTGGGCCTCCGGGAGCCAAACAGTGGGATGTTATAGGACTTCCTGTAATTGAAGCTAAAAGAATGGAATCCACAGCTCCAATCGGAGGATTAAGAATATCAAAAGCTTTTTTTGACACACTTATGGAAATTGGTGTTGTTGAAAATTATTTTAATCAGTTTAAACAGGAAGCCCAGGTTAAAATGGGTTATTTCAGAGATATTACAATTGATGAGCTTTTTCAGTATAAAAAAGTACTGCTTAAAGATAAAAAAAATGCTATTTTTGACAGCTATAGCGTGCAGGTAAATCCCTCGCTTCCCGAAGCACTATCAGACCAGGTAAAACTTCTTTTAAAGAAAGGCGTTGAAGGAATAGATAAAATTGTAGAACTTCTGGAATATTATAGAGGAAATAAATTTGTAATAAATGCTATAGAATCTGTATTTATACAAAAAGGCGTTAATCTGCGCAAAGATGATATTTTAAGAACAATGTATCCTGCCAAATATAAGCTTTTCTTTGATAAACTTGAAAGAAACAATGAGATGGTTAAAAAATTTATAAGTCTCACATATTCTCTTTATGACCTTTTCTGTAAACTTGGAGCATATCAGGACAGAGTTAACTCGCTTCCCGGATATGGAAGATCTGATGTGTCGCTTTATATAAAAGACAATAATGCAACAGATATTGGAGAATCAATTATTGCTTATTTTAAGGAAAAGAAACTTGCAATTTATTATAGAACATATTTTTATGATATGATTTATCCTTCTTTTTTTCTTACAATAAGATCTGCGCTTCTTGAATATGTAAGCATAAATACAAATAGCGAAGAATCAGCGCCTACACTGCTTGAAGTGTCTGATGAACCTGATGAACCTGAAGAGCTTGAAACACTTGATGAGGTTCAGGAAGTTACTGAAAAGCCTGCTGATGATATTGAAGAACTTGAAATTCTTGAAGAATTGCCGGAAGAATCCTGAAAATTTCTTTTATTTACTATTTTCCATATTTACTATTTTCCAGTTGACATTTATTAATCTCTTATGATATTTTTCGCCCGTTTATTCTATCGGTCAGGTTTTTAATATCCTGCTGGTTTGGAAGGCAAACTTCATAAAGGTTGTTTTGACATAAATCCATTATTCTTATAAGGTTAAAGAAGCAAAATTTTTTGAAGGTTTGTCAATTTTTGTCCTAAATAAAAAAAATAGAAGTTTTGTAAAAACTTTTCAGGAGGATAAATTGAAAAGATGTTTTTTATACCCCGGACAGGGAGCCCAATATCCGGGAATGGGAAAAGATCTATATGATCATAGCGAAAAAATTAAAAAACTTTTTAAAACAGCTTCAGAAAGTACAGGAATAGATTTGCAAAAGCTTCTTTTCGAAGGTTCTGAAGATGATTTAAAGCCAACAGATAAAACCCAGGTTGCTGTAACACTTATAAATATTGCATCTTCAATGCTTCTTAAAGATGAAGGTATTGAAAGCAGCCTATGCGCAGGCTTTAGCCTTGGCGAGATTGCTGCATTTTGGGATGCAGGTATTTTGGAAACAGATACTGTATTTAGCCTTGTAAAAGAGAGAGGCCGTGTTATGGAAAAAGCAAGCAGGTCTCTTGATTCCCCTTCTGGTTCTCCTGGAATGGCAGCTGTAATTGGCCTTGATTATGATAAAATTTTTTCTGTCATTAAAAATGAGAATATTAAAGATGTTTATATAGCAAATTATAACAGCCCTTCCCAAATTGTAATATCAGGGACAGATACAGGGCTTTTATCTGCTGAAAAGATTTTAAAAGATGCAGGCGCAAAACGCTATATAAGATTAAAAGTATCAGGCCCTTTCCACTGCCCATTGATGAAAGAGGCAGAAATTGAATATAGAGAAATAGTGGAAAAAGTAAAATTTAACAATCCTGTTAAAAAAGTTTACTCAAATGTAACAGGAAAGATTGTTGCTTCAGGAGATGAGGCAAAAAAACTTTCATCAGAACAGCTTACAAAAGCAGTTTTATGGGTTAATGAAGAAAAGATGGTTCTTGAAGAAGGTGTGGAAATATGTATAGAATCAGGGCCGGGAAATGTTTTATCAGGATTGTGGAAATCTGTCGGTGGAGATATTCCATGTTATCCGGCAGGAACAGTTGAAAATATAGCTAAATTAAAATCATAAAGGAGTTTATAATGTTGCTAAAAGGTAAAAAAGCGCTTATTACAGGCGGAGCCAGGGGGATAGGAAGAGAAATAGTATTGTCATTTCTTAGTAATGGAGCATCAGTCTACTTTATCGATCTTGCTGAAGGCGACAGTATGGCTGAATATAAAAATCTTGCAAAAGATAAAGGCTGTGAAGTTTTTTTCTATAAAGGCAATGTTGCAGAGGAAGAAGAAATTACAGCTGTCTGCGAAAAAATACTTGAAGAAAGCAAAGGTATTGATATTCTGGTAAATAACGCAGGAATTACAAGAGACGGCCTTATTTTCAGAATGACTGCAAAAGACTGGGAAGATGTAATTAAAATAAATCTTACAAGCGCATTTTACATAAGCAGGGCTATTTCAAAAGCAATGATTAAACAGAGAAGCGGTTCAATTATAAATATTGCTTCTATTGTAGGCGTTATTGGAAATGGCGGGCAGACAAACTATTCTGCATCAAAGGCAGGCCTTATTGGCTTTACTAAAAGCCTTGCGCGCGAAGTATCTTCCAGGGGAGTAAGGGTAAATGCTGTTGCTCCCGGCTTTATAAAAACACCAATGACAGACAAGCTTAATGAAACACAGGTAAAAGCTCTTTATGATAAAATACCTCTTGCAAGGCTTGGCCTGCCGTCAGAAGTTGCTTCTGTTGTTCTTTTTCTTGCATCCGAGCTTTCATCCTATGTAACTGGCGAAGTAATTAAAATCGACGGCGGAATGGGGATGTAAGGATTTTTTTAAAATCATATTTGGATTTCAATTATGATTTTTTATATTGATAAAACAATTTTTACTGTTTGTTTAAAAATAGATAAACCAGGCCTCTTTTTAATAAGAGGCCTTTATTATATTGGCATGGTAAAGTATGCCAGCGCTATTTTTTCAAAGACATAACTTCCCATTTTTGTTATTATTAACCATGAGTAATTTCCTTGAAATAAAAAATCTCAGCTTTATTTATCCGCATTATCAGCATGTAAAAAACAGACAGGTATTTAATAACCTCTCACTGCAAATAAAAAAAGGAGAAATTACTCTTTTCCTTGCTCCGCCAGAATCTGGAAAAACAACTCTTTCCAGAATAATAACAGCTCTAATTCCAAGATATACAGGCGGAGAGCTTGAAGGAAATATTCTTATAGATGGTAAAAATATAATTGAAGAAAAACCATACAACCTTATTACAAAAATCGGAATTGTTTTTCAAAACCCGGAAGAACAGATACTTACGCCGGAAGTTGAAAGCGAAATAGGATTTGCGCTTGAAGCTCTTGGATATGACTATAATTTTATAAAACAGAAAACAGAAAATATAATTGAAAAAATCGGAATTGCCTATTTAAAAGGAATGAATCCATCCCTGCTTTCAGGCGGGGAGAAGCGCAAACTTTTGCTTGCATGCCTTTTGGCGCCTGAACCTGAACTATGGGTTTTAGATGAAACTTTTGAAGAGATAGATCCTGAAAGCAGGATTTCTATCCTTGATCTTTTAAAAACTCTTAATAAGACAGTTTTTATTCTTACCTCCAAAATGCTTGATATTTATAAAAAATATTGCAGCCAATTTTATCTTTATGATGGCAAAAATCTTATAGAAAAGGCAGAAAAAGCAGACAGCAGCTTTATGGAAAAAGCTCTTGAATGCGGCCTCTATCTTGATGTTGAAAAAATAAAAAATGCTATAAAAATTTCAAGGCAAACAGAAACTCTGGGTAATATTTTTCTCCAGGCAAATAACCTGTCTTTTAAATATGAAAGCGGAAGATTTGAAATAAATATCAATAACTTTTATCTTAAAAGCGGCGAAGTTGTTGTTCTTATTGGAAAAAACGGCTGCGGAAAATCCACATTTGCAAAATTGATAAGCGGGCTTCTTAAACCATTGAATGGAAAAATTATGATAGATGATAATGGCATCTTAAAAGAATGCATTCCCGACGAACTAAACAAAAATGTCTCATATTTTTTTCAAAATCCTGATTTCCAGCTTTTCCTTCCAACAGTTGGCGAAGAACTTGCATTTGGCCTAAAAGAGAGCGGAAAAGATAAAGAAGAAATTAAAAAACTGGTTGATAGCGCTATCGATATTTTTCATCTTGAGAATGAAAATATGTCTCCTGCAATAATGAGCTATGGAGCAAGGAAAAGGCTTCAGGCTGCTATTTATTATCTTCTCAACAAGAAAATAGTAGTTATAGATGAGGGAGATTCAGGCATTTCTTTTAAAGATTATGCTCTTATTATAAAAAATATCAGAAATCTTGATCCCAGGCCTGCAATAATGATTATTTCGCATGATATAAAACTTTCCATAGGTTTTGCAGATAGAATTCTTATTATGGAAAATGGCGCTTTTATAGATATAGGTTCTGAAAAAAAATTGGCCAATCTTCTGGATATTTCAATGGCAGGGGAGGGGCAAAATAGCTGATGCTTTCAGAAACATATCTTAAAAAAAATTCTTTTCTCCATAAAACTGATCCAAGAATAAAATTGATTTTTCTGCTATTTTTATCAATATTTTTTTTTCTGCCTCTCAATAACGTAAAATATTATTCTGTTGTTTTTCTTATTTTTACAGCAGGAATTTTAACTATTGGTTTTAAAGAGATAATAAAACCTCTCAAAGCTATTTTTCCTCTTATTTTTATGATAATTCTTCTTACACCTCCATTTCATCCTGATGGAAAAGTTTATATAATATTATTTAATTATCCTCTTGTCACAGATAAAGGAATTTATGAATCATTTTATCTAATAGGCAGGTTTTCCGGTTTAACATTGCTTTTTTACCTCTTTTTAAGAACCACAAAAGTAGAAGATTTTACACTTTCACTCAGGTTTTTCGGCCTTCCATATAAAGCAGCTCTTATAATTTCCCTTACTTTAAGATATTTGCCATATGCAGCATCAATTTATGAAAATACAGCAGATGCTCACAAAATGAGGCTTACCAACTGTTCTAAAACAGTTTCAAAATGGAATTTTCCTGCCCGTTTTAAAAAATTGCTATCAATACTTGCATCAATTTTAATTCAGTCTGTAAAAAGTATTCCAAATCTTGCAATGGTTCTTGAAACAAGGGGAATTGGAAGAAAAAACAAACCTGGAAAAATGAAAGAAATGATTAGTATAAAAAAGTTATCGGGGCAGCTTATATTGTCATTTTTTGTTATATTTATTATCGTATATTACATTTTTCTATAGGAATTATAAAAATGGCAAAAACAGAGAGATTTTCAGATACAGTAGCATTTAAAATAGCTTCAATAGTTATTTTGTCAGCAATAGTTACTATTTTTACAGTTGTTGTAAGAATTCCAATTGCTCCTACAAGGGGTTATATCAATCTTGGTGATGTCGCAATCTTTTTTGCTGCATTTGTATTTGGCCCTGTAACTGCTTTTATTGCCGGCGGCCTTGGCACAGCTCTTGCAGATATTCTTGGCGGATATGCCCAGTGGGCTCCTATTTCTTTTGTTATACATGGACTGCAGGGTTTTCTTGTAGGAATTATCTATAGTTTTTTTGTAAAAGAAGAAAGCGGACGGGTTAATATATTTTGGCAGGCTCTTTTTTGCTTTCTTGCAGGTTCAATTGTAATGGTGTCAGGATATTTTCTGGCAGGTGTTCTTATGGTCGGCCCGGGAGCTGCGCTTGTAGAAGTGCCTGGAAATATTATCCAGAATCTTGCAGGCGCTGTGGGAGGTTTATTGCTTTCTGCAGCTGTGGAAAAAGCTTATCCGCCTGTAATATATTTTAGATGGTAGTTTTAATTAAATGAAACTTAATTTTAATCTGGTCGATGGAGATATGTCTCTTGCAGGAACTGCATCAAGCAATTTAAAAAAGAAACTCCAGCAGATTGGGGTTGATCCTGCTATTATAAAAAAGGCTGTTATTTCTCTTTATGAAGCTGAAATCAATATGGTTATACATGGCGGCGGCGGTGATGTTGATATAGACATAACGCCGGAATGTGTTACAATGGTTCTTGCAGACAAAGGGCCAGGCATACCTGATATCGACCTTGCCATGCAGGAAGGTTATTCAACTGCTTCTGATCAGATCCGGGAAATGGGTTTTGGAGCAGGAATGGGGCTTCCAAATATTAAAAAAAATTCAGATTTTATGGAGATAAAAAGCAAGCCTGGAGAAGGAACTACTGTTTGTATTAAAGTAAATATTGCATAATTTTAACATTAATCCGGTTTTTATAGTTATCTTTTATATAGCAATATTTGGATGGAATTTTTTGAGTTATGAAAAATAAAAAAGATTATAACCATTCTGTTACTCTAGATGAGTCGCTTTGCCGGGGATGTACAAATTGCATAGCAAAATGCCCTACAGAAGCAATTAGGGTAAGGGATGGAAAAGCATATATAATAACTGACAGATGTATTGACTGCGGAGAATGTATACGAAGTTGCCCTTCTCATGCAAAAAAAGCAGTATCAGATCCTTTTGACTTAATATATAAATATGATTACAAGGTAGCTATTCCTGCTCCAAGTTTTTATGGACAGTTCAGGGATATAGCTGGCCCTGAATATGTATTATCAGCCCTGCTTGGAATAGGTTTTGACGATATATATGAAGTAGCAAGAGCTGCAGAAATAGTTACAATTGCAACCAAAAATATTATAGATGCAGGCAGCTATCCCAAGCCTCTTATATCATCTTCCTGCCCCGCTGTTGTAAGGCTAATACAGGTAAGATTTCCTTCTCTTATTGAACATGTTATAAAAATACAATCGCCAATGGAAGTTGCTGCAAGAGTTGTAAAAAATTATATACACAAAAATAAAAAAAATGTGGGAGTTTTCTTTATATCTCCATGCCCTGCAAAAGTAACAGTTGCAAGATCTCCAATAGGAGATGAAGAATCTTTTGTAGATGGAGTTATAAGTGCTAGCGATCTTTATCTGAAAGTAAGATCAGCAATAAAAAAAATCACTAAACCTATAAAATATTCAAATGCTTCCGGCATAGGCATTGGCTGGGCTCACAGCGATGGCGAAAGCGAAGCAGTAGGCGCTCCAAGAAGCATTTCTGTAGATGGAATAAACCAGGTTATAAAAGTTCTTGAACAAATTGAAAATGAAGATATAAATGATGTTGATTTTATAGAAGCTATGGCCTGTCCCGGAGGATGTGTAGGCGGAACCTTAAATGTTGAAAATACTTTTATAGCAAGATCTTCAGTAAAAAGACTTGTAAAACAAAATAGCAGTCCTATTATTGGCGATGAGGTATTTAGAAGTCCCGGTTTTGATCTTTCCTGGACAAAAGAAATATATTCAAAACCTATTATGAAGCTTGATGAAGATATTAATGTTGCAATGGAAAAAATGGAAAAGCTTGATATTATTCATAAAGAGCTTCCAGGCCTTGACTGCAGCTCCTGCGGCGCTCCTACATGCAGGGCTCTTGCAGAAGATATTGTAAGAGGCTTTGCAGATAAAAGCGACTGTATTTTTATTCTTAAAGATGAAATAAGAAAGCTTGCAAAAAGAATGGCTAAACTTGAGAAAAAGATGCCAGCCATGTATAAATCTTTTGAAACAGAAAAAACAGAAAGCAGCAAGAAAAAATAAATGCCTGATAATTTAAATAATTTTCTTTCTTTTATAGACAAAAACTTTTTTAAAGACTAGTTTTTATTTATATGATGATTGAATTTATAGCAATTGTTATTTTACTGATTCTCTCTGCTTTTTTTTCTGCTACAGAAACATCATTTACTTCTCTTTCATCTATTCAAATAGAAGTTATTGCTGAAAAAAGAGGCAGAAGGGGAAAGCTTGTAAAAAAACTTCTTAAAAAACCTGAAAAATTTCTTACATCAGTTCTTGCAGGAAATAATCTTGTCAATATTTCTATCTCTGTAATATCTACAGAGGTTACTTTAAAACTGTTTGGAAATGCTATTATTGGAATAATGACAGGTGTTTTAACACTTATGATATTGATTTTTGGAGAAGTAATTCCAAAAAATATTGCGCTTGCGCATAACGAAGCAATTGCAGTTTTTACTGCCCCTTTTATAAATTTTTTTATAATTATTTCTTCTCCATTTGTTTTTTTTATTATACTTATAAGCAGATTTGTCACAAAAATATTTTCCAAAAAGCAGAAAGATCCTATAACAACAGATGCAATATTAAGGCTTGTAAAATATGCTGATGCCCAAGGAATTCTCGAAGATTATGAGAATGAGATGGTGCATGCTGTATTCCGTCTTGGGCAGCAAAATATAAGCAGTATAATGACTCACCGTACAGATGTTTTTAGTCTTGATAAAAACAGTTTTATAAAAAATGTAATGGGCCTTATTAATTCCTGGGGATTTTCACGTATACCTATTTTTGATAAAAACCCTGAAAATATTGTAGGAATTGTTCTTGTAAAAGATCTGGTAAAGAAAGTATCAAATCCAAAGATAGATGTTTCTATTGTAAAATTGTCAGATATTATGATTCCTCCCTTTTTTATTTCCGGAAATAAAAAAATACGGGAAGCTCTTTTTTTAATGCAGAAAGAAAAAAGAAATATGGCAATAGTGCTTGATGAATATAGCGGGCTTGCAGGAATTGTAACAATGGAAGATATAGTTGAAGAAATTGTAGGTGAACTCTATGACGAAAAAGATGATCTTGAAAGCGAAAAAATAACTCCTGTAAGCGAGAACACCTATCTTGTGCAGGGAAATACTTTAATAAGCACTATTAATGACAGGCTTGGAATAAATTTGCCAATAGGAAGATTTTCCCAGACTATTGGCGGATATGTTATAGATGAACTGGGAAGAATACCTAAAAAAAAGGAGAAGCTTTCTTTTGAAAATATTGTTCTAACTGTTAACTCTGTTTCTGTCACAAAGATCAACAGCATTATAATAACTATTATCAAAGATTAATTTTTTTATGATACTATTTTTTGCAGCACTTACTCCTGTTCTTATTCTTATAGTTCTTATAGGTATTTTAAAAATACCGCCATTATATTCTGCATTAATTGCATTTATTTCTGCTGTTGTCATAGCAGCTTTTTGTTTTAGCCAGGATTTTCTGCTCATAATTATGAGCAGTGCTGAAGGTGTTTCTATTGCTATCTGGCCAATGGTAATTATAATTTTTGCCTCGATTTTTTCATATAATTTTATTACAGTAACAGGCAGAATGGATGGTATAAAAAAATTAATACTTTCCAACAGCAGTGAAAAAAGTGTTCTTGTTCTGCTTCTTGTGTGGGGCCTTGGAAATTTTCTGGAAGGAATTGCAGGATACGGCACAGCTGTTGCAATACCTGCAGGAATAATGACTACTTTGGGAATAAATCCATTTTTTTCTGCTTTTGTATGTCTTTTAGGCAATACAGTTTCAACTGCTTTTGGCGCAATAGGAATACCTGCAACTACTCTTGCTATTATGGCAGATGTTGATCCAAATATTGTATCAGCTTTTATTGTTTTTCAGCTTATACCTGTTACAATTTTTATTCCATTTCTTTTAGTTATTGTAACAGAAAGATCTTTTAAAAAAGCTTTAAAATATTTTCCCGAAGCTGCGGCAGCTTCTTTGGGTTTTTCTGTTACCCATGTTTTGACAGCTGTTTTACTTGGCCCCCAGCTTCCTACAATTATAGGCGCTCTTACTGGAATGGTTTCTGTAGTTATTGTTTCTTCAATAAGAAAAAAAAGAGCTATTTTAAAAAACAGCGGTGTATTACCTGGGGGAAAAAAGAAGATCTCTCATGCTAATGCGGATAACGGTAATAATTCAATCTCTGCCAGCGCATATAATAATTCAAATAATTTGTCTTTGAAAAATATTTTCAATTCACTTTCAGTATACCTTCTTGTGCTTTTTTTCATTTGTCT
>JAVBQS010000130.1:0-4940 GCA_031548835.1 Spirochaetia bacterium
CAAATGTCTCCGGTGTTACCCCATACAAACGTTTGAATAATACTGATTTACTATCTGATTTCTTTTTTCCTCGCCTCATTTTTCTTTCTTACCATTTTTAGGGGTTATCGAACAAGTCTAATATATCAATTCCAAGAGAAATCAATAAATTTGTTCAATTTTTTTATTTCAAAGCAGAGCAGTGTAAGTCTAAGAACTTCTGATGTAAAATCGGCTAACGGAAAAGAAAACCATATGCCATCAAGATTAAAAAAAACAAGCATGACAAGCATAAGGGGAATAAGAACCAAAAATTGCCTTGAAAGTCCCAATATAAGTGCTTTTTTAGGTTTTCCAATTGCCTAAAAATAATTTGCAGCAGTTATCTGAAGAGCTGCACATGGCAGAAGTAAAATAATTTTTCTTAGTACTGCTGAGCTGCCTTCTATAATTGATTTATCACTGATAAAAAGTGAAATAAATATCGATGGAAATAATTCTATTAAAATAAATCCGATAAAAGCTATGTAAAAGCAGTTGCAAGAAATATATAAAGCAGAGATTTAACCCGGTGGTATTTTTTTGCACCATAATTATATCCTGCAATTGGCTGGAAACCCTGTGCAATTCCAGGTATAGGCAAAATAATAATTGAAACAAGCCTGTGTATCATGCCATAAGTTGATATTGCTATATCTCACCAATAAAAACCTAAAGATTTATTAGCAATAAGATATAAAATATTTATTCCTGCTAGCTGCTCCTTTTATACCCATGTTAAAGCTGAAAATAAAAACAGGATCAAGAATTATTTTGATACAGCTCCGATAATCATTCCAAACATGGAAATTTTTGAGTTGCCTTCAGAACGTATAAGATTACTTGCACACATTGATAATGTAAAAAAGAAAAAACCGGGAATTACTATAGCAAGATAATCTTTTGCCTAAGGTATAATAGACTCTGATGCGCCGAAAAATCTTAATACAGGATTCATGTAAATAAATAATAAACAAATAATTATCAAAGTCATAATAGAAACTATTAATAGTGCTCTGCCGACTGCTTTTGCAGAGATTTCTTCTCTTTTTTTCCCCAGCATTCTCGAAGATATTGATGCTGTTCCGACTCCTATTGATTGTCCAAATGCAGAAACAATCATCTGAATAGGGAAAACAATAGAGAGCGCTGCTATTGCAATAGGCCCTACGCCATGTCCTGCAAAAATAGTATCCACTATATTGTAGAGTGCATTTATTAACATTGCTATTGCTGCAGGAATACTCATTCTAAGTAAAAGAGGAAATATTTCATCATTCCCCAGAAATCCTGTTTTATGTGATAAATCCATTATAGTAATTTTCCTGACAAATAAATTAAACTTTTCAGATAGTATAAAGATTTTAATTTTACTGCAATTATATATATTTAAGCAAAATATTATTAGACGTTATTTTATGAATAATTAAAATAATTTTCACTGTTTTATTTTTTATAGTTTTCAGAAATTGATAATATAGAAAAGATAAAACTTTTTTGATATAGACTTATAGTTCTTCCTGCTGTTTTGCTTTTTATGTTACGGATTTCTTACAGGCACATCTGCAAAGCATAGTGTGCCTATAAAAAAGATAACTGTCATAAGCAGCAGCTTTTTAAATAAAATAAACTGATTCATCTGAATCCTCCTTAAAATATATAAGTTAAAGAATTATTAGATTCTAAAAACTTTATAATTTTTAATACATAAATAGTTTCTCTACATTAAGGGCTATGTTATTTATATTGTCTTTATTTAGATTATAAGTAAAAAATCATCAGGTTAAATATTTATTCTCCATCAGCAAAGATTGTTTTCCAGTCATTTTTCATGCTGACAACATGAAAGTTCTGTTCTGCAGCTGCTTTTAAAGAGCCGCTATCTTTATATGCAAATTCCCTCACATCATCATCATGATTAATAAGAAGCTGAAAAGATGGTGCATGTTGCCGGCTATATGTAAGCATTTCAATATCTCCATTACTGCGGACATTTCCGCAAACAAAAACAGGATATCTGCCTATAGCATTGCTAATTCCCACAGGTTTTTCCTTCATATCATTTGATGATATAGTTTCAGGCATAAGATAAATATCAAAGCTCCCATCTTCCATAGCTTTAAATACTTTTTTCTGGCTTGCTCCAATAACATTTTCAGGCGGGATATTGTATAGGTTTTCTGAAAACACCCGCATAAAATCAACAAGCCCGCCGGAACAGATATAAATTTTAAAGTTATTTTTTCGTAAGTAGTTTAGTAATTCCTGCATAGGCTGATAACTTAAATCTGTATAAGGCTTTTTTAGTGTAGGGTGAATAGCATTTTTCAGAAACTGGCTGACCTCTTTTTGATATAGTGTTACAGATATATTTTTCGATGGAAGCAGCATTAGGGATTCAGACTCTTTGGGATTTTTTATAAGATATTCAATATTATCACTAATAAGTGCATTATAAGCAGTAGAAGATTCTAGCGATTTATTATTTTTTGCAAGTTCCTTTATTCTCTCTTTTATAAATTCAAGTTGAACTACAGGCTGTTCCTGCCATAATGTTCCATCATTGTCAAATACAGCAATGCGCTGTTCTTCCGGCAAAAAGTTATTTGAATTTTTCCGGGTCACGTTATCAATAAATTTAATTATTGATTCTTTAACTTGAGTGTCATTCCATGATGGAAGAGGGCTGTTTACACTACAGGATAGATAATAAAATAAAAGTAAAAATAGAAAAAAATTGCGCAAAATTTTAAACACAAAATCTCCTTTTTGCAACATAACTAATATGTTAAACAAATATCTTCTAATTAAATTTTAGTACAAAGTTATAGTTAGATCAAATAATTAAGAGAAATATAGGTTTCAATATAGACAAGGTAAAGTTTTTATTTGTATAGTTACAGCGCATTATCGGGCTGTAGCGCAGCTGGCTAGCGTGCTTGGTTCGGGACCAAGAGGCCGCGGGTTCGAATCCCGCCAGCCCGAAAATAATTCTTTATAATATAAAAAAATATTGATAAAATGCTGTTTTGATGCAAAAATATAGGAATAAAATAGGAATAAGAGGTCTTAAAATGCCTGACTATAACCTTTTTCCTAATATTGTATCGGGAAAAAACGGAAAAGAAATTAAACGCTGGTATTACTGGTTTTACGGACAGGATGGAAAACAGAAAAAAAGAGCCTGCAAAGGATGCATAAATAAAGCAGAGGCGCAGCAATATATTGCAGCGCTGCCGCCGCTTAATAATTCATTACAAAAAACTTCTTTGATAAAAAATATTACAGCTGAAATGTTTATCCCAGGAAGCGCTCATGTTGAAAGGCGCAAACAGCTTGGGAAATCTGTAAAACCTCTTCTTTTAACAGAATGCAGACATTATATAGAACTTATTGCTCTTGCTTTTGGCCAATATGATATCACTTTGCTTGAAATAGCAGATATTTATAAATATCTTCTTAAACTGGAAAAGTCAGGATCGTGGAAAAACAGATTTCTTGAAATTTTTACAGAAATATACAGGGAAGCATCGTGGAATAAAATCAAAGTATCTGTCCCTGTCTTTGAACGTTTTACAAGAGATTCCAAAAAATCAGATATTCTTTCAACAGATGAAATCTCTTTACTATTTAGAAAAGAAAATTTTAGCCATGAATCTTTTTATTGCATGTTTTTGCTTGCTCTTTCTGCAGGATTAAGGCTTGGCGAAGCTATAGGATTTAAACAGCAGCAAATTTTAATATCATATCAGGCAGTAGTTATAGACGGCTTTGTAAATAATCATGGAATAAGGCTGCCTTATAATAAAACAGGCTCTGAAGAAAATCCCCGCTACAGAGTTGCTCTTGTTCCTGAATTTACAATGTGTGAAATAAATAAATATATTGATAAAAATTATATAGGCGCTGATGATTTTATTTTTACAATATCAGGAAATTTTATAAGAAGGGATTTTGCAAGAAGAGAATTTTGCAATGCGTTAAAAAAAGCAGGAATCCTAAATAAGGATAGAAAAATAACACCTCACTCTCTGCGTTATACATATGTGACTAGGACAAGAAGGCTGCTTGATGCAAATACTGTCCAGATTATGACAGGACATTCATCTATTGAAATGTCTGACCACTACAATCGTCCCGAACTTGTGGAAAATGCAAAACATCTTTTTCCAAATAGGAAAGAAATAGACAGATTTTTTGACTAATTGTTTTGGTGAATTTTACTCATTGCACAGTCTTTTTATCTGATAAAATAAATATTTGATTTATACCCCATTGCCAGGCTGTTTATAAACTGTTTGAGTAAAACTATAAATCCCCTGTTTTACACAGGGGAAGCACACCTTATTTGTCAAAGCTATAACATCTTAGTAAACGAGGGATGAACAATTTTATTAAGATGATGCAAGAATCATTTATACCTCAATTAGTTGAGGTGTGATAATTATTTTATTTCTGTCTGCTAATTTAAGTCAAGACAATTTTATACTATAGATAGTAAAAAATAATTATTTAGTAAAATTTAATCGATAAATAATTTATAGGCCGGAATTTTTAAAGCTTTTGCTATTTTTATAACTGTATCTATTTTTGGATTTTTAATTTTAGAGTTTAAAAGATAATATACATGGCTTGAAGAAATATCTGCACCATCAGCTAAGTCATTGTAAGATAATCCCTTTTCAATCTGATATTTCCTTATTCTTTCCAATACTTGTTTTGTTTCTTTTTCCATAATTATATAAAACTTTTTAAAATCTTATATATTAACTAATAATTTAATCACCTCTTTTAATTGATGTAGTATTTTAGCAGGTAAGGCAAAAAGATTGATTGAATGTATAATGCAGAAGACTTTGTCTTAATAATAAGATATTTTTTAAAAAAAGAAAAATAATTTTTTTTATTGCAAAGATAATTAG
>JAVBQS010000067.1:0-10356 GCA_031548835.1 Spirochaetia bacterium
ATCGTCTTTTCTCCCCGGATGGCTTCAAGCGCTACCTTTGCCTTGAAGGTTTTATCGTATCTCTTTCTCATCGGTGGTCTCCCTTTTTTCGGTCCACCTTAGTCTATCATTTTTTCTGTCTTAATTCTTGGGCTCAGTATACTCCCCCACATAAAAAACAAACAAACTTATAAAAGAAAAAGAACCAGCCTTAACAAGAAGCATAACACACGATGTAGGACATGATGAGGAGGAGAGCAGCAATGAAGAGGATTCTCCTGAAAAAGCCAGAGATGCAATTTATAAAAATATTTCCAGAACATTAAACAAAACACAATCTATATATTATAGAAGAAAACAAATTATATAATAAGAAAAATAGAGCTTGAGACTCCGGGATTTTCAATTTATAATAAATTAAAACACCTCTAAGGAGAATGATGTGGAAAATTATTCAATATTAGACAAAATAAGAAGACAATATAGCCCAAAACTGCCTGAATCTTTAACTAAAGATATCTCATCTGTTGGTTTTGAAGAAGCAAGTTCAGGAGCTCAAAATCCAGAAAGCAATAAATTAAAAGAAATTATGCCGAAAACCTTTGGTAAAAAATATGTAAAATTTATACAAAAAAAAGATAAACAAAATAACAAACCATTTTCTGTAGGTGTTGTTCTTTCCGGCGGACAGGCTCCTGGAGGCCACAATGTTATAGCAGGTATTTTTGATTCTCTTAAAAAACTAAACCAGAATTCAAAGCTGATAGGTTTTCTTGGAGGGCCGCAGGGAATACTTGATGACAAAGTAATGGAAATAACAAAAGAAATTATAGATAACTACCGCAACACAGGCGGCTTTGACCTTATAGGTTCAGGCAGGACAAAAATTGAGACAGATGAACAGTTTGAAAAATCACTGCAGGTGTGCAAAAACAGAAAACTTGATGCTCTTGTAATAATAGGCGGAGATGATTCAAACACAAATGCTGCTCTTCTTGCAGAATTTTTTGCATCAAAAAATGAAAACATATCTGTAATTGGCGTTCCAAAAACAATTGACGGCGATCTAAAAACAGATCTTATAGAAGCTTCATTTGGTTTCGATACTGCTGTTAAAACATATTCTGAACTTATAGGAAATGTTGCAAGAGATTCAAAATCAGCGGGAAAATATTGGCACTTTATTAAACTTATGGGAAGGTCTGCTTCCCACATTGCGCTTGAATGCGCGCTTCAGACACAGCCTAACTGCACAATAATTTCTGAAGAAGTTAAAAAGAAAAACCAGTCTCTTGAAAGTATTATAGATGATATTGCAAAAATTATAATGGAGAGAGGCAATAATAAAGAAAACTATGGCGTCGTGCTGGTGCCTGAAGGATTGATAGAATTTATTCCTGAGATAGGAGCTCTTATAAAAGAGATTAATAAACTTCTGGGAGATAATGAACAGCACTTCTCTTCCCTCAAAGTATTTGAAAAACAGGTTGACTGGCTTATAAAAAATCTTTCACAATCTGCATCAAAAGTTTTTTCAAGCCTTCCTAAAATAATACAAGAACAGCTTCTTATGGACAGGGATCCGCATGGCAATGTCCAGGTTTCAAGAATTGAAACAGAAAAGTTAGTTGTATCTATGCTTGAGAAAAAGCTTAAAGAACTTAAAAATAGCGGACAGTATAAAGGAAAATTCAGCAGTCAGAGCCATTTCTTCGGCTATGAAGGAAGATGCGCTTTTCCGTCAAATTTTGATGCAGATTACTGTTATTCGCTTGGATATTGCGCAACAATATTAGTTGCATCAGGATTAACAGGCTATATGACTTCAATAACAGGATTATCAAAACCTGTTTCCCAGTGGGTAGCAGGAGGTGTTCCAATATCTCTTCTTATGACTCTTGAAGAGAGAAAAGGAAAAATGAAACCTGTAATAAAAAAAGCTCTTGTTGAACTTGATGATGCTCCATTTAAAACTTTTGCAAAAAACAGAGATGAATGGGCTAAAAAAACATCATATATCTATCCAGGCGCAATACAATATTTCGGGCCTGATGAAGTATGTAACAGGCCGACAATTACTCTTACACTTGAAAAAGGAAAATAATAAATATGGCGCAGGAATACAAAAGACCATCATGGGATGACTATTTTCTTGAGACAGCTGATGCAATTTCAAAACGCGCCACATGCGACAGGGGAAGGAGCGGCTGTGTCATAGCCCGCGACAAAAGAATTCTTGTTACAGGCTATGTAGGCTCTCCTTCCGGCCTGCCTCACTGCGATGAGGCGGGGCATAAATTTAAAAAAACAATACATGAAGATGGAACAATAACGCAGCATTGTGTAAGAACTGTCCACGCTGAGCAAAATGCAATATGCCAGGCTGCAAAATTCGGCATACCAATTGATGGAGCAACACTTTACTGCAGAATGACTCCATGTATAACCTGCACAATGCTTATTATAAACTGCGGAATTATAAGAGTTGTATGTGAAAAAAGATACCATACTGCAGCAGATTCAGAAGCTCTATTTAAAGAAGCAGGAATTTCGCTTGAATATAAAAGCACTGATATTCAGGAATATGAAAAACAGTAAGTAAGCATTATTCCATCTTTTTAAGAGATATTTTTCTTTTTGCAGGGTCGGATGACATTTTATAAAATATTGCAATATTTCCTATTACTCTAACAAGAAAACTAGCTGTTTTAAGAGAAATTTCCCTTGCCAACTCCTGTTTTTCATCCTTAAAACCAATAAATTTTATTTTTATAAGCTCTTTATTATCCAAAAGCTCATTAACAGCAATTAAAATATTTTCTGTAAGTCCATTTTTTCCAATTCTTATAATTGGTTCAATACTATTTGATAATTTTGTAAGATAACATCTCTCCCTGCTCCCGGGTACTTCCATACTATTCCTTTTATTTATATAAGCTTATATTTAACTAAAATCTGATATAATATAATTGATAATTAGATAACTATCAATTACTTACAGACGAAGCAAGAGGCGCAAACGCGCCTGACAGACCTGACCTGGGCAAGTAAGTAAACAAAGAGTTTTATTTAAGAGGTTAAACATGAATATTATAATTGGCCACACCAGTATGGATATGGACTGTATTGCCTCTATGGTTATAGCTAACAAACTTTTTCCTGATTACAACCCTGTAAGAAGCAGGCTTATCCATCCTGTTGCCAAGAATTTATACAATATGATGAAAAAAAGCCTTGATTTTTTTACCTTAAAAGATGTTGAAAATGAGCCTATTGAAAATATTATAATTGTTGATACAAGATCAAACCAGAGAGTAAAAGAGTTTTCAGGCTTAATAGAAAAAGCAACAGGAACAGTTACTGTTTTTGACCATCATCAGTCTGATTCAGATGATATTCCAGGAGCAGCTGTAAACTGTATGCAGTGCGGGTCAAACACCACACATCTATGTTCTCTAATGATTGAAAAAAACATTAAATTAACAACTGATGAAGCTACAATTGCGTTATCCGGCATATTTGCAGATACAGGAAATTTTACTCATGAAAATACAACAGCTCTTGATTTTTCCTGCGCTTCCCATTTAATAGGACAGGGAGCCCAGGTAGCTCTTGTAAAATATTTTCTAAAAAGCATAAAAGAGGAGTACCAGATAAATATATTTCATGAAATTTTAAACAGGCTTATTTATAGAAATATAAACGGCCATGATATTATTTTAAGTTATATAGAAATAGAAGACCAGCTTCCAGGCCTTGCAGCTGTAATAGAAAATATATTTGAAGTTGAAAACCAGGATGCCTACTTTGCTGTTTTCTATCTTACAAAAAGAAATGATACAGTAATTATTGCAAGAAGCAGGAAAGAGACAATTGATCTTGCAAAAATTCTCTCTTTCTATAACGGCGGAGGCCATAAACTTGCATCATCTGCAACTATTAAAAAAACAGCAGGAACTGTTATTTATGATAATATATTTAAGTTTCTTGAATATAATATTCCTGCTGCAAAATCTGCGCATGAATTAATGTCAAAAAATGTATACACAATTAATGAAAATATAAAACTTGTAGATGCATCAATTTTTTTAGAAGAAATAAATTGCACAGGAGCTCCTGTTATAAATGATAATGGAGAACTTACAGGATTTTTAACTTTAAGAGATATAATGAAAGGAAGAAAATCAGGACAGATGCACTCGCCTGTAAAAGCTTATATGGCAAGAAATGTTGTATCAATAAATAAAAGTACAAGTCTTAAAGAAATTGAAAAAGTATTATATAAAAACAATATAGGACATCTTCCTGTAATGGAAAATAATAAACTGGAAGGAATAATAACAAGGACAGATATTCTGCAATATTTAAGTTAAGAAACAGGTGATTTATTCAATCCAGGTGAGAATAAATCAGCGTTACTTTATAGTTATCCCATATATCGTATAGAACAAATATAAATTTGTATTTAAATCTACGGGATACGCCTTCGGTTACCCGCAGGGTGCTTCGCTACTCTTTTTTTCTTCTTGAATTAACAAGCCGCTGAAGATCATTTATATTTTTTACAATAAATTTATCATTTTGAACTTCTATTTTCCGCTGAGCAGTAAAATAAGTTATTACCTGCCTGCACTCAGCAATTGAAAGGCCACACCAATGTGAAATATCTTCAACTGTAGCATCTATAAGCACATCTTCAAATGTTCTTGATTCAGCAGGCTGCATTGCAGCTTGTGTTTCATAAAGCATTAAAAAAACATCTGCAACTTTTGACTGGGGATCAGGAAGTGTAAGAATCATAAACCTTCTCTTCTGGTCATAGATTCTTTTAATAAATGTCATAAGAAGCTTCATTGCAATCTGGGGATTTCCCCTCATAAGAATCTCAAAGTTTTTTTTGTTAAATTCAAGAACTTCAACTTTATCAAGAGCTATTGCGCTTGCAGATCTTGGAGCTTCCTCAAGCACAGCCATTTCTCCGAATATCTCGCCAGGCTGCAGAATATCTACCATTTTTTCTATATCGCCTATTATTTTTACTATCTGAACCCTGCCTGTCTGGATAAGATAAAATGAATCGCCAGGTTCATATTCGCAAAAAATCTGGTCGCCTTTCTGGAAAGTTACTTTAAATCTGTCAAATTGAGTTAGATCAAGCGCCATTACTTTCCTCCAAGAACTTTAAGCGCAGCTTTTGCTTTTCGCTTTAATTCTGAACCTTCTTCAGACATTGCAATTACTTTTTTATAAAAACTCTCTGCCTTTGCCTTGTCGCCCTTTGCATTGCATGATAATCCAAGATAAAGCAAAAATTCTCCAAGATCAGAATGCTTTGGAAATTTCTGAATCATTGCTGTAAAATGTTTTATACATTCATCATATTTTTTAAGAAAAAAGAGAGACTTGCCAATATCGCACAAAGCTTTTACAACATATTCACCCTCTGAATTTGATGAAATATATTGTTTAAAACTACGGATTGCTTCTTCATAATTTTCTTTGCTGAATAATGTTACGCCGTCATAATACTGCGCTGAACTGTTTAAACTATCCTGTTTTGCTGTTGCTGCAGGAGCGCTAACTTTTGAAGGAGAGACAAGAGGAGTTCCGCCAGGAGGGCATTTTTCTATGCTTATAAGATATTCAGTAGCTCTTGCCTGGTGGTTTCCGGCGGGATAGTATGTAAGATATCTTCTAAAAGCATATAGCGCCTGTTTATATTTCTGGTTTTTAAAATAATATTCGCCTATATCAAACAGGCCTGTTTCTGCATCTACCTGTTCTTCTGTTGACAGGAGATTTCTTACCTGCCTGTGAATTCTTCTTAATTGATTTGAGAAAACTTTAAGCATCTGCAGTGTAATGCGGGGATTTGTATATATAAATATTTCAAATTCAGGAACAGCAAAAATAAGAACAACAGAATCAACAACAACATATGCTGTTTCTTCACGGAGGTATCGTCCAAGAGAAGATTTTACACCGAAAAACTCTCCTGTTTTCACAAATTCACGATTTTCCTGTCCTGTTTCAATATCTGTACTTATCAGGCTGACTTTGCCGGATTGGAGAATATAGATTTTATCGCTGCTATCCCCCTCAAAGTAAATAATTGATTTTGCCTTATATTTTATAGCTTGAGGCACACCATTACTCCTCATCTGACAGTTTAATGCTTATCTTTATATACTTATTATAATTCGTATATAAATTATCGGTAATACTTTTATGAAAAACAATCAATATATTAAATAACAATTGCAGTTAAAATGCAAGTAATATATAATTTTATTATTATACCAATATATAGCAGATTGGATAAATAATTTTTTAATTCTTTATCTGATAAATAATTATTATAGTTAATAATAGATTAAAACGGTTGGAATAAAATAGTTATGATACAGAGAATTGGCGCCAGCTTAAGGGGAAATTTCAATGATTTCACCTATGCGGCAGGATTTCTTCTTTCTCTTATAAAAGAGTCATTTTTTTTTCTCCGCCAAAAGCATATAGGACTAAAAGTTCTAACAATGCAGATACTTTTTACAGGTTTTGAAGCTCTAAGTGTAATAGTCCTGCTTGGGATTGCGCTGGGTGTTGTAATAATTGTACAGGGCCTGTCAATTCTTCCCCAGTTTGGGCAGGGAGATCTTATATATACAATTCTGGATGTAGTTATTACCAGAGAACTTGGCCCTCTTCTTACAGCTTTTGTAATTATTGCCCGTTCAGCTACAGCAATATCAACAGAACTTGGAAATATGGTAGTTTCACATGAGATTGAAGCCTATATATCAATAGGAATTGACCCAATATCCTATCTTGCTGTACCAAGGTTTCTGGGAGTTACAATATCTATTATTCTTTTAAACCTCTATTTTAATGTAACAGGCCTTGTAGGCTCCTATTTTATTGCCCAATTTATAAAAACTGTTACTTTTACAGAATATTTTAGAAACCTTCTTTTGCTGGCAAAACCTGCATCTATAGCTATTTCATTTATAAAAAGCCTTGTTTTTGGAATTATTATCTCTTTTAGCGCAACTTACAATGGTTTTAAGGTAGAAGCTGCAACCACAGAAATCCCGCAGGTTGTAATTAAATCTGTAGGACAGGGACTTACCTTCTGCATTGTAGCAGATGCAATAATAACAGCATTGAGTTATCTATGGTCATGGTCATAAAACAAATGCTTATGGAATATTATGTCAGATAAATATTTAATAGAACTTCAAAATATAACAGTTATAAAAAATAACAATACTATTCTAGATGATATATCATTTAAAGTGCCTGATGGTATTACAACAGTAATTGTCGGCCCTCTTGGTTCTGGCAAAAGTACTCTTTTAAAAACAATTGATTCTATATTTGTGCCTGATTCAGGCAAAGTGCTTATCAATGGCAAACCATATAGCACAATGTCTGCAGCAGCTGTTAAAATGTATCGGAGGTCTTCCGGCTTTGTATTTCAGGATGGAGCTCTTTGGTCAAATAAAACAATATATCAAAATCTGGAGCTTCCTCTTTTATACCATTTTCCCGAGATGAATAAGGAAGATATTAATAATAAAATAAAAAGAACTATCAATATGCTTGGATATGAAGGCGATATACATAAAAGGCCATCTGATATATCAGCAGGAAACCGTAAATTAATCTCTTTTGCGCGCGCTCTTATAACAGATCCTGATATATTGATGATTGACAGTCCTGAAACCTCTCTTGATTTTTCATCGCATGGAAAAATAAGAAATATTATAAGAGATCTTAAATCAAAAGGAAAAACACTTATAATTTGTACATATGATGAATATATTACATCAATGCTTGCCGATTATATTGTTGTACTGTTTAAAAACAGAATATATGCAAGCGGTTCATATAAAGAGATTGTTACTTCAGACGATCCTGTGATAAAAAGAATTATGTCACATGTATTGGATAAAGTTGCAAATTTTGATAGTGATATTCTTGATCTTATAAATCCTGATTTTTCATGATTTTAAGAATCGGCTAATTTATTCAAAAGTTAGCGAAACATGCTTGTTTCGGGAAAGTCCCGTACTTGCTTCGGGATTGAGAATAAATTAGCATTACTTTTTATCCTGGCATTGTTTATCTTGCCAGGGTTATTATAGTTTTTTCGTAGTTTTCCAAGGAAAACGAGAAAAATACCCTGGCATGGCTTTCCATACCAGGGTAATATCCCGGCATTGTATTATTGTACCGGGATAATAATATGGAACCGATGATTAGAGTCAATATAATCATTGGTTCCTTGATTATATTTTTTTGAAGGATAAAATTAATATATGAAATTTAAAATTAAATATGCTGATAAAATCGTAGGCATATTTACAATTATAGGCCTTCTTTCAATCTCGGTTCTTCTTATTTTTATGGGAATAAACCAGAGATGGTTTGCCACAAATTATTACTATAATACCAAATTTTTATCTGCTGACGGGATTAAAGTCGGAATGCCTATAAAATACAAAGGATTTCAAATAGGACAAATAGATAAAATAAGGCTTAGCAAAACAAATGAAGTTGAAGTAGATTTTTACATATATGGCGAATATATAGATGTAATTACGCCCAATACAATAATACAAAAATCAGTAAGCCCCATAGGATTGGGCAGCGATATTCTTATACACCCAGGCCTGCCTGCAGAAGAACATATTCCTGAAAACAGCTTTATTTTGTCATATAACCTGCCGGAAGCCAAAGCGCTAATAGATTCAGGAGCTGTAGTTATTGCACAAGGCGACAGCACAATAACAAATATAATAAACCAGATTAATCCGGTTCTCTCCAACCTTACCTTTCTTTTGGATTCGATTAATAAAACATTAAAAGGCGAAGGAGATATTCCTGCAGGAAAGATAATAAAAAATGTTGAAGGAATAACTGCAGATCTTGATGTTATTCTTAGCCAGATGTCAGGCAGGATAGAAAAACTATTAACTGATATTCAAAATATGGCAGAAAATTTAAGCAAAGTATCGACTAACCTTTCTGATCCAAACAACTCTGTTACAGCTATTACTACAGATAACAGGGAAATATATAATCAGATAGATGAAATTCTTAAAAACCTTAATAATACAATGACAGAACTTAATAATTTTGCAATTTACATAAATGAATCAACTCCGCAGCTTACAGGAATTCTTGAAGAAGGCAGAGGCGCTCTAAAAGAAGGCACTGCTGTAATGGAAGGGCTTAAAAATAATCCTCTCTTAAGAAAAGGAATAACACAGCAGAAAGAACAGACAGATACCCAATATAATAGAAGAGAGGAAGAGTTTTAATGAACAGAAAACTTTTATTACTTTTAACAGCAATAATCTCTATTTTTATATTATCATGTTCTTCTGCGCCTAAAAAAAGCGATGAGGTAAATACAAGAAAAAACAGAGCTTCAGATTATGCAGAATTCGGAAATCAATATTTTAGACAGGGCCTCTATAATCAATCTCTTATTTTTTTTAATATGGCGCTTGAAGAAAATATAGCTGTTGATTATGAACCTGGAATATCAAAAACCAGCAGTTCTCTTGGCAGGGCATATCTTATAAAAGGAGATATTGCCAATGCAGAAAAATATATGAAAGATGGTTATAATCTTGCAAAGCAGCTTGGAGATAAAGATTTAATAGCGCTTTCTGCAAATAATCTTGCAGAATTAAATATTTCAAAAAACCTTATTCCTGAATCTGAGAAATTTATTTCTGAAGCTATTTCTAATGCAAAACCAAATTCTCTTATTCAGGCAGAATCATATCACACTCTTGCAATTATTGAACGCAAAAAAGGAGAACAGGAAAAAGCGTTAGCAACTATAAAAAAGGCAATTGAAATAAACAAACAAAATAAAACTCATTCCAGCCTTGCAGCAAATTACTATTTTTCTGCCTCTATTTATTCCCAGGACAATAATTATAGTAAAGCAGCTGAAATGCTTAATCTTGCAATAAAAGAAGACAGGCTTGAAGAAAACAGTTATGGCCTTGCAAAAGATTATAAAGCTTTGGGAATGGTTGCCTTAAAAAACAGCAAGCAGGAAGAAGCATATTTATTTTTTATTAAATCTTTTAATATTTTTAAAGCAATAAAAAATACAGATGAAGAAAAAAGTGTACTCAAATATCTTATTGAAATATCATCAAATCTTGGAAAAGTTTCTGATGCTGAATATTACAAAGCACAACTTGGAGCAATAAAAGAATGAGAAATATTTTTCAAACTTATAAAGAAATATTATATTCTGTTTTTTTAATAATTATTGCAGTAGCATTTATTATTTTTTTTGGTTTTTTAATAGTAACTCCCTTGTGGGCAGCTGCTACAAAATATAAAAAAATT
>JAVBQS010000080.1:0-17958 GCA_031548835.1 Spirochaetia bacterium
GATAGAGGCGGGTACATGGCTTGTTTCCAGGCAGGAAGCAGGCACTCCAAAGTTTGGTACAAAAGAGAAAATGTGTTTATACGATAAAAATCTTTGCACTTGAAGAAACAGTATTTATTTTTCTAGTTTTTAGAGGTGTCCATAAGTTTTTGACCTATTTTTTTTAAAGAATCATGTAGAACCTTACAACATTCTATATACCCCAGAATAGTCAGAAAAGCATTTTCTGCCATGTTTGATGAAATATCTTTGTCTTTGATATATAACATTGTATAAAATGAGCACAGAAAACTATCTGCCATAACCCCCCCCTATTATCTGCCAATGGATTTTTTTCTGCATCTATATTCGGAACAATGATATATAACTTAAAATAATTATTAAAAAAATTCCATAAATATAATTTATTTCAAAATTGTTATTTTCTTTTTTTTCGAATTTTTTTCTTTGACTCTTCTATTTCTTTTTCGCGGAGCTCCCTGGCCTGCCGTTTATATGCATAAAGAATAAATAATAATCCGCCTGTAATCATAAGAAAGCAGAGAAGCTGCCCCATTGTAAAATTCAAAAAAGAATCAAATCTATATATATAGCCTGGCTTGCCTGAAAGATTTAAAATAAAACCAATCTCCTGGTCCGGCTCTCTAAAATATTCTATAAAAAATCTCACAAGCCCATATCCTGCAATATAAGATCCTATAATTGCTCCTGGGGGCAGTTTTCTTTTTCTCATAAAAAACCATAAAAAAGCCCAGAGAATAATACCTTCAAAAAGAGCTTCATAGAGCTGGCTTGGGTGTCTTGGCAAATTTACATAAGCGCTTATTGCAGATATATCAATTCCTGCTTTTGCTGCAATTTCTGAAACCCAGCTTTCGCGTATGGGAAAAACTGGAGCATCGGGAAAAATCATTCCCCACGGAGCAGCCGTTACCCGTCCGAACAGTTCTCCATTTATAAAATTTCCAAGTCTTCCAAAGGTGTATCCTGCAGGAACTGAAGCAGCAACAATATCCCCGATTTCAAATAAGTTAAGTTTTTTTCTTTTACAATAAATAATAACAGCTGCAAATCCGCCTACAAGCCCGCCATGGTATGACATTCCCTGCAGTCCGATAAAATGAAATTTACTGTCAAATGGCCAAAAAATAAGCAGCGGATTTTCCCAGTATTTTCCTGTTTTATCATAGATAAGAGTAGAGAAAATTCTTGCTCCTATAAGAATGCCCAAGATTCCCCAGAAAAAAAGATTTGTTAAATTATCATCATTTATTTTAAGATCTTTTTCTTTTACCTGTTTTTTTACAAGCAAATAGGCTGTTATAAAAGCAAACATATACATTAAACCGTACCACCTGATTGGAAGGCCTGGAATAATTTCAGGCTTTAACCAGGAAGGATAGTTAATAAAAGAAAGCATATTTTCTCCCTGTTTTATGTAACTGCTGATTTATTCTCGATCCCGAAGCAAGTATGCTTCGCTACCCACAGGGTGCTTCGCAACTTTCCCGAAACAAGCATGCTTCGCTACCCACAAGGTGCTGCGCTAGCTTTTGAATAAATCAGCGGGTTCTTAAAATTTATAGCCGGCATTTGAAGCTTTCAATATTTTAGACTTTAACAGAGTGTTTTCTTTTTTTAATTCATTTATTTCCATCTGCTGTGTCTTTATAATATCAATCATATCTGCAGAAGATAATGTTCCGCTGTGAAGAAGTTCTTCCATAGATTGTATCTTTGAAGAAAAGTCTGCCTGAGCTTCAACCTCTGCGTTAGCATATGTTTCATCAAAATAATCTTCATCAGGAGTTGTGTCATGCCTGTAGTCAGCCTGTAGCTTATCTGCAATTCTGTATACAGCCTGGGAAAGAACAGACTGCGGCTTATACATAATTATGGGAAGGCGGGAGTTAAGAGCAATTGTCTGGAGTTCGTCGCGGTAAATAACGCCAAGATGCTCAAGGTCAAGTCCAAGATATTCCCGGCATGATTTTCTGAGTTTTCCTGCAAGCGTTGCCTGCCTTGGATCCTCAACCATATTCATTATAAGCAATGGTGAAAAATTTTTTATTTTTTCCATAAAAATGGAATAGCTTTCAGGATCTTCCTTTTTTATTACTTCAAGAAATTTGGGAATATACATTTTCTGTATTGCAGCGCTGTCTTCCCTTAATCTGTCTATATGTGTTCTTGCAACTGTTTTGCGGCGGAAAGATGTATCCATTATTCTAAAGATTGCCTGTTTAATAAAGATATAAGCATTAAGAGTTGCAGTTAAGGCAGGAGTTGTTACAATTATTCCCTGTCCTGATGCAAGAAAGAAATCAATAGTATTGTAATTTGTTCCTGCGCCAAGATCCATTATAAGGTAGTCATAATTAAGCGAGAAAAGATTTTTTAAAAGCTTTCTTTTTTGGGAAGATTTTAGATTAGCCATTCCCGGCATATCAGAATCGCCAGGTATAAAATGAAGATTTTTATAATCAGTATTATAGATAATTGAATTAAAAGAAGTTCCCGGATTATTTATAAAACTGCCTATTCCGCCCCGTATTCCTGTCATGCCCAGGACAACATGAAGGTTTGACCCTCCAAGATCCATATCTGCTAAAACAACTTTTTTTCCTGCCTGTCCAAGCGCAATCGCAAGATTTGCTGAAACCAATGTTTTTCCCACGCCGCCTTTTCCGCTGGCTATTGGTATTACCTGCATTCTATTCCCTCGGTAAATTGCTAAAATATTTTTTTGTCAGATAGATCATAAATAGCATGATAATAGTATCTGCAAGAACTATATTGGCTGTAAAAATAATATTAAGAAACAGAAGATCGCCAAATATCATTTTTGCCAGATAAAAAACTCCGGCAAGAATTCCCAAAGCCTTACCAGCTATTATAGCTTTCATGTAATGACAATATTTATCAATATTATAACATAAAAACAGATAAAGATAAAATATTACAAGCTGCTGCGATGAACTCCAAAGTACAAAACCTGCCGCAGACTGTTTTTGAGCAGAAAAACAAAGAAGTGAAAACCGTAAAAGTTCCCACAATAAACCTGCAAGAAAATATTTTCTCATTATTATTTAGTTTACGGACAGTTGCCCGCAGGGTCAATAAGGTGGTATATTTTTTTAATAAACAACTATTAACTTGGTTTTAATTACTGTTTTTTTCTGCTTCTTGACAAGTTATTGGCATAAATAGGATTATTTTATTAAGGTATTGCTAATTAATTTGTAATACCTTATTTGCCGGCTAATTTGCGGTAAGCAATAGACTTATAAAAATTAGCCTTATGTAAACAGTAAAATATCAAATTAATTTCTGTTTGCCAAAGGGGTTAAAATGTTTTTATCAATAAAAAAAGAAAAATACTTATGGATAGGGGCAAGTTTTTTTCTTGCCATAGTTATAATTTTATTTTCACTTTCCCCTTTTACAGCATTTGCACAAACAGCAGAAAGCAATGATCCATCAGAATACACTGTTGTGCTTCAGCAGGTAATGAAATTTATACAAAATTATTATGTCGATGATGTTGACCTTAAAAAGCTTTATGAAGGCGCAATGAAAGGAATGTTTGAAAGCCTTGGAGATCCCTATTCTGTTTTTCTTACAGCAAGCGATATGGAAGATCTTTCAGATACCACTACCGGAAAATTCGGCGGCGTTGGCATGTATATAAGCAAATATTCCGGAGACATAAGTTTTGATGAAAAACACCTTCCATTTGTAAGGGTAGTAGCTCCTATTGAAGGAACGCCAGCCTACAGGCTTGGAATATCAGCCGGCGACTATATTATAAAAATAGGCGATAAATCTACTGAAAACATGACTCTTGATGAAGTTTTAAAACTTTTACGCGGAGAGCCTGGAACAAAAGTAAATATTACAATACTCAGGGGAGAGGATATTGTTTTTCCAATTGATATACAAAGAGAATATATTGTTGTGCCTACTGTAAAATCAGCAATGATAAACAGAGATATTGCTTATTTACGCATAATTCAGTTTACTCCAATGACAACTACAGATGTTAAAGATGCAATAAATAATTTTGCAAAAAAAGGATACAAATCATTAATTATAGATCTTAGGGGAAATCCCGGAGGGCTTCTTTCTTCTGTTACTGATATTGCAGAATATTTTCTTTCAGATGAAGTAATTGTAAGCACCAGGTCAAAGATTCCATCTGAGAATCATGTTTACAAGGCAAGGAAAATTACTATTGTTCCGAAAGATATTCCTATTATTGTTTTAATTGATAAAGGATCAGCTTCTGCATCAGAAATACTTGCAGGTGCTCTTAAAGATAATAAAAGAGCTATTCTTGTGGGAGAGAAAACTTTTGGCAAAGGATCTGTTCAGCAGGTAAGATCAATAGGCGATGCTGGTTTTAAACTTACAATGTCGAGGTATTATACTCCTTCAGGAATAAATATAGATAAGATTGGAATAGAGCCTGATAGAGAAGTAAAAGAAGAAGCATTTACAGATAAAGAGATGGAATCTTATAAAAAAATTATTGAAAAATTTATTATACAGGAATTTGTTAAAACAAAACCCAATCCTACAGAAGCTGATATCAGCAATTTTATAAAACAGCTGCAAAAAGATGATATTGTTCTTCAGGACAGGCTTATTAGAAAATTAGTCAGAAATGAGCTTAATAAAACAAATAATGATCCTCCAGTATATGACCTTGAGTATGATATTGTTTTAAAAGAAGCTGTCAATATAATTCAGAAAAAGGAATATATCATTAAATGATACTAAACAGGATTAATATAAAAAGTGTAAAAAAATCTGAATTTATTGATATTACAAAAACAGTAAAAAAGATTATTGTTTCTGAAAATTTTACAGAAGGACTCTGCTCTGTTTTTATTCCTCACACAACAGCAGGCGTTACTATTAATGAAGCTGCTGACCCTGATGTTGTTACAGATATTCTCGGGGCTCTTGAAAAAAAAATTCCGCATAATGATGAATATCTTCATGCAGAAGGAAATTCAGCAGCTCATATAAAAGCTTTAATAACAGGCAGTTCTGTTACTATTCCTGTTAAAGATGGAAAACCTCTTTTAGGCACCTGGCAGGGGATCTATTTTTGCGAATATGATGGCCCAAGAAGCAGGTCTTATTTTGTAAGTTTGATTTAAAAATCTTTATCTATGAAAAAATTTGTCTTGCCTGATTTTAATGACAGCAGCAGTGAAATTACACTTGATAAAAAAGATACCCATTACCTTAAAAATGTCCTCAGGTATAAAGCAGGAGAGATTTTTACTGCTGCAGATAATGCTGGAAATTTGTGGGAAGCCAAGATTATACGGTTTGAAAACAGGAATGGAATTGTTATTCTTTGCGGAAAAAGAGAACAGGATAAGAAAGAAAAAGAAGCAATTTCTGAATTAGCTTTATACCAGTGTGTGCTTAAAGGTAAAAAAATGGATCTTGTTGTAAGGCAGGCAGCAGAGGCTGGAATATCATCTATAATTCCTGTTGAAAGTGAATTTGCAGTTGCAAAAATAGAAGATAAACAGTGGAATGAAAAAAAAGAAAGATGGGAGAAAATCTGCAAAGAAGCTTTACAGCAGTCTGGCAGTTCTGTTTTTCCCAATATCAGGCAATATATCTCTTTTACCCAGCTTCCCCAACATTGTAAAAAAGCAGAAACTTCTATCTTTTTTCATCAAAACTGTATTGAAAATAAAACGCTTCACCAGTATCTTTTTCCAGATACTGGAAAGATAAATATTATAATAGGCCCGGAAGGCGGTTTTTCCGATAAAGAAGTAGGTATTATGATGGAAAACGGATTTTTGCCTGCATGGCTTGGCAAAAATGTTCTTAGGGCAGAAACAGCAGCAATATATGGTATTGCTGCCATAAAAACAATTCTTCTGGAGAAAGAGAGATGGTTACTCCGTTAAAACAGAATAGAAAAAAAATTGATGTTATAGGTATTCCTGTTGATGCTTTTACCTATGAAGATCTTGAAGCAAAAGTAAAAGAACTTCTCTCTGACCAGAAAAAGCATCATATAATGTTTCTTTCTCTCCGAGACCTTGTTGTTGCAAAGTTTAAAAGCGATCTTAGGACAACTATTGGAAGAGCAAGCCTTATTCTTCCAACATCTTCTTATATTTGTACAGGCGCTAAATTTTTAACAAGAGGCTATATTCCGCAAAAAATATATACTTTTGAATTTATTATAAAACTGCTTGGCGCAATTGAAAATTATGGAAAATCTGTTTATTTAATTGGAGGCAAGCGGAATATTCTGCAGGTAACAGAATCCAATATAAAATCCTCTTTTCCCGGATTAACAATTGTGGGAAGATGCGCAGGATTTTTTCCAAAAGAGATGGAAAGAAATATTGTTACTGCAATAAAAAAATCTTCTCCGGCTCTCCTGCTTGCCGGTGTGGGCCTTCCGGGAAAAAGATATTGGATTACAAGAAATAACTCTATGTTTAACTCTGGCATATCAATGTGGGTTGGCGATTGTTTTGATATTTTTGCAGGTAAAAAATCCAAACCAGCAAGAACAACAGGCGGCATTGTTGCAGAAAAAATTGGGAAATTTATCAAAAATCCTTTGCGATTTTTTAATATTTTTATCTATCTTTTATATTTTTTTATGCTTCTTTATTATAAAATTAGAAAATTATAGAAATATCAGTTAGCATCATAGAGTTTTAAATATTCATAAATATCTTTTAACTGGTTTTCCATTTTTGATGTAATAAATTTTCCTACTCCATTTCTGATTACAGGAATAAAAAGCAGCAATCCCAATGTATCTGTAATAAATCCTGGCGTAAGCATAAGAATAGCTCCTGCAAAAACTCCTGCAAGGCCAATAAACTCTTTTCCCGGATATTCACCATCTTTTAATTTTCTTTTTATCTGTTTGATTAAATTTTCAATTTCGCTGAAAGCTATTAACATTCCCATTAGCCCTGTTCCTGCTGTTAACGCAATAACAAGATAATTGCCTAAAATTCCGCCAAGCTGGAGTATGAGAAATATTTCAGCCAGAGGTATAAGAGAATATAGTAATGCAAGCAGAAGCAGTTTTAAAATAAATTCCTTCTGAAATAAACGCATTATAAAACTTGTATCAAACATGCCTAACCATAGCATGAAAAAAATCAATAGATCAATAAAGTAAAAAGATTTCTAAGGAACCGTTGATTAAATTGACTCTAATCAGCGGTTCCATATTTTTTTCTCGTTTTCCTATGGAAAACTGTGAAAAAACAACAATAAAGTACTGCTGATTTATTCTCGATCCCGAAGCAAGTACGGGACTTTTGAATAAATCAGCGTTGCCCTAAAAATTGACTGTTTGCTTTTTTAGTATTAAGCTATATGTATGATTTATTGTAGGAGGGCAGGATAATGGCAGTAGAACTTTTGGATGCTGGTAAATTTAATTCAAAAATAATTGAAGGAAAAGAGACAGCAATTGTTGATTTTTTTGCAGATTGGTGCGGTCCTTGCAAAATTTTAGGCCCGATTTTTGATAATATTTCAAATGAATTTAATGGAAAACTGAATTTTTATAAAGTAAATATTGATAAAGAAAGCAGCCTTGCTGCCCAGTATAATGTAATGAGTATTCCGACTGTAGTTTTTTTTAAAGGCGGAGCAAAAGCAGATAGTTTTACCGGATCAATTCCGAAAGACAGAATAGTTAGTTTTATTGCAAAAAATATCGGGAGTAAATGACAGGATGGCGGGAAAAACAGTTGTTGTCTTGGGAGCGAGCAATAATCCTGAAAGATATTCATATAAAGCTTTAAAAATGCTTACTGAATGCGGATATAAAGTTATTCCTGTTCATCCGCAGCTTAAAGAGATTGAGGGAATTGAGGTTAAAAATAGTTTGGGCGATATTGGCGAAGATGTTTATACCCTTACTCTTTATATCGGCACGGAAAAAGTTGTTCCGGTGATTCCTGAAATTGTCAAATTAAAACCGCAGCGTGTTATTTTAAATCCTGGGACAGAATCAAAAGAACTTAAAGAAGCTCTTTTAAAAGCTTCAATACCATATGCTGAAGCATGTACTCTTATTCTTCTTAAAACAGGCCAGTTTGAGAAAGCGTTTTAATTTTTTTGTTATATATGTTTTTTGAAAGCAATGATTTAATTGAATATTGATTATTTTATGTGATTATAACATTAGAAAAAAATAACCATTGTGACAATAATAAAATTTGTATTGTTTTCTATAAACTTTTATAATTATTTTCTAAAATTATTAACTATAACGCCATGTATAAAAGCAAAATATTCTCTTGCAAAAAAATGCGGGAGAATTATAAAAGCCAAAAGGTAAGGATTGTAAAAAATAGCCCCATAAAAAGCCATATAAGATTAAATAAAGGCAAATATCCAAGATAAGAATTAAGTCTGAAAAAATAAAATATATTTATTAATCTAAGAATAAATAATATAAATTTTTTTATTACTATCTTTAATATTTTTCATTAAATGAATTTTTTACTAAATATTTGAAATCAGATATCTTTGGCTTTATCCTGTTGCTGCCGGCAAAAACAACTAAAATTTTTAGAGAGAAGCAGCTATATCAAATTAAGGTATGCTCTACAGCTTAAAAGATAAGAATTTTTTATAACACAGCTGTTTACGCATACCTGTTTTTATATTATGCTTCTGGTTTGCTTTTTTTATTATATTCTTCTGCCAATGCATTTGTATTTTTTATTATTATATGCATTGCAATAAATGGCCCGACAATTATAAAAGAACCCAGTATATACCAAAGTAGAATAGTTCCTCCGCTTTCCTTAAAATTAAGATTATATCGAGGCGCATTATCTTGTAAGCGGTCGCCTAACATAAAAAGCCATATAAAATCATAAATACCCAATGTTATTATTCCCAAGAAAAAATATTTTGCCAAACCTCCTGTTTTCTTTCCATCTCCATCACATATAGCATTTACATCTTTTGCTAATTTGTAAATCCAGTACAGTGAGTAAATGCCAAGTGTAATAATTGAAAGAAGCACTAAACGTGCAAGTCCTCGTTTTTTTATCATTTTTATTCCTTTTGTTACAGTCATTTATTTAATGACCTATCAGTTTTATAACATTCAACGAATGTTTCTTTTACTCTTTTAATAAAGTATAAAATACAATTTTTCTGCAAAATATATTGCTTCTGGACAGCCTGAAAAATTTAATAATCATAGATAAATTAACAAATGCTTTGTTAGATAATTTTTTACATATCGCCTAACATCTTTTCTGCTGCGGAGAAACAATGCGGCAGGTATTTGCCTGATATTTATTTTATATAGTTAGGCAAATTCAATATTGGAGCAGCCGGGACTAAAATATTTACCAATGATATTTCTCCAGATTCTATTTTATTTCCGGTAGTGCGTTCGCCAAGTACTTGCTGTGTCATCATAAACAGCATTTGCAGATATATGTTATAAAGATAATATGTTTGGTCAGCTCTTATACGCGATAGATGTTCTTCCGGCAAAAGAAATAGTAAATTAATTTGTGTGTCTACATTGTCAAAATGCACTTTTACATCTTCTGCTTTTAGCGTTATATCCATGTATATAAAAGGTTCAATTGCATCTAATTTTGGAAATAAGGATATAGGATTAAGTGTTTTATATTTTGGAGCCATACTTACAATTTTATCGCATAACTGGAAATAGTCTGAGTTTCCGTTAGCTGTTATTACCATATTTTTTTTACCATTTGTAATTTTATTTTCCAACATTACAAAAACATTTGTATCAATAAGCTGGATCTGATTAAATATTTCATCATAAATCGGCAGCTCAGGATTATCAGCTGACATAATTTTGTACTCATTCTTAGATATGAAATTCCAGAATTTATTTATTTTATTATTTAAATCATCTGCAAAAACATTTGATATTAAAAATAATAGAATAATTGATAAAATATATTTTTTCATAATATCTCCAAATATTTAACTATATGTTTCAACAAACTTGAAAAGAAAAACAGTTTGCATATTGATATTATTGTTCATCAACAAATTTTTTTGTTATAACCGGATATTTTTGTTTTTTTGTAAAAGAATTATATAAAAAAGCTATTGCAAAACCAGCTGCAAGGCCTGCAAAACCGCCAATAATTTTTACTCCATCGGATAATGTATTTGTAAGTTTGGCTATAAGGTAATAGCCGATAAAAAACATGATAAGAGGAAAAATTAAAATTGAAAAACTATACCCGATAGTTTTGGACGGCGATACATAAATTTCCACATCATCCCCTGTTTTAATATCAAGATTATTGCTGTTTAATGCTTTAAATTCTTTTGTTTTAACATTGCAGAAAAGCGATGCTGCTGCACAAGATTTGCAATGCTCCGGTTTGCCGCAGGTTACAGATATTATATTATTTTCAACTGCAGTTACTGTTCCTCGTTCATACATTTTTCTTTCTCCATTGCTGTGCAGGATTTTTTTATTCTTTTTATGCTTAATGCTTTTCCTGTTTCAGGATCAATATCAATAAGAATTCCCTGTAATTCAAGATTATCCCAGCAGTCATGCGAGCGTTCAGGAATTTGTGAAAGGAATTTTTTTATCTCAATTTGAGGATCAAGGCCTCCTACCGAATACTGGCTTCCTGTCCTTCCTGCATCTGTTATTGCTGCTGTTCCGCTTGGCAGTATTTTTTCATCTGCTGTCATAACTTTTGTATGGCTTCCTATTACAGCAGAAACTTTTCCTTCAGAGAAATAGGTCATTGCTTTTTTTTCCGCAGTTGTTGCTGCATGAAAATCAAAGATAATTATATTTGTCTCTTTTCTGATTTTATCTGCAAGATCGGTTAGATATAAAAAAGGATTGTTAAGATAAATTCTGTTAAATCCTGAATTTCCAAGCAGTGTTAATACTCCTATTTTATACTCTCCAGCCTGATATATTCTAAATCCTCTTCCCGGAACACTTGGGGGATAATTTGCCGGACGCAGTATAAATGGCGCTTTAGGAATATACTCAACCATATCTTTTTTAAAAAAAACTTTTTCGCCTGTTGTAAGCACATCTATGCCAAGTTTTCTAAGATAGACTGCATGTGTTTTTCCTATTCCAAAACCGCCTGTTGTTCCTTCGCATCCTGCTATTGTAAAATCGACAGATAGTTCTTTTTTTAAATCAGGAAGTAGTTTTTTTACACAAAAAACACCGCCTTTTCCTGTTATTTCACCAATGTAAAGTAATTTAAAGCCCAAAATATACCTCTTTAATTCCAGTTAAAAGCTAGCAATTTATTTTATGTTTGGCAATATTGTGAATATTAGATAAAAATTGAAGACTTTTTGTAAGACAAAATCTTCTATAGTTATCAATCATCTATCTTTGCAAAACTGAGTATCATAATATGGAGTTCTTGACACTATTTCCAGGCTTGTTTATATTTCAGAACAGACATTTAATAATTGCCCGGATGGTGAAATTGGCAGACACGCTAGATTCAGGTTCTAGTGCCGGTTGCGGCATGGAGGTTCAAGTCCTCTTCCGGGCAATATAGCTAATTCCTTACGTAGTAAGAATATAGCAATTATAAGCCTACCCGAAAACGGATGGCATATCACACAAAAAAATCCCAAGGTACACTAAAAGGAACACTTTTGGGAGAAGGTGGCAGGTATGCGTCTTATTCGGAATCATTCTCCTTATTCTCTTTTAAAGAAAGAATCAAAATCAGGTCTTGTCTGGCATGTCCGTTTTTGGAATGAAAAGACAAGAAAGTATTCAATTGTCCGTTCTACAGGAATTCTTGTTGAAGGAAAAAAAGAGAGAAGAGCAGAAGCTGAGAAAGTAGCAAGGGAGATACTGGAAAGTATTTCTTTCAATAATCAGGTATCTGATAAAAACTTTATTGAATATGTTAGGGAATTTTGGACAGATAATAGCCCTTATGTTAAAGAATGCCGTGTAGTAAAGAAAAAACCATTATCTGCTTATTATGTAAAAATGAATCATGAGGATGTAAAAAGACATATTGAGCCTTTTCCAAAATTTAAAAATCTTACAATAAAAAATCTTTCTTCTGGCCATATAAAAGACTGGATTACATGGGCTGCTGAAAAAGGGATGTCTGGAAGAAGAATAAATATGGTTCTCTCTTCAATGCGCATAGCTGTGAGGTATGCTGTTTCCCGTGAAGAACTGGACAGAGATCCCTTTTTACATATAAAAGAAGTTCCTGAACAAGTTAATGAAAAAGGAGTTTTATCTCCAGATGAAGCAGCTAAAATTATTAATACTCCTGTAACAGAACCGCGATATCGTTTAGCTCTTCTTTTGGGACTATTATGCGGAATGAGAAGAGGTGAAATCAGAGGACTTCAATGGCAGGATATACAGGATAAAATAATTATTATTAGGCATAACTGGCAGGATGGAGAAGGATTGAAAGCTCCAAAAAATGGAAGTACAAGAACTGTTCCTGTTCCAGCTTCTGTTTTAAATATTCTAGAAAAAGTAAGAAAAATAACAAGAAACCTTAATCCTGAATCATTTGTTTTAGAAAGTTTTGATTGTCCCACAGGGATACTTCATAACAATTTCTGTCCTGTAAGCAATAATTTTTTTAGACGGGCTTTAACAAAAGAACTGGAAGAGATTGGAATATCTATGAATGAACAAAAAAGACGGAATATCACTTTTCATGCATTACGGCATTCTTTTGTAACCTTGGGAAGGCTTGCCGGGATAACAGATTTTGAGATACAGGCTCTTGCAGGTCATAAAAGCGGGAGTATGATGGAGCGTTATAGTCATGCTTCACAGGTTATTAATTTTGAAGAAGCAAAAAGAAAATTGGAATCAGTAGTAGGGATATAAATGTGTAAAAAAGTTTTTGAAGGAGTATTATAGAATATATTTTGAAGAGGTGGAGGGTACAATGAATATGAAATGGAAATTTAGGTTGCGGAAGATCAAATTCTTGTGATTCATTTTAATAGTGATAAATTTATTAAGTAGCATAATGAATCTTTTCATTTGAAAAAAATTAAAATTTAATTTTGTGATTCTGTTCTTATTTTACGTTTCAAATAATCTATGTCTTTTTCTTTGTTGAGGACATGCATTTTTCTATGGCAATTTGGGCAAAGTGTAATAGTATTATCAATCGTATCGAAACCTTTTTTTGACAGCCATATTATGTGATGAGTTTCTAAATATGCTTCCCCATTTTTAGTATTATATAAAGAATATCGTCTTCCCATCTGCCATCATAAATTGAGTTTACATGGCTAGATATTTTTGTTTCGGGTCATCAGGGGTTAGGACTTTAAAATTTTGCGAGTTTGAAAGCCTACTGCATTGTGGTATTTTATCATTTGGCTATCTGTCATTGCATTGCCTATCTCCCTGAGCCATATTTATCTTAGTCATCTATTTGTTCTTGAAAATTTGAAATTATTCCACTATAGGAAGTTAAGTAAAGTTTTGCCTATTACATATATTTTTCAATATATTTCTTCGGACTTATTATTTTTGGTTTCTTTATCTTTATTTCTTCAAAATCTTTATCACCAGTTATCAATATATCCGCATTCGATTCTATTGCTGATGCTAATATTGGTAAATCACAATCATCTCTTATCTTAGGATACTTTTTATAATCTAATTCTTTAAAATCTACTAATTCATATTCTATGCTACTCAAAAAGCTATTCATTATTTTTATACGATTAGTAAATTTTCTTTTACAAACATTTTCTAATTCTTTTAATGTTTGCTTACATATTATAATTTTATGATTATTTAGTATGTGTTCAAATACTTTTGCTATTATTGATTCAGGAAATAACCCAGCAGAAATAATTATATTTGTATCTATAAAAATACGCATAAATTATTTTTTCTTTCTGATATTTTTTATATAAGCAACTACATCATCAGAATCTTTAAATCCAGCTTCTTTTGCAGCTCCTTTCATTCCTTTCTGAAATGTTTTTAATGCAACAGATGATGAATTTTGAAAATAATATTTTCCATTTTCTTTAAAAAAAATGATTTTATCTCCCTGCTTTATATTCAGTTCTTCACGAATATCCTGAGGAATTGTTATTTGGCCTTTTGATGTTACCTTAGCTATCTCCATTCTTACTTTCCTTACAAATAAGAATATATAAAAATCAGCTATATTTGTCAAGAAATTATATTAACACTCTACAAGCCAGATGAAATATTTATTAAAACCTATATCTTATAAAACATTCTTTACTTGAAAAAATTCAGGCAAAATTTCACCTAACAACACTTACACGTTCGTGTTTCCTTAATTGACCTCACTAAACGGTGAATATACCCGGGGAGTTAGGTGAAATGCCTGCAGAATTATTGTGAGGAAAAAATGAAGGAAATTGGATATAAATTGACAATATGTCCAAAATATGTTATTGTTTGGACATGAAGGGAATGATCACTGAAATACCTTTACTTCCGCCTGATATTAAAAAAGTAGAAACAATAGCTGTATTGCGTAAAGAAGCAAAAGCGCGTGAAGCTTTAGCGGAATTAAAAGGATATACACCAACAATCCCAAATCAAAATATATTAATAAACGCAATAGCTTTACAGGAAGCTCAGGAAAGTTCTGCAATAGAAAATATTATTACGACACGGGATGAATTATATCAATCATTAACACTGAAATCATCATCAATAAATTCATCTGTAAAGGAAGTAATAAATTATAGAGAAGCAACCTATGAAGGCTATTGTCTCATTAAAAAAAGAAAAATAATAAGTGTTAGTGATATTATAAAAATCCAGGAAATAATTATTGAAAATAATGCAGGAATACGAAAAGTTCCTGGGACAGCATTAATAAATGATGCAACAAATGAAGTTATTTATACACCGCCCCAAGACTATAAAGAAATATGTTATTTACTGGATAATTTTTGTGAATACCTCAATGGTGATGAAGATAGTTTATGGAAAATGGCTGTTCTTCATTATCAATTTGAAATTATCCATCCTTTTTATGATGGGAATGGGCGAACGGGAAGAATTTTAAATATTTTATATCTTTTATTAAAGAACCATATAGATACACCAATTTTATATTTGAGTTCATATATAATAAAAAACAAGAAACAATATTATGAACTATTACAGGAAGTACAGAAAAAGAAAAAGTGGGAAAATTGGATTTTATATATTTTAGACGGGATAGAAGAGACTTCAAAACAGACCTTGGAGAAAGTAAAATTAATTAAGGTTTTATTTGAAGGGACTTTGGAAAAAGTAAAAGAAAAATGTCCAAAGATATATTCTAGGGAATTGGTTGAAATAATATTTGAGAATCCATATTCCAAGATTGAATACTTGGTAAATAGATTAAAAATAAATAGAAAGACAGCCTCAAAGTATTTAAAAGAATTAGCAGAAACAAAGTTTCTGACTCATCATCAAATAGGCAAGGAAATATTATATATAAATAATGAATTAATGGAAATCTTAAAGAAATAATGTAGTGCGGGTACTTCGTCCAACAATATATATTCATAGATTTAAATAGCAGATTTATTGTTGCTGGACAGTATAGAAAAGGAAAGAATTATAGGAGTCAATTATATATTAGTCTTTCTATCCTAATGTAAATACTTGTATTTTTTAAAAAGCCGTCTATAATAATATTGAATGTTATTATAGACGGAGAAATAATGTATGTATATAAAAAGGCACATGGAAACATCTGTCAGAAGACTGGCGAAAATGTTTGGAGCTGTTCTTGTTACCGGTGCGCGTCAGGTCGGGAAAACCACTCTGCTCAAGGAAGTTACCAGCGGCATACCATATGTAACACTAGATGATCCCATCATGCTTCAGTCAGCAGTAGATGAAGCAGGTACATTTTTTAAGAATACACCGCCGCCTCTGTTTATTGATGAAATTCAATATGCTCCCAATCTGTTTCCCTATATTAAAATAGATTTGGATAAGGGAAAGAAGAAAGGCCAGTATTTCATGTCCGGCTCTCAACAGTTCCATATGATGAAAAATGTAAGCGAATCCCTCGCAGGACGGCTGGGTATTCTTAATTTATTGGGGCTTTCTCTACGGGAGATTTCCGGTGCGGATTTTAACGAAGGCTTTATTCCTACAGACAATTATTTTAAGGCCAGAAGAAGCAGTGTTAAGGACGTAGAATATAAAGACATCTGGCGTGTTATCCAGCGGGGCTGTATGCCGGAGCTGTCTAGCAACCCGGAGTTTGACTGGGATGTTTTCTATGGTTCTTATGTAAGAACATATATCGAACGGGATGTCCGGGAACTTACCCAGGTAGGGGATGAAGTAAAATTCCTACGCTTTATGACTGTCATGGCCAGTGCAACAGGACAACTGCTCAATATGGCATCAGTGGCCCGGGATGTAGGTATCAGTGCGCCAACAGCAGACCGCTGGCTTTCTATTTTAACAGCATCGAATATTGTATATCTATTACAGCCCTTTCATAACAATATTACCAAACGTGCAGTCAAAACACCTAAGCTTTATTTCCTGGATACAGGACTTGTAGCTTATCTTACCCGCTGGAACACACCGGAGGTCCTTCAAAATGGTGCTATGGCAGGAGCATTTTTCGAGACCTTTGTCATTTCAGAAATTATTAAAAGTTACTCCAATATTGGTGCCCTTGACCTGCCTCTATTCTTCTACCGCGATAAAGATATGAATGAAATTGATTTGCTCATTCTCCGGGATGGTACACTCTATCCTTTGGAGATAAAAAAATATGCTGATCCAAAAAAGGAAGATATCCGGGCTTTCGCGACGCTTGATAAAATCAGCGGTTTGAAACGCGGGCCTAGCGGTGTCATCTGTTTCTATGATAAGCTCATTACCTTGAAAGATAAGGATAATGTTATACCTGTACAATGGCTATAGGTGTCTTGGAGAAAATCATCAAGACATTCTCTTTTGACGTTTTTTTACCAAATTACTTATTGATTGATGTTGTATTAACTGAGCTAACCCTTTTCATATTTGGCGATACCATAGTCAAAGTATCGCTTTATATCAGTGAGAGTATATGCCTCTTCCAAAACCCCATCCTCCTTCATTAATTTTGTAAGTTTGCGGATGCGGTCGGCTATTTGGATATTCCATTTATCTATCAAAAAATGTCTATTATAGCCACCTATTAACCTGAGTTCTTTTTCCCAATATTTTAATAGCTCTTTCAAATCAGAGGTAAGTTGTATCTTTTCTCCATTTTCTAATTCTAAATGATCTCCTATTATTTCTATCCATTCAAAATCTTTTGGCAAAAGTCCATGTCGATAGGCAATTTTTACTGCAAATAGAGTGCTTCCTATTGTTTTCTCACATATTGTTTGTATTTCATTTAAATTAGGAATACGGAATTTCTTTGGTAGTTTGTATTTTGAGTTTTTCTTTAATTCTTCATGAAATAGAGAATTTTTTGATCTAAATGGATTAGGATGTGTGGAAAAATGTGTGCTAAGGTGGTCATAGAACATAGCAAACACTGCAATATCCCGTTTTATTGTATAGAAAGCAGTAGGAGGTGTTGTTTTTTTCAAATAGTATTTAACATAGCCATTTATTTCATTCCTATTTGTCTCCCAGAATTTTTTTCTATTTTCTATTGTTAATGAAAATTTTTCCCATCTAACCAACGCATTATTATAAAACCTTTTGGTTCTTTTATTTTTGAATTGTTCTAAAAACCGTTTTTTTTCTTCGTCATAATTAATTTCTATTGGGTTCTTTATACTGCGCCCTTTTGTCAACACAAAAATAAAATAAATTAAGGTGGTTGTTGATTATGCGGCCAGGGGTTTTCCCCGAGGCTGCCCATTGGTAAAGACTGAATAGTACTTTTCATCCGGAGTGAGGTAATCAAGGGACGCATGAAA
>JAVBQS010000216.1:0-5919 GCA_031548835.1 Spirochaetia bacterium
TATCTGGCTGGGTTTTTATTTTAACCCATACAGCATTATCTTCCCTTCGTATTTCTGTAATAGCGCCTATGCCGTCAATATGGCCTGCAACAATATGGCCTCCAAACCTGCCGTCAGCACGCATTGCTCTTTCAAGATTAACACTATCTCCAGGCTTTAAATTTGAAAAAGCTGTTTTTCTTAATGTTTCAGGCATAACATCAGATGCAAAACTATCTGAAAAAAGAGCAGCAACAGTAAGGCAAACTCCATTTACAGCAACACTATCTCCTATTTTTAAATCTTCAAGAACTATTCCTGCCCCTATAGTAAGACGTATGGATTTAACTCCAGGCTGTATAGATTTTATTGTTCCTTTTTCTTCAATTATTCCTGTAAACATGATAATTTCTCCACATTATATTCCAAAAGAACATCTTCGCCTATTACAGTAACGTTAAATAATTTTAAGGGAATTGCTTTTGAAATATTTTCAATACCTTTTCCTTCAACAGGAGAAAAGCTTTCTTTGCCTCCAAATATTTTAGATCCTATATATACCTGTAGCTGATTGATAATTCCCTGCTCAAGTGCGCTGTAATTTAGCGTTCCTCCGCCTTCCAAAAGAATGCTGTCTATTTTCATTTTTCCAAGTTTTTCCATCAAATCCTGTAAATCAAGTTTTGAATCTTTTAATTTTGTTTCAATTACTGTGATTCCTGCATTTTCAAGCCTGGTTTGCTTTTCTTTATCAGGATTTGATGCAGCAACAATAGTGGGAACTGTTTTTGCTGTATGCACAATTTTTGATTCAAGAGGTATTTTAAGAGTAGTATCACAAACAATTCTTACAGGATTTTTGCCCCCAGACATACGGCATGTAAGAAGAGGATCATCTTTAACTACAGTTCCAATACCTACCATAATTGCAGATAACAAATGTCTTGTTTTATGAGTATGTTTGCGCGATGCTTCACAGGTGATCCATTGGGATTCACCTGAACTTGTTGCAATTTTTCCATCAGCAGTCATTGCATATTTCATTATTACAAATGGCGTATTATTTTTGATATAGTGAAAAAATATTTTATTTATATCTTTGCACTCTTTATCAAGCACGCCTGTCTCAACCTCTATTCCATTATCTTTAAGAATTTTTATTCCATTCCCGGCAACAAGAATATTGGGATCTGACAAGCCTATTACTACTTTGGATATTTTACTTTTAATTATTGCATCTGTACATGGAGGTGTTTTGCCATAATGACAGCATGGCTCAAGAGTTACATACATGACAGCACCTTCAGGATTGCAGGAACAGCTCTTTAATGCTTCTATTTCAGCATGAGGGCCGCCATAAACAGAATGATAACCCTGCCCTATTATTTCATTATTTTTTACAATTACTGCGCCAACCATAGGATTGGGGTTTACTGTTCCATTGCCTTTAGCTGCAAGGTCTAGAGCAAATCTCATATATTTCTCACGCTCTGATTTCATACTCATATAAAAAACACCACCCTCCAACAATACTCAGGGCAGTATCTGGATAAACATTTTAAATAGCACAAACATGAAAATTAAAATCCATGTCAGGCAAAAACCCTGGTATGGATTACCATGCCAAGATAATAAAAGCTCTGAAATATATACATATCCCAGAGCTTTAAAGAAAGTAAAATGACAATCTTCTTTCATCCAGACTCGAACTGTCGGCTTCGGAATTACACCGAATCTGCCATATGGCTCGTGGGCTTTACCACCGGTAGGGATTTTCGCCCTGCCCTGAAGAATTTATTATAAATATTAATAATAGAATAATGTCTTTAAAAATATATGTCAATATAGCATGATTTTTCTTGTTTTTCCGGCAATATTAACTAATAGGCCTGTTCGATAACTCTGTTAAAAATCATTTTGCGAACATCAAATAAGTACTAATTTAGACACAATGTACGATTTTTTGCTAATAGCTTATAATCTTAAGGTTTTTATTTTATAATTCCGGTATGGCTTAACCATGCCGGAATTGTCATTTTTAGGTTATCAAACAGGTCTAATATTTAAAATAATTTAATTATTCATAGTAATAATAATCAGAAATAGTTTTTTCCAGATTTGTAATCCAGCGGTAATAGTTTTTATGAATACGGTTTTTTCCAGGATTTGCATCAAGATTTAAACTATCAACATATTCATACCAATATTCATCATTCCAGTAACACAATTTAAGCTTTAACCACCACGCAGGTTTTGAAAGTTTTACCAAAATAACTCCTGGCGTATCTTCTTCTATCTGATAGCCCAGTTTTGTAAAAGCTCTTAATGCAGAAGTATGAAATTTATCAATATTGATTGGAGAAGTAATAACTTTTCCTTCAATAACCTCAAAATTTCCTTCTTTGGCAGGTATCTTTTTTACAGGTTTTTTCATATTTGCCTGCTGGCTTTGCGCTGCAGCAAAAGAAATAAAAAACAGAATACAACAGATGAAAGCAACAATTTTTTTCATAGCAGATATCCTTTGTAAATTTATTTTAATAAAAATATTATCTTTCTTTTTTTCCGATGTCAATTTAATAGCCAATTTCTGACTATCATACTCTATGCTGGATAGTCAGAAATTGGCTATTACTATCTGTTTAATTAAATAAAAAAGTTTTATAAAGAAAGAGTTGATATATAGCTGTCATATGTATTTTGTGCAGTCTGATAATTCTTTCTTGCAGTTTCTGTCTGGGCTGATATTGAATCAATTTCATTATCAAGCGCTGTAAGTTTTTTAAGATATTCCATTCCCTGCTGAGTCTGATTACCTGCTGCTTCAAGATTTTTACGTATGCGGTCCTGTTCAGATATTTTTCTTGTTCTCTGGTTTTCAAGATCAGCAAGAGTAGACTTTGTATCATCAACTCTTCTTCTAAGCTCAACAGCTTTTTGTAATGCTGCTTTTATATTTTGAGGAATTTCCTGTGATGAAGAATAGCTTATAAATGAATCAACATTAAGCTGCGATAGCGATATTCTCTCCTGTGTAGGCGCTTCTTCTTTTACTGTAAACAGTGTCTCTTTTTTTGCAGGAAGAGTCTGGATAAACCTGTATATAGAATCTGTTCTTTCGTTAAAAGCTGCAGGTTCTGAAAGTATTGTTCCGCCTGTTATAGGATGTTCTATAATAAGCTTGCTTGATGTATTTGAGCCATTTTTGAAAGTATATGTTTTTGAATAGGTAATTTTTCTTGTAATTGTCATAACACCTTTAACTATTGCAGCGCCAGTCACTTCCCTGGAATTTGATGCAATTACAGTTCCGGTAACGGAAAGGTCATCGCCGTATGAAATTATCCGCTTTTCATTTTCAGGAAAAAATTCTATTAATGCATCTCCTGCATAAGTTCCTCCGTCAAATACTGTTATAGGCCCTGCAGGAAGTTTCATTCCTGTATTGTTTGTAAGTTCCACGCTTATTGCAGGATTTATAATTCCTCCCCGCGCTGCTTTTATTCCTGAAAACACAAGTGTTTTTTCTGCTTTTACATCTGCTTCTACAAGAGGGATCATTGCGCTCTGCTGCCTTGCAAGAGTTACAGGTTTTTTAATTGTATATTCAAACTGGTCTCCTGCAGCTTTTGCCTGTGCAGTTTCCATTATATTGCCCATTACTTTTTCTTTTGTTGTTGAATATTCAGCTTGTTTTGACATCTCTCTTCTATCCATCATTGCATAAGGCGCAGGAGCAGCAATTTCTTCATCCATATCCATTTTTGAATATGCAAGATCATCTCTTCCGCCCCAGCCTGAATCATAAACCTGTGCTTCTGCTATTCCTGCTATTGCAAGAGGAAGCACAGGGCGTGAAAGATGGTATGGCGCATAAAGATTTTGTATAAAAGAAACAGGCCTTCCTGTAACAAGTGAAAGCTCTACATTCTGCCAGTCTGTATCTCCATCATTATCAACAATTGCCCATCCCTGTAAAAAAGGGTTTTTCTGAGAAAGATCAAGCCTGTAGGAAACTTTCCAGACAGGAGTTGGAATTACATATCCAAGCGATATATCGCGCTTCTTTTCACCAGGAAGATTTACATTAAGATTTCTTGTATTTGAGTCGCGTGAAGACATTATAAGATCAAGCGCCCTGTTAAGATCATTGTTAATTTTAGTATCTGTAAATTTAAAAGAAGATATCTCTTTTAAAGATAATGTTTGAACCCCATCTTTTGTAAAAAGTGAAAGATATTTTTCAGATGCAGGCTGGCTTTGAGGTGTAGAATTATTGCTATTTATAGTTCTGTTTTCAATACCGATAATTCTGCCTTTAATAAGATTTGGTGTATAGACTTCAATCTCTGTGCCTTTAAGAGCGCCGAGTATTTCAGCAATTCCCGGATTTCCCGAAAGATCTATTTTAAGGCTTTTTAATGTTCTATAAAGTGTCTGTTCGGAAGGATATGTTACAGTCGGCGAAGTTGAACCAGGATCATTTATTACAAGAGATTTTAAAGCATCGTTAACTGCATTTAAATTAAAAGGAAGTGTTACAAGCGCAGAGCCTGAAATAGAACCTGAATGTTCAAAAAAACCTACTCCTGATGAAAACAATGCAATTTTTTTAAGAGGTATTTCTGCTTCTTTTGCGCTATCTTGGCCAAAAACAGCCCCAGTAGTACACATTGCGCAGAATAATAACAATGCGTTTCGTCCGCTTTTTATATAATTCATTTTCGTCTCCTTAGAATAAAATTTATCTTTATTATTTTATAAATCCTTTGGATAAAATATATGAGATATATTAGAATAGTATATAACAAATAAAAATACAGTAACTATAATAACATATTTATTTCTTATTGAAATAAATATGTTTTACAAAAAAATGTTACAATTTTTTATATATGATTTACTTATCTTAAATGCTATGATAAAGTTTTACAAAATAATTTATAAATAAGGACATTTGCCATGAAAAAGCAGATAGTTTTTTTAAATATTTTTCTTTTTTTTATAATTTTATTTCCTGCTTTCGGCGAAGACATAGTTTCAGATGGAATTGATAAAATATCTCCCCCATTATGGATTCATGGCGAATGGATTCTGGAAGAAGATGAAGATAATGATGATCCATTTTATATAGAATTTGCTGAAAATGATATTTATGAAATGGATTACAGCATGGGAGATGATATAGAAGACGGTTATATTGTTGCATTTACCCAGGATATAACAGATGAATATTATGAAATCTATGTTGAATATGATGATGGCTTTTGGTGGCAGGAAAGATTTTTTATAGTTTCAGATAATAATGAAATATTGGAATCTGAATATATTGATAGTGATGGAGCAGACAAGGCTCTAACCTATTACAAATATTAATTCTGTAATTTTTTTAATTTTAAATCATTATATAACAAATAATCTGATAAAATAAATTTATTCAAACTATTCTATAAATCTTTTAATTTTGCTTTTCAGCTTTAATTAATACCATATTATACATGTTTTAAATTTATTTTAATTATTTTTTGCTTCTGCAATTTTCAGCAATTCATTGCTTGTCTTCCAATTCCTTGTTGTTGCAATTACTTTTAATTTATTTTCAAAAAAACTATTTGCTAATTTGGTTTTTCCATAGCCATTCGGGCAATAAAGATAAGCAGCTTTTTCTGCAACAGTAAATTCTTTTCCCAAAGATTGTTTTTGTCTTAGAACTTCAATATCAAATTGTACTGGTTTAGAAAATAAAAAAGTAATATGCAAATAAAATTTTTCTTTTGCAGAATCATTTTTAAGGTTATCGGACAGGTCTAATATAAGAACAATTTTATCTATAAAGAATATAATTATGCATAAATTGCTAAATTCCTTATATGTTTTTTATCAAAACTACTTATTTTTAATAAAAATAAGTAGTTAAAAGTTAAATATTTAGCTTTATTA
>JAVBQS010000024.1:0-21572 GCA_031548835.1 Spirochaetia bacterium
AGTTCTTGAAGCTCGCGGATTTACCTCAAGTACATACAATGTGTTATCTTTTACAGCATATTGTATATTTAGAAATCCTTTTATAGAGATTTCTCTTGCAATTTTTACAGTAGCCTGTTTTATCTCTTCTATAATTTCAGGTGTTGATTTATATGCCGGAAATACACAGGCAGAATCTCCAGAGTGTATTCCTGCAGCTTCTATATGCTGCATAATTCCTGCAATATAAACATTATTTCCATCGCATAACGCATCAATATCGTACTCAAACGCATCTTCCAGAAACTGGTCTACAAGAACAGGTTTTTCTTTTGATATTTCTATACCCCTGTTTATAAATTCTTCAAGCTCTTCTTTTGTAAATGCAATAAACATGCTTCTTCCGCCAAGAACAAAAGAAGGCCTTAAAAGTACAGGATATTCAATCTCTTCCGCGCATTTTATAATCTGGTCAAAAGAAGTTGCTGTTCTGTTTTCAGGCTGTTTTAGCCCAAGTTTTTTCAGTAGTTTTGCAAACAGCCCCCTGTCTTCAGCTTCATCAATTGATTCTACAGATGTTCCTATTATATTTGCGCCCTGCTGTTTTAAAGCTCTTGCCATGTTGAGCGGGGTCTGTCCTCCAAGCTGGACAACAACATTTTTTACTCCCTCTTTTTCCATAATATTTTTTACATCTTCAAACACAAGAGGCTCTATATATAATCTGTCAGAGACATTAAAATCTGTTGATACAGTTTCAGGGTTGGAGTTAACCATTATTGATTTTACTCCCTCATTCCTGTAGGCAAGGGAAGCAAGAGTGCAGCCTGTGTCAAATTCAAGGCCCTGTCCAATTCTGTTTGGCCCGCTTGCAAGTATTATTACAGCATCTCCTTCTATTTTACCGCCTTCATCAGTCTCTCCAAATGTTGAATAAAAATAGGGAGTTGCTGCGAAAAATTCTCCGGCACATGTATCTACAAAATGGTAGGATGGATTTATTCCTTCCTGCTTTCTTCTATTTTCAATATCGCTAACAGAAAACCCTGTAAGTTTTGCTATCTTTTTATCTGAAAAGCCATTCTGTTTTGCATCAAGCAAAAGTTTTGAGTTGAGTGTTTCTTTTTTGAGAGAATTCTCAATTTCAGCAATCTCTGCAATATTATATAAAAACCATTTATCATAGCTTGTTTTTTTGTTCAGATTATCAATTGCTGTTTTGCCTTCTTTTAAGAGCACTGTGTATATCGCATATATGCGCATAGGATGAAGAGTTGTAAGAATTGCCTCAAGAAGTTCGTTAGATACATTAAGAGGTTCAAGCCCATCTTTGCCAATCTCTACAGATCTTATTGCTTTATTCAAAGCTTCGTTAAAAGTTCTGCCAAGCGCTAAAGATTCTCCAACAGATTTCATTTGTGTTCCAAGCTGTGCATATCCTTTGGGAAATTTCTCAACTTCAAATCTTGGTATTTTTACTGCTACATAATCAAGGACAGGTTCAAAAGCAGATACTGTTTTTCCTGTTATATCATTTACTATTTCATCAAGAGTATAGCCTACTGAAAGTTTTGCAGAACATCTTGCTATGGGAAATCCTGTTGCCTTGCTTGCAAGCGCAGATGAACGCGAAACCCTGGGATTCATCTCTATTACAATCATTCTTCCTGTATCAGGATTTACTGCAAATTGAACATTTGATCCTCCGCAATCTATTCCTATTGCTCTTAATATATCAAGGCTTGCTGTTCTCATTTTCTGGTATTCTGCATCAGGTAGAGTTTGTATCGGCGCGACAGTTATGCTGTCTCCTGTATGAACCCCCATAGGATCCGCATTTTCAATTGAACAGATTATTACAGCGTTATCTGCCTTATCGCGAATAACTTCCATTTCAAACTCTTTCCAGCCTATAAGAGATTCTTCAATAAGAGCTTCTCCAACCGGGCTTTCTGAAAGTGCTTTTTCCACAAGAGTTTTAAATTCGCTATCTGTATATGCAATGCTTCCTCCTTTTCCTCCAAGTGTATAGCTTGGCCTTATTACAAGAGGAAGGCCTGTCTCTCTATAAAGCTTTTCTGCATCGTTAAAATTTTTTGCAATTACAGATTTCGGAACTTCGAGCCCTATATCTTCTATTACTTTTTTAAATTTTCCCCTGTCTTCTGCAAGCATTATGGAATTGATGCTTGCTCCTATAACTTCAACATTGTATTTATCAAGAACACCTGCTTTGTAAAGATCAAGTGAAAGATTTAATCCTGTCTGTCCGCCAATTGTGGGAAGTATGGCGCAAGGCTTTTCTTTTTTTATTATCTCTTTAAGATAATTTACCTCAAGAGGTTCCATATATATTTTGTCTGCAAGCCCGGGTGTTGTCATAACTGTAGCAGGATTCGGATTTACAAGAATAACTTCATAGCCCTCTTCTTTAAGCGCTTTTACAGCCTGGGTGCCTGAATAGTCGAATTCGCAAGCCTGTCCAATTACAATAGGGCCTGACCCGATAATCAATATTTTTTTTATATCTTTTCTGGCTGGCACTTGATCCTCCTTGTGCAGCTGCTTTTACTTTTTAAATTCTTTTGCAATTTTTATAAAATCATCAAATATCCAGGATGAATCAACAGGCCCCGGAGCTGCTTCCGGATGAAACTGTGCCGAGAGTATTCCAAGTTTTTCACACATAATTCCTTCCTGCGTATTATCGTTAGCATTTATAAACCGTTCTTCCGCGCCTTTAGGAAGTGTTGAAACATCTACAGCAAAACCATGATTTTGCGAAGTTACAAAAACTTTTCCTGTTTTAAGATCCCGCACAGGATTATTAAGGCCGTGGTGTCCGAATTTCATTTTATATGTTTTTGCGCCAAGAGCCTGGCTTATAAGCTGATGCCCAAGGCATATTCCAAAAAGAGGAATTTTTCCTATAAGATTTTTTACAGTTTCCACCTGTATTTTAAGAGCAGCAGGGTCGCCGGGGCCGTTTGAAAATAAAACTCCGTCAAATTTAATTCTAAATATTTCATCAGCTGTGCTATTTTCTGGAAATAACGATATTTTACAATTTCTTTTTTCAAGTTCTCTTATAATATTTGCTTTAACGCCGCAATCAAGAAGAGCTATGTTTATTCTGCCTGAAGGATTTATAACCAGGAACTCTCCTGTCCCTACCTCTTTTACAAGATTGCAGCCTTCCATATCAGGAATTGTTTTTATAAAATTTTCTATTAATGATAAATCTTTTTGAGAAAGTGTTTCAGCACCTGACATGGATGCTCTTACTATAACACCTTTGGGACTGCCGTTATCTCTTATAAAAAGAGTCAGTTTTCGTGTATCAACTCCTTCTATTCCGGGAGCGCTGTTTTCTTTCATAAACTGATCAAGAGAAAGGCGGGATTGCGGGACTGGCCCTCTATAAAGATTTTTTAAAACAAGTCCTGCAAGTTTTATTTTGGAAAGTTTTTTGCCTGCTTCCGGGCCTGTTTCATTCCACATTGAGCTGGTGCCGTAATTGCCTCCATGGGGGTATGTCATTAAAACAATTTGTCCTGTATAGGATGGATCTGTAAGAATTTCATGATAGCCGGACATTCCAGTGTTAAACACAACTTCTCCGGCTCCTTTTTTAATTATTGAAAATTTATCAAGTTCGTCTGCTCTTGGAGCAAGAGAGCCGAACTGGTAGCCGGGAAAGACTATGCCCCCTCTTAAAACCAGGTAACATTTTTCCTGCATTTTTTACCATTCCTTTTAAAAAAGATGGATACAATATTGCGGAGGCGCTCTTTGGATATTATATATTTTTTAAGGCAGTATTAAAAAACTTTCTGAGTATAAATGCGGTTCCCCAAATCTAAGGCAACCTCCAAAAACTCTAAGTTTATACTAAATACTATCCCTTACATCTTGGGTTTAATTGTAATCAGAGATAAAAATAATTTTTATCTCTGATCTCTTAGTAAAGAAAGTGAGTTTCCCGAGGTTCCCTGTAATCAATTCTGCTCTATTGTTTAAAGAGACACCTTCCGGTGAATATCAATCAATCTATTATAAAAAATATATTCTATTTTTTTCAAGATCAATTTGCTGCTAAATTAATACCAATTTGAATAATAACTGATAAATAATAAAAAAAATTGTCATTTTTTTAATAATAAAGTGATGTTTTGATCCTTGCAGGGAAGAAAAAAAATTACTATATATTAAGAACAATGGATTCCAGCCTGCGCTGTAATGACAGAAGCTGATAGCAATTATTTGGAAAACTGATAATAACTGAAAAATTTATAAACAGGTTTTTAAGTAAATTATTGTAATAATTAATTTTGCAAAGCTTTTCCTGTAAAATCGCTTATAGAACTGTATCCCTGTTTTTCCATATATAACACAATTCCTTCAACAAGTTTATCAAGTATATCAGGCGACCTGAAAACAGCTGTTCCAACTTCTATTGCGCTGCAGCCTGCAAGAATAAATTGTATTGCTTTTTCAGCGCTATCAATTCCGCCGCAGCCTATAAGATTAATACCTGGAATTGCTTTTGCAATAAGATATGCAACTCTAAGCGATGCTGGAAAAATTGCAGGGCCGGAAAGACCGCCTGTAATATTTCCAAGAACAGGTTTTTGTTTCCATATATCTATAACCATTCCTGGGACAGTATTTGCTGCTATAATTGCATCTGCGCCTGATTCCATACAAATAGATGCAATTTTTACAGGGTCAGGAGCAGCAGGGCTAATCTTTACCCAAAGAGGAAGCTGTGTGGTTTTTCTGCATTCTTTAACTGCTTCTTTTGCGGAAAGAGTATCTGCTCCAAAATGGATGCCGCCCCGCGAAACATTTGGGCATGAAAAATTAAGCTCTATTGCATTTATTCCTTTATGCCCTGCAAGTTTTCCTGCCAGAAGCGCAAACTCTTCTGTTGTTTCTCCAGCTATGCTGACAACAGCTTTTGCAGCCGGAAATCTTTTTATAAATTCAGGCAGCTTTTCTTTTAGAAATTGATCTATGCCGCAATTTGCAAGGCCGATAGAATTAAGCATTCCTGAATCTGTTTCGCAGCATCTCGGCGGTTTGTTTCCTTCGCGCAGCTTTACTGTCACTGTTTTTAAAACCAGGGCTCCCCACTTTTCCGGAGGCATTATCTCTGCATATTCTGTCCCATAACCGCATGTGCCGCTTGCTGCTATAAATGGATTATCAAGTACAAGATTTTTTCCAACTTTAGTTTTAAAATCTATCAAAGAATTACCTCGCTGCTTTTAAAAACAGGCCCGTCGCTGCAAACTTTAAGATAGCTGCCTGCTTGTGCCGGCACTGCGCAGCCTGCGCATGCTCCTGTTCCGCACGCCATAAATTCTTCAAGTGAAAACCATGCAGGAATACCTATGCTGTCAGCTATCTTTTTTATTTCCTTCATCATTCCATGAGGGCCGCATGATGCAATAGCATCAGGAGTTTCTTTATCAAGCCATCCTGAAACAACTTCAGATGCTGTGCCTTTTTCACCTTCAGAGCCATCATCTGTTGCAATAGCTATATTTTTCCCAAATATATGTGAAAACTGTCTATCTATTAATAAATCTGAAGAAGGAAGAAACTCTTTTGATTTTCCTGCCCATAATATTTTATCTGCTGATGCTTTGCTGCTGGAACGGAATGATTTTAAAAAAAGAAGAGATGCAATTCCTGTGCCGCCGCCAACCAGCCAGAGCTTTTTTATATTGGAAGGAAGTTGATAGCTATTGCCAAGCGGCCCCATTATCTGAACTTCGCTTCCTTCTCTAAGAGAAACAAGGCTTTCTGTAACAGGCCCGATATTTTTTATTATAAGTTCGATTGAATCTTCTAATATTCCTGCAACAGAAAAAGGCCTTCTTAAATATTTTCCTGATGAAGCAGGCGGAAGAATTGTTACAAAATTTCCAGGCATAAAATTTTGAGCATTTTTTCCTATTTTGATTTTTAGATAGGCAAGTCCTGCTGCAATTTGCTTTACTGTTATTAATCTGCCTGTTTCAATTTTTTTCATCTGAAATGACTATAAACCAAACATATATCATTTTCAATAATAATTAAGATTAGGATTTTCAAAAATATGATATGCTTATGAAAGTTTATTTCACTGTTATGTGTAAAATCTTTTAATAACTAAAAGTTATTAAGATAATGAGAAAAAATGACTTGCCGTTATAGCTCTGTTTTTAAATTTTGTAGGTTAATTCTTTTTGAAAAAAATTATAAAATAGTTAGCCGATATTAACTAATTGCTGATATAATAAGCAATAACAAAAAGCTAAAAACTAACTCAAAAAAATTGCAAATTTTATTTTTATAAAAAATTGGTTTATACAAAAAAATGTTATTACTTGACTAATATTGTTCTTAGTTGCATAGTGTCAGAAAACATTTAAGAGTAAGAAAATGCAGAAAATAGTTCTTGATGAGATTATTAAAGCAGAAAAAGATGCTGAAAAAATTGTTCAGCAGGCTAGGGAAAAAGCAGTAGAAATTGTTGGGCAGGCAGATTCTGATTATAATCAAGCAATAGCTTCGGCAAAAGAAGAATCTCAGAAAAAAATTCAGGATTCTGTAGCAGCGGCAAAACAGAAGGCAGATGATAATCTGGCTAAGGCTGTTAAAGAAGTGGAAAATGAGAACTCGGCTTTTCTTGAAAAAAGTATTGAAAACACAGATAAAGTAGCCGGACTTATTGTAAATATGCTGCTAAAGCCAGAGTATGAGCAGGAGTAATAAGGAGTCTTTATGCTGGGCCAGGAAAGATTAAAAAAATATGCTTTTATTAATGCTAAACTCAGGGCTCGAATAAGCAATATTATCAGCGATGACCTTCTTTCGCAGATGGCAAAAGCAAGATCTCTTCCTGAAGCAATGAGGCTGCTCCATGATACAAATTTCCAGATACTTGAAGAAGTCTATACCAGAACAGGCGATCTTAAGCTTGCAGAACTTGAACTTTATAAAAAAGAGATAGAACTCTATCATGAAATTGAAAGATATATTTCAGGAAATGTTCTTGAATTTGTAAAAGGGCTTACCCGGAAATATGAAGTTGAAAATTTAAAAGCTGCTTTAAGATTGTGGTTTGACAGGGTTATAAGAAAAAGAAACATAGAACCATTTACAGGATACCTTTACAGGGAAAAAATTCACTATGACCTTCATGTTGACCAGATTATAAATGTTGATTCAATTGAAACAATTGTTGAAGTGCTTGCCAATACTCCTTATGCAAAAATAATAAAAGAAAATGCGTCCCAGCTTGAAGTTACAAGACATCTATTTCCGATAGAAATAGCTTTGGATAAATATTTTTATAAACAGCTTTATGATAAAGCAAAAAAACTTGACAGGATGGATTTCGATATTGTAAAGCGGATGCTTGGCGTTGAAATTGATATGGAAAATATTTCATGGCTTGTAAGATTCCGCGACTTTTATAAAATGACTATGGACCAGAGTATTGCAAATATGATTCCATACGGCCACCATCTTGATAAAAAAGCGCTTGAAGAAGCTTTTTCTTCCGGTGATTCAACTGAAATATTACGCGGGCTTATCAGTAAAAAATATGCAGCTCTTTCTTCAATGCTTGTTGTGCAAAGTTCTGATAACCAGTCCAAGCTTGTGCTTTTAAGCAGGCTCCTGGACCAGGTAATTCTTTATGAAGTAAAAAAAATTAAAGGCGGATATCCTTTTACAATTGGAATTGTAATGGCTTATTTTGTTTTGAAAAAAAATGAAATACGTAAAGTTATGACAATTTTAAATGCAAAATATTATAATATCGAAGAAGAAAGAATTAAGAGTGTAATATGATTATGTTTACAACAAAAATGTGCCAGCTTACGGCTGTAGTTCTTGATGAAGATGTTGATAATGTTACTAAAGAACTTTTAAGAGAAGGTGTCCTGCATTTCATAAAAGTTACAGATGTTTCAGACGATGCCGGCAATTACATTACTACTGTCTCTCCTAAAGTATCCCAGAATAAAATTTCTGATACAAGGAAAAGGATAGAATCCTTTTTTAATCTTATCAATTATTCCCCTGCAGATATAAGAGAACTGGATGTATCAAAGCTTTCTTCTGTTAATATAGAAGAAAGTAATACTACTCTTGATGCAATTGCGGTCGATCTTCAGAAAATAAGGGATAACCAAAAATATTTTCAGCAGGAAATTCACAAGCTTGAAGAGATAAAGCGCCAGCTTGCTCTTCTTTCCAACCTTGATGAAAATATTGAATTAACAGAAAGATATATGTTTCTTTCTATTAAAACAGGAAAAATCCCTTCAGCAAAAGAACAGGATTTTATAACAGAATTTCAGCCTATTCCATCTGTGCAGATTAAACTTGGCGAAGAAAACGGATTTGTAACACTGCTTCTTATTACAATGAAAAGAGATTCTCTCCGTGTTGATAAAAACCTCCAGAAATTCGGCTGGGAAGATATAGATTATTCAGGCGATTTTAATTCTCTTGGAATAAATGCTGTATCTGAAATTGATACAAAAATAAATGAATTCAAAGTAAAACAGGAAGAAGCAAATAATTCTGCGAAAGAGCTTGTTATGCGTAAAAAAGATATGCTTGATGAACTTTGGGCAAATCTTAGAATGAATGAGCTTTTTTACAGAATGCAGTCTTTTTACAGCAAAACTTCAAGGACAATGATCTTTTCAGGATGGCTTCCTGCTTCAAAAAGGCAGACTCTTGAATCAGAAGTAATGGCTATTACAAAAGGCAGATGCTATCTTGAATGGAGCGATCCGAAAGATATTAAAAAGGAAAAAAAGAAAAATCCTGATGTTCCTGTAGAGATGAGAAATCCGAAATTTCTCTCTCCTTTTGAAATGCTTGTTAAAAACTATGCAATTCCTGAATATGGAACAGTTGATCCGACTCCAATTGTTGCTGTTGCCTATCTTATAATGTTTGGACTTATGTTTGGGGATGTTGGCCATGGCTTTGTAGTTTTTTTAATAGGAATTCTCGGCACAATTATTACTGCAAAAAATCAGACAAAAAGCGGAATTAATAAGCTATGCCAATTAATGATATGGTGCGGATGTTCTGCAATGCTGGCAGGAGTTCTTTTTGGATCATATTTTGGCTATGGATGGTTTAAGCCGTTATGGTTTGATTACCATGGCATTATAGCAGGCCATGAGGGCAGCGGTGTTGTAAAAAATATCTATGGAATTCTCTTAATTACAATATATTTTGGTATAACAGTAATTGGATTAGGGCTTGTCCTTAACTGGGTAAACTGCATATCAAAAGGCAACTGGTTTAAGCTTTTTATGGATAAGGGAGGCATTATAGGAGGCTGGATGTATGGCGCAGGAGTCTATACAGCATTCTATTTTGTAAAACATGATTATAAGGGGCTTCCTGATCCCAATATGCTTTTTTTTCTGCTTGGCCTCCCTGCTATACTTTTTATGTTTAAACCTCCGCTTGAATTTTATCTGCATAACAGGCATTCCTCGCATCCGAAAAAATTCACAGTAGCAACTCTCCTTGATTTTATGATGGAGTGGATTGTTGAAATGCTTGAAATTTTCTCTGGGTATCTTGCAAACACGCTATCTTTTATGCGAGTTGCAGGACTTGGAATTGCGCATGTAAGCTTGATGATTGCATTTGACCAAATTGCAAAAATGGTTACCGCAGACGGTAAATTTAATATCTGGTCAATTATCATTCTGATTGCAGGAAATGTTTTGGTTATTGGACTTGAAGGCCTCTCTGCAGGTATTCAGTCTTTAAGATTAAATTATTATGAGTTCTTTTCAAAATATTTTAGTGGCACGGGAAAAGCTTATGCCCCGATTTCACTGAAAGGGAACAGCTAAAGAGGAGGAGATTAGCAATGAATAGCCCGACAAAGGAATTTAAAAGAAAAGTGAAGTTCAGTCTTGTTCTTACTTTTATCGCTCTTGCATTGTTTGCTGTGGGCGGTGTTTCAAGTGCATTTGCACAGGATCATACAGCAGTTGACCAGACTGCATTGTCAGAACAGAAAGCAGGTGTTCAGAAATTTGGACTTATAGCAGCAGCTATAGCATTTGGTTTTGGCGCACTTGGCGCTGGAGTTGCAATCGGAAATGTTGGATCTGCAGCAATGGGCGCTATTGCTGAAAAACCGGAACTTGCTTCACAAGCCCTTATTTTTATTGCTCTTGCAGAAGGTCTTGTAGTATTTGGTTTTATCACAGCTCTTATGATTCTTGGAAAAGTATAAGCAATGAAATATTTTGTTATCGGCGATGAAGATGCTGTTTTAGGTTTCGGCCTCGTGGGTATTCAGGGATTAAAAGCTGAAAATCCGCAGGAAGCAGAAACTGCATTTAAAACAGCTCTTGAAGACAATGATATCGGAATTATTATTATAGAAGATAGAATTGCTGATATGATACGGCCGGTAGTTGACAAGTATATTTTTACAGAACAGTTCCCATTGATAGTTGAAGTACCAGGCCGGGCTGGCAAAGATCCCAGCAGGCCGGGTATTAGAGCAATGGTGAACGAAGCAATAGGTATCAAGCTTTAAAGTTTGAACTTTATGTTCATTCAAGGACAGGATAATGAAAACATCCAGTGACGATAGAGTTGAATTAATTTCTGGTATTGAAAACGATGCCAAGCAGGAAGCGCAGCGCATAATAGAAGATGCTAAAAAAACAGCATCTGATAAACAGTTATCTAAAGAGATGCAGCTTAATGCTATTAAAAGAGATGCTGATAAAAAAATAGAACAGCAGGTTGTAGTTATAGAAAAAAATACTCTTTCTGCAATATCTGTTGAAAAAAAGCGTATTGTGCTCAAAATCCGGGAAAAGATAATTAACAATGTTACAGACAGAGTTAGAGAAATGATAAGCGCGAAGGTGAATGATACTTCTTATCCTGAAATAGTAAAAAGCTGGATACTTGAAGCTGCAATAGGACTTGGAGAACAGGAAGCTGTTATAAATGGTTCGCCTAACGAACTAAAAATTATGACAGACAGTTTTCTGCGAGATACAGAAAAAAAATAGAATGCTCTTACTTGCGGAAATATCAGACTTATAAAATCAGATAAGAATCCCCTTTTTGCCCAGGGTATAGTATTGTCATCAAAGGATAACAGGACAGCATTTAATAATCAGGTGCCTACACGTTTAATGAGGTATCAGACAGAAATAAGGAAAATAATTTACAAGGAATTCTTTGCATAACTCTCTGCAAAGTATCCTGAGGTATTATAGAGGTTCGAAATGAAAGAACGGATAATAGGACAAGTTAAAAGAGTAAATGGTCCGGTAATTGAAGCAATGGGCATTACAGATGCCATGATGCTTGAACTGGTAAAGGTAGCTGATTCCCGTTTGATTGGTGAAACAATAAAACTGGAAGGAAATGATGCTGTAATCCAGGTTTATGAAGATACAACAGGAATATGTCCTGGCGATAATATTTATGGTTCAGGAATGCCTCTTTCAGTTGAGCTTGGCCCTGGTCTTATTGGAACTATATATGATGGTATTCAAAGACCTCTCGAAGATATTTATAAAATCTCTGGCCATTTTATTGAAAAAGGTATTCAGGTTTCTTCCTTAAATAAAGAAAAAAAATGGCGTTTTGTACCTGAAAATATCAAAGTCGGTTCAGTTGTAGAGGGCGGCACAATAATAGGATCTGTTCAGGAAACAGACAGGATAAACCATAAAATATTAATTCCGCCCGGATTAAGCGGGACAGTTAAATCTGTTTCTCCTGAAGGAGAATATAAAGTAACAGAAACTGTTATGATTCTTGAAACCAAAAATGGCGATAAAAATATCACAATGGTTCAGGATTGGCACATAAGAAAACCACGGCCTGTAAAGGAAAGACTGCCTCTTAATATTCCTCTTGTCACAGGACAGAGAGTAATAGACACTCTTTTCCCTGTTGCAAAAGGCGGAACTGTGGCAATTCCCGGCGGCTTTGGCACTGGCAAAACAATGACGCAGCATGCTGTTGCAAAATGGTGCGATGCAGATATTATTGTTTACATAGGCTGCGGAGAACGCGGAAATGAGATGACAGACGTTCTTAATGAATTCCCGAAACTTATTGACCCAAGATCCGGGAAAAGTCTTATGGAAAGAACAATTCTTATTGCAAATACATCAAACATGCCTGTATCAGCAAGAGAAGCAAGTATCTACACTGGTGTAACTCTTGCAGAATATTTCAGAGATATGGGATACCATGTTGCAGTTATGGCAGACTCTACATCAAGATGGGCAGAAGCTTTAAGAGAGCTTTCAGGCCGTATGGAAGAGATGCCTGCAGAAGAAGGATTTCCTGCATATCTTCCTACAAGAATTGCAGAATTCTATGAAAGAGCAGGTTATATGAAAACTCTTTGCGGAAAGGATGGTTCTGTAACACTTATTGGCGCAGTATCTCCTCCAGGAGGCGACTTTTCAGAACCTGTTACACAGCATACAAAACGGTTTGTCAGATGTTTCTGGGGACTTGACCGCCAGCTTGCAAATGCGCGTCACTATCCTGCTATATCATGGCTTGAAAGCTATAGTGAATATTTAAATGATGTTACCCCATGGTGGGAACAGCATGCAGGCCCTACATGGGCGGATGACAGAGGCGAGATTATGGAGCTTCTCCAGAAAGAGGTAAGGCTTCAGCAGGTTGTTAAACTTGTAGGCCCTGACGCTCTTCCTGACAGCCAGAAATTTATTATAGAAGTATGTTCTCTGTTTAAAAATGCTTTTCTCCAGCAGAATGCATTTGATGATATTGACAGATATTCAACTGTTGAAAAACAGATGAGAATGCTCCAGGTAATTCTTACATATTACAGAAAAGGAGCAGAATCGATAAAAAGAGGAGTAACACTTGTCAAACTCAAACAGATGAGTGTTTACCAGGATATTATAAAAATGAAATTTAATGTTCCGAACGAAGATCTTAAGCTTCTTGATAAGCTTATGGCAAAACTTGAACGGACTATGGATCAATTGGAGTCAGTATATGTCTAAAATTGATATGGATGAAAAACAAAAAAAACTCAAAACCGGACTTGAATATATTGGCGTAGACAGGATAGATGGTCCGCTTGTATTTATAAAGAAAACACATTCAGTAGGCTACCGAGAGCTTGTTCAGTGCGTTGATCCGGCAGGCAATACAAGGCTTGGTCTTGTTCTTGATACTTCCAAAGATATCGTTTGTGTTCAGGTTTTTGAAGGAACATCAGGACTTACAATGCCTGAGACCCACATCCGCTTTATGGGTGAACCATTAAAACTTGGTGTAAGCGAGAAAATGCTTGGCAGGGTTTTTAATGGTCTTGGACAGCCAATTGATGACGGCCCAATGCCTGTTGCAGAAGCAGAGCTTGATGTAAATGGCATGGCAATAAATCCTACAGCGCGCGAATATCCAAGAGACTTTATCCAGACAGGTATTTCTGTTATAGATGGAATGAATACTCTTATCCGCGGGCAGAAACTTCCTATATTTTCAGGCAATGGACTTCCTCACAATGAACTTGCTGCGCAGATTGCAAGGCAGGCTAAAATAAAGGGCGGCAAGACAAACTTTGCAGTAGTTTTTGCTGCAATGGGTGTAAAAAATGATGTTGCGCGGTTTTTCGTAAAATCATTTGAAGAAACAGGAGTTCTTGACAATGTGGCGCTATTTCTCTCTCTTGCTGATGACCCATCAATTGAAAGAACAATAACACCGCGTACAGCTCTTACTCTTGCAGAACATCTTGCATTTAATAAAAATATGCACGTGCTTGTAATAATGACAGATGTCTCAAACTATTGTGAATCTTTAAGAGAGATTTCAACAATCAGGGGCGAGATTCCTTCAAGAAAAGGATATCCGGGATATCTTTATTCAGACCTTGCAGAGCTTTATGAAAGGTCAGGAATGATAAAAGGATTCAGCGGATCAATAACACAGCTTCCTATTCTTACAATGCCTAATGATGATATTTCTCATCCTATTCCTGACCTTACAGGTTATATTACAGAAGGCCAGATAGTTTTTGAAAGAGAAATGTATAGCAGAAATATCTATCCTCCTGTAGCCGGCCTTCCATCTCTTTCAAGACTTATGAAAGACGGAATTGGAGAAGGCATGACAAGAGAAGACCATCCTCACCTTGCAAGCCAGCTTTTTGCAGCATACAGCTATGTAAAAGATGTAAGAAACCTTGCTTCTGTTATTGGAGAGGAAGAACTTACTCCGCTTGACCACCAGTATATGGAGTTTGGCGAAGCTTTTGAAAGAAGTTTTGTTTCTCAAAAGATGAATGAGGACAGAACAATAGAAGAAACACTTGATAAAGGCTGGCAATGCCTCAATATTCTTCCTCGGGAAGAGCTGCACAGAGTTACTGAAGAAGAAATTGAAAAATATTACGGAAGATAATGAGAAACGTAGCGCCTACAAAAACAAATATGCTTTCCCTCAAGAACGAGCTGAAATTTGCAAGACTTGGCTACGAGCTTCTTGACCAGAAAAGAAATATTCTTGTTATAGAGCTTCTAAACCTTGTTGACCAGGCTGCCGACCATGAGGAAAAGGTTGAAAAAGCGCTGTCTGAAGCATACCGCACCCTTGAATATGCTGCGCTTGATATGGGTAAACTTAAACTTACCCAGGTTGCAAGTACAATCAATATAGAAAGCAAGGTAAAAATATCCCAGAGAAAAGTAATGGGTGTAGGGCTGCCAGTTGTTGATACCAGTTTTGAGGATTATCCGCCTTATTACAGCCCTATGGGTACAAGTTTTTGGGTGGATAATTCATTAAATGAATTCAAGTCTGTAGTTCAGGTAATGGGTAAATTGGCTGAGCTTAAAATTTCCATAATGAGGCTGGCAAGGGAAGTTAAAAAAACTATAAGAAAAGTTAATGCTCTTGAAAAAATTGCTATACCAGATCTTCGAGAGACTGTAAAATATATAGAGAACAGGCTTGAGGAAAATGAACGTGATATGATTATCTTACTTAAGATGATAAAAACACGTCTGGAAAAGAAAAAGCTTAATAATTAGCCAGGAGAATTTCATGGATGGACCTGTTAAAAAAATAATGGTTTATGTTGATGGAACCGAAGGGTCAGTTGTTGCTGCCCAATATGGAATATGCCTTGCCAGGATTACAGGAGCAGAATTTCATATTTTATATGTTGTAAACACAAGAGCTCTGAGTGATCTTGTAAATGCAAAGATATTTCTTAAATCAGAAGAAGAAGAATATCAGAGAGATCTCGAAGCAGATGCTGACAGATACTTGAATCATGTAAGGCATCTGGCTGTGGAAAAAGGGGTGGCTGCCAAAACGCTTAAATCAAGCGGAAGTGTAAATGTGGAGATTAAAAATTTTGTAAAAGAATACAATATTGATCTCTTAATAATCGGCGAGCTGTCAAAAATCCAAAGCAGAAGAGATGAGCTTTATAATGAATCTGAGAGAGCAATGAGAAGCGTTCCCTGTTCTGTTTTGATTGTAAAAGATGAAGAAAGGGTTTTAGAGCTTTACAATCAGCTCACATAATGTATAATACGTTTTATAAATATAAGGATGGATAAAAAATGGCTATAGTAGATTTAATAGCAACTAATGTTGTTAGAGTACCATTAAAATCAAAAACAAAAACAGAAGTAATCAGAGAACTTATAGATGTTCTTGATAAAGCAGGAAAACTTGGCGATGCTGAAAGTGTTTTTAAAGCTGTTATAGCAAGAGAAAATATGGGAAGTACTGGCCTTGAAAAAGGAATTGCTGTTCCTCATGCAAAAACAGAAAAAGTAAAAAATCTTACTCTTGCAATAGGTATAGCGCCTGATGGAATTGATTTTGATTCTCTTGACAATGAACCATCAAAACTTTTTTTCCTCCTACTTGCACAGCCAAGTCAATCTGGGCCGCATATTGAAGCTCTCGCAGAAATTGCAAGAATAACCAGATCCCAGAGTTTTTGCCGTTTGCTTGTAAATGCTAAAAGTCCTGAAGAAGTTGTAGAACTTTTTAGGGACGAATAAATTATTATTTTAGCTATTATAGAATATATCTCTAACTATGATGGAATAAGCTGTCCGGCATTATACTGGACAGTTTTTTTATATCCTCTATATAATTCTCTATAAGCATCGGCTATTTTTTACATAAATTATTGCTGATTTTAGAGATTAAAATTTATTGAAGTTTGTGTAAAAATATTATTTTATAACCTTTTTTCAATTTCAGTTCTGATTTTTATAAGAACTTCATGGTATTGTTCATCAAGCTGATTTGTCATTTTATGCAAATATTCCTTATATTCAGGATCGCTTTCAAGTTTGAGGTTTACTTGTGTGCCAAGCTGTTTAGATAGAATTTCTTCTTTTTCCTTAAGTTTTCTTGCAAAATTGCTGTTTAGATTTTCTTTTATTGAATTTTTATTTTCTAAATATTGTTTAAAAAGCTGTTCTATCTGGGTAAAAAGTAAAACAATCTCTTTTTTATTTTTGGCAATTGCAGAAAACCCATCTTTAATTCTATTTATTTTTTCAAATGATGACTCGTTTTCAGGAAGCTTAAGATTGCTTATTAAAACCTTAAACATACCTTCTTTTAACCATTCCTGTTTTCCTTTATCAGCATCTTTTATTTTCTTTTCCAATGTCCCGGCAGTTATATCACTTTTTTCTATATATTCAAATGCTGTTCTTCTGCCTTCATCAATAGTGTTGTTTTTTTCAATAAGTTTTTTATTGCTTTGTACATTATTGGTTCTTTCAAGCGCAAGTTCAAGCGCTGATTTTATTTCTCCCATTTGTCTCTCCAAGGATTATAATATTACTAAATTTTAATCATATTATCTTTTTAGTCAAATATGCAAGCTGTTTTACTGTCCCTGACTTGCCCCTAATAATGACTCCAGTTTCATAGTTAGTCTTTTATACGGTAACACCGTATGTTCTAGCCCACTTTATACATTCATCGGCGAATGACAATGATTCTGGAGCCGGTGCCAGATAATTACAACTGCTGTGCGGCCTGAAATGATTGTATTCCTCTCTCCATGTTTCAGCAAGTATTTGGGCCTCCTTCAGTGAATGGAATAATTCTCTGTTTAGAAACTCGTCTCTCATTTTACCATTAAAGGATTCAATATAGCCATTTTCCCAAGGACTTCCAGGTTCAATAAATGTTGTCCGCACTCCTATTTTTGATAGCAGGCACATAATTCACGTTCAATGAACTCGGAACCGTTATCTGAACGGATGCACCCGGGAATTCCTCTTGTACAAAAAAGCATAAATAATGTATCAGTGACCCCCCGGGCATTAAAACTTCTGGCCACCCGTATGGCTATGCATTCTCTGGAAAACTCATCAATAATATTAAGAATCTTAATGTTTTTTCCATCACTTGTTTTATCTGCGACAAAGTCATAACTCCAGACATGATCTTTATATGTAGGCCGTAGACGGGTACAAGAACTGTCCTTGAGCCATAGCCGGGCCCTTTTTTTCTGTTTCTGGGGTACTTTTAAGCCGCATTCACGCCATATACGTTCTACCCGCTTATGGTTAACACGGAATCCTTCTCTCTGAAGAAGCGCAGTAATACGCCGATACCCATATCTTCCAAATTTACAGGCTAATTCAATAATTCTTTTTGTTAAGATATTCTCATCACTGCGGAGAATGGGTTTTCTTCTTTGAGTTGATCTTGGTTGTTCAAATATTTGACAGGCCCGGCGTTCAGATATCGCAAACTTTTCCATAGCCATATCTATTGCTTGTCTTCTTTTCGCCGGGCCTATAATTTTCCCAGGCTGGCATCCTTGAGGACTGCATTATCTATGGCTAGGTCTGATACTATCCTTCGCAAACGGCTGTTTTCTTTTTCTAAATCCTTTAACCTTTTCGCTTGCTAGATTTGCATCGTCCCATACACTTTCCGCCAACGATAGTATGTTTGTTCTGATACCTCTATCTTTCGTAGAGCTTCCTGAAAGGCCATCCCCCTTCCAAGATCAAGCTCTACTTTGAACTGACCCCAAAAAGTTGGACAAAATAAAGGGGTTAGAAAACAAATGAGAAGAAAATATCCTGATATATTTAAAGAAGAAGTAATAAAATCTTATTATGAAGATAATCTTGGATATAGATTAGTTGGGAAAAAATATGGTCTTACACGAGACCTTGTAAGAAAATGGGTAAAAAGAACTATATTAAAAAACCCTGATATAGTAAAAAATATGGGTATGGATAATATAAATAAAGAGAAAAAGAAAAAATATGAAAGGCGAATAGAAGAACTTGAAATGGTATTAGCTTATTATAAAAATTATAATGAGATATTATTGAAATGTTGCAATGATGAAAAAAAAGGAAATTGTGCAGCAGTTAGAAAAACAAATGAAGCAGGTTTTTCCATCATGAAATTGTGCAGAATAAGTGGAATTGCAAGGAGCAGTTACTATTTTTATCTTAAGAAGAAATCAGAAAAAAATAAAAATTATGAAGATAAAAACAGGCTTAAATTATTACAAGAAGAAGTAAATTACACATATGGCAGTAAACATGCTTCTAAATATATGAGTATAAAGTATGGGAAAAAATATAATCATAAGAAAATAGCACGTTTAATGAAAGAAGAAAACTTGCAATACAGGATAAGGCGAAAAAAATATCCCAAAGATTATTATAAAATAAAAGAAAAAGATTCAATAAATATGAAAAATAAACTTAACAGGATTTTTTATTCAGATATACCATTTAAGAAAATGGTAACAGATATTACAATGTTTAAGGTTTGTGAAGGTTGGCTTTATCTTAATGGGATAATTGATCTTTTTAATGGAGAAGTAGTAAGTCATGCTTATTCACTTTCTCAAGGTGGAGATTATATTATTGAACCTATCAAAAAACTTATAGACTGTTATAATGTAAGCGGAATGATGCTCCATAGTGACCAAGGTATAACATATAGATGGGATAAATATGTTAAGATATTAAAAGAGAATGGGATAAGTCAGAGTTTTTCAAGAAAAGGAAATTGTTGGGATAATGCAAAAATGGAGAGTTTTTTTTCGACACTTAAATGTGAAACAATATATCTTCATAAAAAGAATTCATTGCTTACAGCAGTTGATATGAAAAAAAGAATTGACGAATATATTCATTTTTATAATAATAAAAGAATCCAAAAAAAGCTTGGATACATTTCTCCTGTTTCATACAGGAAGCTTATTGCTTGAAATATTTGTCCAACTTTTTGGGGTCAGTTCACTTCCCTAAGTTTGTTAATAATTTGCTCGGTGGTAAATATCTTTTTTGGCATTGTTTTCCCCCATAATCGATTATATACTAACTATCATGATGGATCACTATTCGGGGGGCAGGTCAGGACTGCAACATGGACGTTGCGTCCTGTCCAGCAACATGGATGTTGCTGGACAGGAACAGATATAAATTTATATTAAACCTACGGGATACATTTCATTACCCCAGTTTAATCAGGACAAGGCCTGCAGTTATAGTTATAATGCCTATTATTTTAAATAAAGTAGGTTTTTCTTTGAGAAATATAAATCCCATTATTGATGCAATTACAACAGAAAATTCTCTTACAGATATAATATAACTTGCCCGTTCAAGCCTCATTGCAAATAAAATTATCAGATATGTTCCACATGAACCAAAACCTATTATAAGAGTTTCTTTAAGATTTTTCCTTATCAGTTTGATTGATTCTGAAAAACCATTTCTATTAGCCATTCCTGCCAAAGGAGTTAATGCAATAAGATCTGTAATGTTTATATAGACAATAGGATTTACATATTGTACTCCCTGTTTATCTGCAACAGAATATATAAAAGTGAAAATACCTGTTAAAATTGCAATAAAATAGGATTTTATATCGCGCTCCTGATTTTTGTGTTTGCTAAATCCTATTGCAATAATACCTGCGCAGACTGCAGCTATGCCAATAGCTGCAACTGGAGTAATAAGCTCTTTAAGTAAAAAATATGAACAAATTGCAGTGCCTACAACACCTGTTCCTCTTGAAATAGGATATATTGTTGATATATCTCCCCGTGAATATGTATAAAGCATACTAATAAAGTAAAATGCATGTGCAGTTGCTGATATTATTACATAAGGTGAACCTTTGAAATTAAATCCTGTTGTGACAAGATAATATATTGTATAGCCAAGCAAAATAAGATTTGCTGCAGCATGGCCATACCAAAAAATTGTAAAATTTCCTGAAACTTTTTTTGAAAAAAAATTCCATAAAGCATGGGTAAATGCAGCAAAAAGGACAATGGAAAAAACCAATTGATTCATATCGGCCAACCGCCTGTTAAGCAAAGAGTATGTTTTAATTATTATATCATCTTAATTAAAAAATATTATAGTATTTATCAGATTATATAATAAAATTTCCTGAAAAATTTTAAACATTTTTAAATTGCCCTGTTATAAATATTTTTATCTGTAATAACAAAATCAAGCGTCACATCATGGCTTTCAAGCGGCACTTTTTCTGTTATCTGAAAATTAAAAGCAATTCCGACTTTAACACAGTTTTGTCCGCACTTTGGGAAAAATCTGTCATAAAAACTTTTTCCCCTGCCTAATCTGCAGCACTGGCTGTCAAATGCCATTCCAGGTGTTAATATCAATATTTTTGAGTTAGGCAAACCATCTATTTCAGCAATTTCTGCTTCCTGCAACGGCTCATGCATTCCATAATTATGTTTGGAAAATTCTTCCTCAGCAAGAGAAGTAATATAATGAAAAAAAATATCGCTGCCGTCAATTCTTGGAACAGCTACTCTTTTTCCTTCTGCAAGCGCTTCTTTAATAATAAGCCTTGTATCAACTTCATCACATAGGGGCAGAAAAGCAAAAATAATATCAGCTGTTTTCCATATATCAGTAGATTTAAGATTTTCTAAAACTTTTTTACTCATTTCTGTTATATCTGTCTGATTAAGAGTTTTACAGATATTTTTTATTTCTTTTCTAAGTTTTCGTTTTTCTTCCAGTATAGGTGAAAAATTATTTTCCATAATTATTGATTATTTTATATTCATATTACAGCTATTTCAATATTTACCTGGAACAGGATTTCTTTTTTTATATACATTAAACCATGCTGGATGATTTATTTTTGTTCTTGCTAATCTAAAATTTTATAAAATTGAAAAACAATCTTTGATGAAAATTTGGACTGTATAAATCAAAAAAGGATTGACAACAATGCTATAAATCTTTTCATAATAACATACCTAATTAGTATTTGCCTGGAGGAGAAAAGAAATGAAGAAAGAGCTAATAGAAAAAGCAGCAAATAGCATAAGAGCATTATCAATAGATATGGTTCAAAAAGCAAGCTCAGGACACCCGGGACTGCCCATGGGGCTTGCAGAACTTGGAGCGCTTTTATACGGAGAGGTTATGAACTATAACCCTGATGACCCAACATGGATAAACAGGGACAGGTTTGTCCTTTCAGCAGGCCATGGGTCAGCAATGCTATAT
>JAVBQS010000193.1:0-13943 GCA_031548835.1 Spirochaetia bacterium
AAATAAAACTATTCCAAAAAGCCGGATATCTTTTTATTCATGTCCTTCCTGCGGCGCTGAACTAATTACAGATGTAAATACAGTAGCTGCTTTTTGCGCATTCTGCCACAGCCCTGCAATAATTGCCGGCCGCATAGCTGAAACAAAAAGGCCTGAAAAAATTCTTCCCTTTAAATTAAGCCATAAAGATGCTGTTTCTCTAATGCATCAAAAATTAAAGTCCAAATTTTTCTTGCCAAGAGATTTTATAACTTATCTTGATAAAGGAGAGATTCTTGGATTGTATGTGCCTTTCTGGTTATTTAGCGCTGTTATAGATATAAATGCAACAGGAACAGCTTATGTCTATGAAAGCTGGAGCGACTCAAAATATAATTATGAAAAGACAGATACTTTTCATGTTGAACGCAGAGCGCTAATTCCTTTTTCAAATATACCTGCTGATGGTTCAAAAAATCTTGATGATAAAATTATTCAAGCTATTGAACCATTTAACTATAGTCAGATGGAAAATTTTTCTGAAAAATATCTCTCCGGATATTTTGCCGAAACATTTGATGTAAACCATACAGAAGCTGAAAAAGAAGCCCATGCCCGAATGTATGAATTTGCAAAAAAATTTATAAAAGGCCAGATAACTGGTTATTCAAGCTGTTCAATTGATTCCTATACTCCAGGAATAACTAATTCAAGTCATTCATATGTAATGATGCCTGTTTATATTTTATCTGCAAATTATAATGGAAAAAATTTTAAATATCTTATAAACGGGCAGTCTGGAAAAATGGGAGGAAAACTGCCGATTAACTACAAGAAAGTTTTTTTATATTTTGGAATTCTTACAGTTTTATTTAGCGCTCTTATTACTATAGGAGGTTTGCTGTTATGATTATTAAGATCAAAACAACAGGTTGTCTGTTTTTTATATTGTTTTGCAGCTTATTGCTAAACTTATCCCTATATGCAGAAATTCCATCTGTGGACAAGGATGGAAAAATTTATGATTTTGCAGACTTATTTTCTGCTGAGCAAGAAGAAAAACTTATCAGCATAGCAAGACAAAATTTTAACAATCAGCATATAGATTATGTCACTGTATTTACTGATAACTCTTATGGAAAAACTCCGCAGCAATATTCTGAAGAATTTTTTATTGCCAATGATTTTGGTTATGGCGATACATATGATGGTATTATGTTGTATATCAATATGCAAGATAGAGATATTTATATTCTTACAAGCGGGAAGTGCAAAGAATTGATTGATGATTCTTATGTAGAAATACTTCTTGATAGAGTAGTGAAGAGTCTTACAAATAAGGATGATAATTTTCCTAATTATTCTGCTGCATTAACATTTTTAAATGCTTCTTTTAGCATAATGCGTGAACAATTATCTCCGGTAAATCAGAAGGTTTTAGAACAGGATCAGCCAGTTCATAAAGATAATGTTGTAGGTAAAATATTAATTTATATACTTTTTGGAGCTGTAATTTCACTTGTTATAACAGTATGTATGGTTTATTCCCACTCTAAATCATTTTCCAGGACTAATTCTGTTTCTGATTATGTTGAAAATAGAAATATAAAAATTGTTTCTGTTGTAGATAACTTTATATCTACCAATACAAGTAAAACTGCTATTCCTAAAAATGATAATTCTTCAAGCAGCGGAAGCATCTGTTCGAAAAGCTCTTCATCTTCTAAAAGTTCAGGCAGCAATTCTTATGGCAGAAGCAGCTCATCATCTTCTTCCAGCAGCTCTTTGGGAAGTTCCCGCAATTTTGGAGGAGGGGGAAGAAAATTTTAATATTTTTTATCTAGTGTTCTGTAAAAAACAGAAATTATAATGTATGTTTTTATATTTATTTGCAATACAACGAAATAATTTCTAAAGGATTCTACAATATGTCTTATACAGAACACTAGGATATTAGTGATACTTTCTCTAAAATAATTTTTCCGCTAAGAGCTTCTCTTCTTTGTCTGCAAATCCCGCAATTGCATTCCAAGTTTTCAAGAAAATTAATATCCAGAGATAAAAAACAATCAACCAATTCACTGTCAAGCTGCTTGCCTTTTGCTTCTTGCATAATCTCTATTGTTTTCTCAATACTTTTGGCAGGCCTGTATATTCTATATGTTCTCAGCGCAGAGAATGTATCTGCAATTGATATTATTCTTGATTCAATAGGTATCTCTTCTCCTTTTAATCCATAATAACCTTGCCCATCTATTGTTTCATGATGGTATAAAATCCAGTCTCCCATTTCTCTAAAAACAGTATTTAGTATAATTTCTTTTCCATATTTTGGATGTTGTTTCATGACTTGCCATTCATTTTCCATAAGAGCAGAATCTTTGTTTAGAATATTGTCAGGTATTTTTATTTTTCCTATATCATGTAGGAGAGCTGCGGTTGAAATTTTTGCTTTATCAATTTTTTTCTGATAATGCTCAGGAAGGCAATTATAAATAGCTTCAGTAATTACTTTTACATGGTGGGAATGTCCCTGAGTATAAGGATCTTTTGCTTCAATAACATCGATAAAATATTGAATTAATTTGCTGTCATTAACCAGTTTAAAGCATTTATCGCACTGTTTATTCATACCAGCTTTCCTCTTTATATTAAAATATAACAAACAATATCTAAATAGACTGTTGTTTTTACAACGAAAAATGATTTTTAGATATTTTTTTAAAATAAAGAATACAAAAATCTGGATGATAGATGTGGTATAGAGCCGAAGCTTGTAGGCCTGGCCTAACATAGACTGGCGCATGCAATGCGCATCTATGTAGACGGCATTGCGTTATACATAGTTATCTTAACTTATATTTATCTCAAATATCTTTTTTTGTATAAATTAAACATTTGTCTTTAGAATTTTCTATAATTATTTATAAATTTTTAATTTAGTTCCAGTTGCTATTTGGTCAAAATCTCTATCTTTATGAAGCAATATCATATCGCCTAGTATTGCATATGAGGCAATTAAACAATCTACTGGTTTCCGGATAGTTATTCCTTTCTTCCTTAATCCTCTATAAATATCAACGGACAAATCCGTAACAGTCAATATTTTTATATCAATAATTGGAAAATCTAATAATATATTTTTTATTTCTTCAAATGTTTTATCATCACGAATTCCCTGTAATATTTCCTGATAAATTATTGGACAAATATATATTGTATTATTTTTTTCTATTAACTCTTGTAAAATATTTGCTTCTTTAGAATGATTTCTGGTATTAAAAAAATTTATCCAAACAGAAGTATCAACAAGCACATTCTTCATCGTTTGCTTCTCATTTCATCAAGATTTCCTTCCCAAATATTTTTTCCTTTGTATTTAATAATTTTTTTTCGATTATTTGATTTAATATATTCTTCCAATGCCATATTAATTACAGCCTTTTTAGTATTTATACCACTTATTACCATTGCCTCTTGCATGAGAGTATCATCAATATCTATATTTGTTCTCATAATAATATCTCCATACACATTTTATATTGAATTTATACACATATAGCATAAAAGTCAATAATAGAATTATTTTCTAATATTCTAAAACAAATAAGATTGCTGCAAAATTATCAAAGCATTCAATTTTTTCCATAATTATTTTTCTGCAGATAAAAGTTATAAAATATTTTTAATATTCATCTATGCTGTTATTTTTTATCTGGGATTAACATGAACCATGCAGTGCTTGACTATGGGAAATGATTTTTCAATAATATCATGCACTTTTTGGGCAACTTCATGAGCTTCTCTTAATGTAGCATTGCCGTCAGTTCCAATTTCTACATCAATATAAACTTTATCCCCGAACAATCTTGTTTTTATCTGATCTATAGTTATAACACCTTTCTGGTTTTGGATAACTTCTTTTACTTTTTCTACAAATTCATCATCGCAGGCTCTGTCTGTCATTTTTCCTATAGCATCTATAAAAATATCAATAGCAGCTTTTATTATAAATGCACTTATAACAATACTTGCAAGAGGGTCAAGAATAGGAAATCCCATTCTTGCTCCCAATATGCCTGCAAAACTTCCTATAGAAGATAGTGCATCGGAACGGTGATGCCATGCATCTGCCATCAATGCTCCTGAATTTATTTTTTTTGCGCCTGTTCTTGTATACCAGTACATTGATTCTTTTGCAATAATTGATATAACAGCAGCAATAAGCGCGAGTTTTCCAGGTATGGAGAGTTTTTCATAATTGTCAGCAGCAATTTTTGCAATGCCTGAATAACCTATGCCTGCTCCTGTTGCGCAAAGTATGACAGCTAATATAATAGCTGCAACACATTCCATTCTTTCATGTCCATATTGATGTTCTTTATCAGAAGCTTTATTTGAAAATTTTATTCCAATAATAACAATAATTGTACTAAATACATCAGAAGCTGAATGTACAGCATCTGAAACCATTGCGCTGGATTTTGAAAAAATACCTGCAAATAATTTAAATATGGTTAGAAGAATATTAATTATAATACTGTTTCGTGATATTTCAATTGCAATCTGTTCATTGTTTTTTTCTTTCATAAAAATAGCTGTCTCCGCAGTCTAAAGATAAATAAGGTAAATATAGAAAAATAAATTCTATTTGAATAAAGCATGTGCCTGCTATTATGAAGTATTATGAAAAACTTTTATATTATCTCTTAAATCAGAATATAAGCAAAAGAGTTTTATCTCTTTTGCTTATCAAAAAAATACCAAAAAAATTAGCCCTGTTCGATAACCTAAAAAATGATCTAAGAAAACTATCAAAATTATAATCTGCCTGTAAAAAAACATACATTGCGACCTGCTCTATAATACTTATTTGGTGTTAGCACAAAATAAGTATTATAGAGCAGGGCTATTATCTTTTTACCGGCTTGAGCGATCCTGATATTTTTAAAATATTATTATCAAAAGTAACCTGAAGAGTTCCGTCCCAGTTATACATAGCCATAGGATCTCCATTATCATTTATTACTGCTCCTGTCTTTGTTGTTACTCCAGGCGCAATTTCTTTGCCAGAAGCAACTCCTGTATCCCAAACTTTATTCCAGTTTACTGTTTTGGCTGTGCTGTCAGAAGAAAAATCTTTGGAAAGAACCTGCGGCCCTGCTCCCTGAATATAGCCGATATTTCTCATAAGAAAATCGCCTTTGGGAAATCCAATCTTTCCATTTTTATCAGTTGTTATTTTATAAGCAGTTCCCCTATGAACATATTGAATAGTAATAACTCCATTAGATGCTTTATTTACAGTAAAGTTATCTCCTGTGCGGTAATCAAGCGGTGCAACAGGAAAGAGAAGAACTCCTCTTAACCCGTTTGAAAAAATACTTTTCCCCTGTATATCCATAAGATATGGAGAAAAAAATGAAGTTGTTTTAAATTTTGAAGCTCCTGTTGTTGTATCAAGAGAATCTTTTTCAATTGATATAAATCTTATAGGGCCTTTAAAGCTTATAAAATTAGCAGAGTCAGGTTTTGACACATTGAACTGATAATTTATAGCAAGCTCTTGAGCAAATACAAACCCTCCCAATAAAGAAAAAAGAATAGTTAAAATTAATATTTTATATTTCATATAAAACTCCTTACTATAAATTATAAGATCATACTTTGAATGATCCTATACTTTTTTCCATTATTTGAATATTTTCATGGGTTTTTTTTGCAAGTGTTAAAACATTTTCTGCTGCTTTGTTAACATTTTGCGCATTATTTACCATAATTACAATATGCTTCTGTATCTGTGTAACAATATTTGTAAGCTCATCCATTTCAGTTTTTACCTCATCCATATTTGATGTAATATTTATGGAAGTTGACTGAACATCAGAAGAAGATGTATTCATCTCTGCAAGAGCTTTTAAAATTTGCTGTGATGCTATCCTCTGCTCATTCATAGCATTATCAATTTGCATTATAAGATTATCAGTTAAATTAATTTGTGATGACACAAGGTTGAATGCTTCTTGCGATTCTGCAGATGATTTTACAGTATCGTTTATCGATTGTGTAATTGTAGAAAGTTCTTTTTTAATAGAGACAGATTGCTTTCCTGAATTTTCTGCAAGTTTTCTTATTTCATCAGCCACCACAGAAAAACCCTTGCCTGATTCTCCTGCGTGAGCTGCTTCAATAGCTGCATTCATTGCGAGAAGATTTGTTTTATTTGCAATATTTGCTATAATTGCATTTGCTTCGCTAAGAAGTTTTGACTGGTCAAGAATATGTTTAACTTTTGCATCTACTGCCTCCTGCTTTTTTTTGCCTGAATCAGCAACAGCAACAAGTTCGCTAAATTGATTTTTCATTTTCTGCACCGACAGTGTAATAGAATCTATATTGCCTAACATCTCTTCAATAGATGCGGAAGATTCTGTTATTGAAGCTCCCTGGTTTTGTATAAGTGAATTTAAACTAACAATACCTTTTGCTGTTTCGCTTAATACCTCATTTGTACGGTTAAGCGACTGATTCTGGTGTTCTGTCTGATTTTTAATATCAAACGCTACTGTCATTATTTCAGAATTGGCTTTTACTGATTCTTCGGAATGGCTTTCAAGGTTTATCCCTATACTTTGCAGAGATGCCTGTGCCTCTTTTATTTTTATAATAAGTGAGCGCTGTGCTTTTATAAATGTATTTATATCATTAATTATAAGCCCGATCTCATCATTTCTTTCGATTGGTATATGGTATGTAAGATCTGCTTCGAGCGAAGTAAGATTGCCGACTGCTGCTGCTGTTGCATTAATAGGAACAATAATAATGCTTCTGAATAATATAACAAAAATAAAGAACAGCAGTACCATGCCGCCAACTAGAAGAGGAATTATTACAATGTTAAGATTTTTTGCAAGTTCATATACTGATGAAACAGGCAGTCCGATTGATATTATTCCAATTATTGAACCTGAAAGATCTTTAAGAGGAATATGTATTGCAAAATATTCTTCTCCGCGGGAAACATATTCTCCTACATAATTTTTTCCATTTCGTAATACTGTTTCTGCAACTTCGCGCACTGTGGGGGAATCAATATTAAATGATGATGCTCCTGCAACAACATCAGGCTTGGTTTTATTTAAAGAAGGTTGAGGACTATCTTTTGCCGAATCTGCTCCGCTTTGATTTTTTGTGACAGGTGTATTGCTTTCTGCTGCTGAATTAACAGTAACTGTTGTAGCGCCTGAAACTGTATCTGTCTTTTCAGTATATTGCGCAGGGGCATCGCTGCTTTCATTTTTGTTTAAGCTGCCCCAGTATGCAGAGTTTTCCAAAAGAGTTTTTGCATTCTCTTCTTCTATATGTGAGGTGCTTCCCCTGCGGACTGTTCCCTGATATATATCTATTTCACATTGTGTGATTTTTTTTAGATTATTTAAAAATCTGCCTGATTGAAGGCTGTATTCAATTATTACATAACCTGCAAGAATTTCTTCATCATAGACAGGCGCTGCTGCTGTTATCTCCATTACATTTCCCAATGAATAAATTTTTGTAACGCTATGACTGTCATCAGTATATGAAATAATAGTTCTTGCATAATCTTTTCCAATAGTTGCAGTTGTGTTTGCATTTGCAATTATATTTCCATCTGTATCAACCAGTATAATCCCATCCACATCAAGCGCTTTAAGCAGTAAAATCAAATAAGAATGAATATTTTGCGGCGATGAGTCAAATATGCCTGCAATTGACGGGAAATTTAAAAACCAGTTAATTTTATTGTCTAAAAGCCGCAGGTGATCTTTTATAAAACCATAGATCATAAATTCTTTTTTAGACAAATCATTTTTAAAAGAATTTGATGAAGTATGGATAGTCAAAAAATTTATTGCCAAAACTATAGATGTTCCAAAAATAAAAAAACAGATAAGAATTGGAATCAGCAACTTAAAGTTGATAGAATTCTTTTTCTTTGACATATATATTTTTCCTTGGATTTATTTTATATAAATAATATATCATATTAATAAAAGTAAAAATATCTTATTTTAATATCTGAAGAAAAAATTGGTAGATGTAAAAATGTATAAAGAGATTAATACTGTTAAAGTTGATAATGAAATAAAAAACAGCTTTGAAAATGCAGCGTCAGGTTTAATTCATAATTGCCAAAGCTGTTTTAAAATAAAAATATTTAAAAAATTATGCCAATATTGTAATATCTTTTTTTGTAATCATTGTAATAATATCGATAATCCAGCCAATAAAAAAAAGGCCTCCTGTTATAATCCATATAACTCCAATTATAAGTTTACCGCGCAGGATTCTGTTAATTCCCTGCCAAATTGGATCAAAAAAAATTGTAAGAACAAGATTTATTTCCCATCCCATTTTATCTATCTCTGTTTTTGCCATATTCATATACCTCTATAATTAAAAATAATTCCAGCTATGCCGGATAAATTCAGTATCAGGCAAATTTATTATAGCTGTCAAGCAGGAAAAAAGTGATAATAAAAATTATGGTATTTGATAACAATATATAGAATGGGGGCTATTGTTATATAGATTTATCTAAAATAACCCTGGCACAGCTTACCATGCCAGGATAATAAATCCACATCTGTTTAAAAAAACATATGCGAAATGAAAAATTAAATTTTTGGCATCTCTATTTTTCTTACAGAGATAACTCCGTCTATTGATTTTAGTTTTGTAATTACATCTTCAGAAATATCTGAATCAGTATCAACAAGGTTGTAGGCAACATCATTTCTGTGTTTGTTAAAATATTCAGCAATATTTATTTTGCTTTCAGCAAGAGTGGATGAAACCTGTGCAATTATATTTGGAATATTTTTATTTGTAATTGCAAGCCTTGTCTTTCCGTTAAAATCCATTCTGCAGTCGGGAAAGTTTACAGAATTTTTTATATTTCCTGTCTCAAGATACTCCATCAGCTGCTGTGCTGCCATTGCTGCGCAGTTTTCTTCTGCTTCTTCTGTAGATGCTCCAAGATGCGGAACGCATATAACGTTATCCAGTTTAATAAGATCTTCTTCCGGAAAATCTGTTACATAGCATGATACTATTCCTTCTGCAAGCGCTTCTTTAATATCTGCATTGTTTACAAGGCCGCCGCGCGCAAAGTTGAGTATCCTAACTCCTTTTTTCATAATCTTGAATTTATTTTTATTTAATATTCCTTTTGTATCATCGTTAAGCGGCATATGCATTGTAATAAAATCTGAATTTGCAAGAACATTATCAAGGCTTGTTCCTTTTTTTACATCTCTTGACAAACCCCATGCAGATTCTACAGAGATAAATGGATCATATCCTGTTACTTTCATTCCCAAAGAAACAGCATCATTTGCAACCATTACTCCAATTGCTCCAAGCCCGATAACGCCAAGCCTCTTGCCTTTTATTTCTGTGCCTGCAAAAAGAGATTTGCCTTTTTCTACAAGCTTGGGAGTTTCATCGCCTGCATTTGCAAGAGATTTTGTCCAGGTTATTGCATCGCTTAACTTTCTTGTAGAAATAATCATTGCTGCAAGAACAATTTCCTTAACACTGTTTGCATTTGCGCCTGGAGTATTAAAAACAACTATTCCCCTGTCTGTGCATTTTGGAATAGGTATATTATTTGTTCCTGCTCCTGCCCTTGCTATTGCAAGAACAGATTCAGGTATTTCCATGTCATGCATGTTAAAGCTTCTTAAAATTATTGCATCAGGATTTATTAATTCAGATGCAGCCTCATATTTTTCTCTTGGCAAAAGGTTAAGCCCTGCTGTAGAAATTTTATTTAAAGTTTGTATTTTATACATTAATTGTTTTCCTTTTCAAATTTTTTCATAAGCTCTACAAGCTGTTTTACGCCTTCTACAGGCATTGCATTGTAAATACTTGCTCTCATTCCTCCGACAGATCTGTGTCCTTTAAGTTCTACAAATCCCTGTTTTTTTGCTGCATCAATAAATTTTTTATTTAATTCATCATTTGGAAGAATAAATGGAACATTCATAAGAGACCTGTCTTCTTTTGCAGCAGTTCCTTTAAACAGTTTTGAACTGTCGAGGAAATTGTAGAGAATAGAAGCTTTTTCAATATTTTTTGCTTCCATTGCTGCAACTCCGCCTTCTTTTTTAAGCCACTCTAAAACAAGCTTAAGTATGTAGATAATAAAACATGGTGGCGTATTGTAAAGAGATTTATTTTCATCATGTATTTTATACTGGAGCATTGTCGGAGTTATATCGAGACAGCTTCCTATAAGCTCTTTTCTTGCAATAACAAGAGTTATTCCTGCCGGTGCAAGGTTTTTCTGCGCACCTGCATAGATAAGACCGAATTTTGATACATCAACTTTTTCTGAAAGAATGTTGGAGGACATATCTGCAACAAGAGGAATTTTTCCTGTCTCCGGAATCCATGTATAGCGTGTGCCATAGATTGTATTGTTCATTGTTATATGAACATAGTCAGCATCCTGGCTGAAATCTTTTACTTTTGGAATATATGAAAAATTCTTGTCTTTTGAAGAAGCAAGTATTTTTACTTCTCCATATTTTTGTGCTTCTTTTGCTGCTTTGTCTGCCCATGCGCCTGTTACGATATAATCAGCTTTTTTATTTTTATAGAGGTTAAGCGGAACCATTGCAAACTGTGTTGATGCGCCTCCCTGTAAAAACATAACTGAATAATTTTCAGGAACACCCATGAGTTCTCTTACAAGCTCTTCTGCTTTTGTTATTATATCTTCAAAAGCTGCTGATCTGTGGCTCATTTCCATCACAGACATTCCTGTTCCATTATAATTGAGCAGTTCTGACTGTGCTTTCTTCAAAACTTCAACTGGAAGCATTGAAGGACCTGCTGCAAAATTAAATACTCTGTCCATATTTATCTCCTTAAATAATATTTTTTATAACTGCTGTGAATTAGCTGCGCCCAAAGCTGTAAGCAGCCGCAATTCTTCAACAAGATATATATTTTTTATTTGTATGCCATTTTTTGGCACAATATTTACCGGCGAAAAATTAAGTATGCCTTTTATTCCTCCTGAAATAAGCCTTTCTGCAGTTTTAACTGCATTTTCAGGATTTACAGCCATTATTGCATACTCTATTCCCATCTCTTTTATTTTTTCTTCTATTTCATATAGATGAAATAGAGGCACTTTTGTGGAAATCATTTCCATTCTGTTTGTATTGCTGTCAAAACCTGCTGCAATCTCAAATTCTGAAGATCCTGCATCTGGATTGTTAAGCATTGCAGCGCCAAGCATATCAAGTCCTACAACACAGACTTTTTTTTTCTCTTTAAAGCCAAAAGTATTTCCAATAAGGTTTTCAAGGCTTTCTATGTTATATCCATCTTTTCCGCTTTCAAGAGTGCCTATCATGCTTATATCTTTTCGTATGTTATGAGCATGAAATCCTGTAAGAATCCCAAGTTCTGCAGAAGAAACCTTTTCTTTGCCTTCTTTTTTTATTTTTAAAACAAGACTAAAGAGTTTTGTTAATCTTTCAATTGCAGGAACAGGTATATTTATCTTCATAAAACCTTATTTCGATGTTTATCTGTGAAATATTTCACAGATAAATTACTTTTTTTTACTTATATTGTCAATATGTTTTAATATGGAATAATATAAATCAGGAATAAAAAATTGTTTAATTTTATAAAAAGATATTCATTTTTAACCCAGAGTACTAAAGATGTTATAAAGCTGTTACTATTTGCAGTTTTTTTTCTATTTTTAATAATTTCAGGGACAAGTCAGCTAAGATATGATTGGCAGTGGTATAGAATTCCAAAATATATATTTAAAATAGATGAAACTGGTTTTCATGCAGGACTTTTGCTTAAAGGGCTTGCTGTTACAATAGAAATATCTGCAATAAGTCTTTTTTTTGCTTTTTTTACAGGACTTATTACAGCTTTGTTTAGACTTTCTGATTCTATAATTGCAAAAGCTATTGCACGGGTTTATCTTGAAGTAGTAAGAAATACACCTCTATTGATACAGCTTTTTTTTATCTATTTTGTAATATCTCCAATGTTTAATATTTCTGCATTTACTTCTGCTGTTATTGCTCTTTCTCTTTTTGAAGGAGCATATACTTCTGAAATTATAAGAGCAGGCATTATGTCTGTCCCCAAAGGGCAGATTGAAGCAGCATTAGGTCTTGGCATGAGTAAAAATGCTATATATTTAAAAGTTATATTTCCCCAAGCTGCCTACAGAATGATGCCTATTCTTGCAAGCCAGTCTATATCTCTTGTTAAAGATTCTTCGCTTGTAAGCACTGTTGCTATATATGATTTAACAATGAGGGCTCAGGAAATTGTTGCAGATACTTTTCTATCTTTTGAAATATGGTTTACTGTGGCTCTTATTTATCTTTTGCTTACAGGAATTCTTAGCTTTGCTATTTCCAGAATAGAAAAAGCACAAATAAGAAGAGGGCATAATAGGTAATATTTAGGTATTAACTGCTTTTATCAGTGAAAATTAAAAACCTATATCAAGATGGCATCCATGAAAATCCAGCTTTTCATTTAACTCTCCATCATCTCTGACTTCATAATGATTTACTGCTACTATTATTCTTCTTTCGTATGGACTTATAAAATAGCCTTTTATTGCACTTCCTAAATAATTATTATTAATATCTGTGTATTCTTCATTGGATGAAATTACTTTTTGCTTTACTCCATTGCTAACTATAAGTTTCCAGGTTGTTGGCCAGGGGCCCAGTTTTGTATTTTCTGTTTTATTTATAGAGGATTCAATCCAGCAATCATAAGTTTTATTATCTATTGTAAATGGAAATTCCAAAGGAATTATATAACTTGTATTAAGTTCATCTATTTGCCCGTTTATTTCATTTTCTTTTAAAGAATTATTCCAATTTTTAATCGATGACTTAGCTAAGTTTCCATTTTTTAATCCATTATCTAATTCTTTCTTTTTTCTTGATATTTCGATTTTATCTCTTAGAAAAACTTCCTGGCTAACCCAGGTCTTTATCTCAACCTGATCAAAAAGGCGGTCTTCCACAGCATCAAAAACAACAAATTCCACACCTTGTGCGCCTGAAATATAATTAGTCATATAGAGATATGCAAATAACCCTTTTTTTGACCAGCCAAGTGGTTTTATAGATAGATATGGCCAGTTAATTGCTTCTTTTAAAAGAGAATTATCTTTATATTTTTCATTGATAATAACTGCTTTTCCGCTTTGTCTGACTATATTTTCCTGTGAATAGATATTTGCTGAAAATATTAAAATAAATAGCATAAAGAAAACTATTTTTTGAAATATATTTTTGAAGCGCTTAATATTATTTTTCATTATAAATTCCCCATAAAATAAGATGATAATAGTCTTCCAAAATTATATAAATTAATATATTAAAAATAAAGTTAATAAATAATAATTATTATAAAAGGGAATGTATGTATTTAAAAAAAATATATCTTTTATATTTTCTATTTTTGCCAGTTTTTAGCCATGCTTATCTGGATCCAGGTACCGGCAGCCTTCTTATATATGCAATTATTGGCATAGCAACTTCTATTATCTTTATATTAAGAAATGTTTGGTATTTATTTTTAAACTTGATATTTTCAGGAAAATCATCTGCTTTTGCTAAAGAGGAGCTGCCAGATTTAGTATTTCACTCAGAAGGAGGAAAATATTGGCAGGTATTTGAACCTATTATTTCAGAATGGATATCTCAGGGAAAGAAATGCGCCTATATTACTCCTGATATAGATGACCCTGCTTATCTTTTAGCTAAAGATAATGAATTACTAAAAGTCATAAGGCCTTGAAAAGAAATGATGACAATAGCTTATTTAAATAAAATTAAAACCAAAGTTTTAGTCTCTACAACACCAAATCTTGATGTTTATATGTGGAAAAGATCAAAAAATGTAAATAG
>JAVBQS010000098.1:0-8652 GCA_031548835.1 Spirochaetia bacterium
TGTTCTGGAATCATTTCCTATTATTTTTGCATCAAATTCCCTGCCGTCATAAAGCCTTACTTTAATCTCTTTTGCATTTCCTGTAACATGGTTATTGGTAAGAACATATACTTTTTTTCCTTCCTGCCTTACAATAACACCTGAACCAAGCCCTGGCCTTTTATACTCTCTTTTTTGGCCGCCCTGCGGCTCATTTCCAAAGAAAAAATCAAACGGGCTTCTGAAACTTGGAACTGTCTGCTCCACTACTTCTACAGTATTAATCTGTACAACAGTTGGAAGTACTTTTTTTGCTACACTGCTAAAAGAATAATAAATCTGTTCTCTTGTATCAGGAACAGTTATTGAACTATCACTGCTGCTTGTAGTTGCTGGAGCTTCCTTCATTGGCGAAGAAAAGAGCATTTGTGAAAAAATTATAAGTGATACAGCTATAAATAATATCACAACCCCCGAAAATTTTTTATTTTTTATCATTTGTTTTAAGCTCCTTAAAAATATATTTTTATTATCTTTAAAATTTAATTGATTCATATAGAAAATATACAAACACAATTTAAAGTTGTCTAACTATAATTTTGTTACAAATTTAAACAAAATGTTAGCAAAATGTTTAAAATAAATTTATGGCTTTAAATCTTGTTATATTTTACTGTATTATTCGGTATATATTTTTTATTTGATACAGGAGCTTGAATATTGAAGAAATTACGAAAAACAGAAATCCTTTTTAAATTCAGGATATTTCCAATATATTTTTTACTTTTATCATCTATTTCTCTTTTATTTTCAGAAGAAACACCTAAAACAGGCACTCAAGATAATAAAATACAAATTATTAATATTGACGATGCAATAAAAATGGCTATTTCCGAGAATTTGCTGCTTAAAGCGCAAAAATATTCTCTTTCCACAAAAAAAAGAAGCAATGATACAAGATTTAATGCGCTTGCGCCGACAGCTTCTCTTTCGACAGCTCTTGCAAAGCCTAATGAAGTGCAGGTGCCGAACAGTGACCACTGGAATTTATCCTGGCAGCTTAATGCACAGCTTGCTTTTTCTGCTTCAATTTATAATGGAATAAAATATCTTGCCCAGGATTATGGGCTGGGGCTTATAAATTATGCTGATGCTGAAAGCAAATTAAAACAGGATATAAAAAAATTATTTTATTCCCTGCTTGTTATGGAAGAAAATATAAGAGTAATGCAAAGCACAATAGAAATTGCTGAAAAAAGTTACCGTCAGGCAGATATTAATTTTAGAAATGGGCTTGCTTCTGAACTTGACAGGCTGCAGGCACAGGTAACACTTGAAAGCCTTAGACCTGATTATGTTGAAGCATCAAACAGCTATGAGAGTTCTATTCTTGCATTTAAAGAAATGCTTGGCCTTGAAATTGAAGATAATATAAAACTTCAGGGAATTATTGATCCTGAAATTTATCAGCTTGATGTTGACTCTCTTGTTTTTTCATCGCTTTCAAATAGATTTGATATTAAAAGAATAGTGCAGCAGATAAAGCTGCTTGAAACAGATGTTTCAGCATCAAGAAACAGCAGAATCCCTTCTCTTGTTCTTGGTTATTCAAAAAATATGGTTTTTGCTGATGATCCTTTTAAAGATAATATTGGAGATGGAGATAAATGGTCTGATACCACAGGAAGATTTTCCATTGCTCTTTCTCTTGATGTTATGAGCCTTATTCCTTTTTTGGCAAAAGATACTGAAATTAAAAATAAAAAAGACAGAGTAAGGCAATCAACGGCAGAACTCTCAAGCGCTATAAGGCAGGCTGATATTGAAATTAGGACAATTACAATGAATATGGAAAAATCCATAAATAAAATAAAATCGCTTGAACTTAACGCAAGACTTGCGCAAAGATCATATGAACTTGCTTCTCAAGGTTATAATTCAGGCACTGTAGAGCTTTTAACTCTTGAAAAAGCAATGAATCAGCTTCAGGAAGCAAGAGTCAGAATCTTGCAGGAAAAATATAACTATCAGGCTTCGCTGCTTGATCTTGAATATGCAATTAATAAATCCCTGGAGGAAATAAATGGGAAAAAGAGCTAAAGTAACGCTGATCTCGGCAATAATAATTATATTGGCATTGGCAGCAGTATCTCTTTATTTAAGAAAAGATATTAAACCTGCTGCAGCAAAAGGCGGCAGTACACAGCATGCTGCAACAATATTTGCAGTTGAAACAGGAAATGCTAAAAAAGGCGATATTACTGATTATGTAAAAATAAATGGCGATGTTGAACCTGTAAGAAATATAGATATTTATCCTGATACTGCAGGAAAACTAAGCAGGCTTTCTGTTTCGCTTGGCGACAGCATTAGAACAGGACAAGTTATTGCAGAAATAGATCCCTCAAAGCCGGGACTTTCATATGCATTAAGCCCTGTAAGGTCAACAATAACAGGAACAGTTACTTCTCTTCCATATGAAGTAGGCGCAACAATAACAACATCGACTGCTGTTGCAAAAATAGGAGATCTCTCTCTTTTGCAGATAAAAACTGAAATTGCAGAGCCATATGTCGGCAAAATTAAAATAGGAACAACTGCAGATATTACTTTTGTCGCATGGCCTGATAAAACTTTTAATGCACATATTGTTGAGATAAGTCCTGTTGTAAATAATATTACAAGAACAATAAGTATAAAGCTTGAATTTGATAAAAATTATCCTGAACTTAAAGCAGGTATGTTTGCTTCTATAAAATTGCTTACAGAAACAAGAAAAAATGTAATTCTGATTCCTGCTGAATCTGTTGTTTTGCGCGATGGAGGAAAATATATTTTTATTGCTCAGGACAATAAAGCAGTTATGACAGAAGTTGCAACAGGGCTTAGCGTTGATGGCATAACAGAAATAATTTACGGTATTTCAGCTGATACTGAAATAGTTGTAAAAGGGCAGAATCTTCTTGATGATGGCGCTGATATTAATATTCTTAATAAAGAATCAGTTAGTGGAGGTAACGGCTAATTATGGAACTATCCAGATTTGCAGTTAGAAGGCCTGTTACTATTATAGTTATATTTTCCCTGATTCTTGTAGTTGGCGTTTTTATATTTCCCAAAATTGCTATTGACCTTTATCCAAAATTTAATCCTCCAATACTTCTTGTTGTAACAACATATGAGGGAGCAGGCCCTGAAGATATAGAAAATAATGTTACCAGGCTTCTTGAAGGCACTCTTTCCAATGTTTCTGATCTTAAAGAGATAACATCTACTTCTTCTGAAGGCAGAAGTGTTGTTACTCTTGAATTTGACTGGGACAAGGATATGGCTGAGGCATCTAATGATGTAAGAGACAGGCTTGAATTTGTAAAACGCACGCTTCCTGATGATGCTGAAACTCCTATAGTATATAAATTTGACCCTTCAATGATGCCTATACTTTTTCTTACTGTGGAAGGTACAAGAACCCCCCAGGAACTTAAAAAACTTGCAGAAGATGTAATACAGCCCAGAATTGAACAGATTAAAGGCGTTGCAATGACCAATATAAGGGGAGGCAAGGATAGAATTGTAAGGGTTGAGGTTTCAAAAAACAGGCTCGAAGCCTATTCTCTAACAATGACAGAAATTGCAGCAGCTCTTGCTTCCCAGAATATAGATGTCGGCGGAGGAACTGTAGAATCAGGCAGCTATGATTATCTTGTAAGAAGCAGGGGGGAATTTAAAAAAATTGAAGATATTGCAGATGCAGTTATTGCAAGAAGATCGCCCTCTCAGGGAGGAACTCCTGTTACAATAAAACTTAGAGATGTTGCAAATGTTTTTGATGGTTTTGCAGATATAACTTCTACAGTATATATCAACGGCCATCCGGGAATTTATATGACTGTGCGTAAACAGAGCGGCGCCAACTCTGTTGCAACAGCAGAAGCAGTTATTGCAGAACTTGACAGAGTTAACAGGGAACTTCCCAAAGGTGTTTCTGTTAATGTGCTCAGGGATTCAACAACAATGATTAAGGATTCTATTTCCCAGGTAAGCAGCTCTGCCATAACAGGCGGTATTCTTGCAATGTTTATTCTGTTTGTCTTTTTAAGATCAATAAAAAGCACTTTGGTAATAGGAATTTCAATTCCTGTTTCAATACTTATAACAATAATAGGCATGTATTTTGTTGGAATTACAATCAATATACTTTCTCTTGCAGGGCTAACGCTTGGCGTAGGTATGATTGTAGACTCCTCCATAGTTATTCTTGAAAATATTTTCAGATACAGGGAAAAGGGCGCCCAGCTTACAGTTTCTGCAATTTTGGGAAGCAAGGAAATGGCTGCCGCAATAACTGCATCAACACTTACAACAATATGTGTTTTCCTTCCTGTTGTAATGTTTAAATCAGATCTTGGAATTATGGGTATAATGTTTAATGATCTTGCATTTACTGTTGTTGTTGCTCTTATTGCTTCTTTATTTGTTGCAATAGTTCTTGTTCCTGTTCTGGCAAGTAGATATCTTAAAATATATACCTCGAAACAAAGGCCTCTTAAAAACAGTTTTCTTGCCAAAGTTAATAATATATCTGAAAAATTTTTCATAGGAATGGAAAAGTTATACAGGGATATACTTGGCATTGTTCTTGTAAAAAGAAAAACTACTATTGCTGTTGTCGGGTTAGTATTTATTGTTTCAATAGTAATGGTGCCGCTCGCAGGCATTGAGCTTACTCCTTCTGCAGCTGAAGATGAAATAACGCTGGCTGTAGAACTTCCCACTGGAAGCAATCTCGAAACTACAGAAGCTGTTATGAACAGGCTTGAACAAATTGCGAAAGATGAAATTAAAGGCTATAAAAACATTATTAAATCATCAGGTTCGAATTCAGGAGCTTTTTCAACAGGAGGGTCCTATGCAGGAGAGCTTTCAATAGGGCTTCCTAAATATAAAGATAGAATAGATTCTTCAGATGATGTTAAAAGAAAGCTGCGGGCTCATTTTAATGAGTTTCCCGGAGTTTCATTTAACTTGAGATCTGGCCAGCGGAGAGGCCCTGGAAATGCAAATCCTATTGATGTTCTTGTAAAATCAGACGACCTTAATCTTATGATGGAAACAGCTGTTGAAATCAAGAAAATACTTGAAGCAAATGTTCCTGAACTTACAGAACCAAAAACAGATATTGACAGCAGCCTGCCTGAAGTAAATATTATTTTTAACAGGGAAAGGCTTTATGAATTCGGCCTTGCTGCAGGATCTGTGGGAAATGAAGTAAGGGCAGCTGTAAATGGAGTTACTGCAACAAAATATAGGTCAGGCGAAGATGAACTTGATGTTGTTGTTATACTTAACAAAGCAGACAGAAAAAATCTTCCAGACCTTAGGACAATATATGTTACAAACAACAGGGGTGAATATATTCCTGTTTCAAGTTTTGCAGCTATTGAAATAGGGTACGGGCCTGTTACTATAAAACGTGTTGACCAGACAAGAGTTGTGCATGTATCTGCAGGAATTGAAAAAGGCGCCAAGTTAAATGAAGTGCAGAAAAAAATAGAAGAGACAATACAAAAAAATCTGGTTTTGGATGATGCTGTAAGAATTGAATATGGCGGCGATTACGGCGATCTTATGGAAAACAGAAATGCTCTTATTTCAATTGTAATTATTGCCCTGCTGCTTGTTTATGGCGTTATGGCAAGTCAGTTTGAGTCATTTAAAGATCCTTTTATAATGTTTCTTACTGTTCCTCTTATGATTATAGGCGTTGTTTTTATTCATCTTATACTTGCAAAGACCTTCAGCCTTTTTTCCATAATAGGCGTTGTAATGCTTGTGGGCATAGTAGTAAATAACGGAATTGTTCTTGTTGATTATACAAACCTTCTTGTAAACAGAGGGCTTTCTCTTTCTTCTGCATGTATAGAAGCAGGCGTAAACAGATTGCGCCCTATTCTTATGACAACTCTTACAACAATACTGGGAATGGTTCCAATGGCATTTTTCCCAGGTGAAGGCTCCGAACTTGTACAGCCGATAGGCCAGACAGTTATTGGAGGCTTAACAACAAGTACAGTTATAACATTAGTGTTTATCCCTGTTATGTATTATGTTTTTAATAAAAAAAGAATGGCAGGAAAATTATGAAAAAAATTGAAATAATAGCTAATTTATCTGTTGAACAAGATGTAATGGATATGCTTGAAAAAGCAGGCGTAAAAGGTTTTACAAAAATACCTGTTGTCCATGGCGCCGGCAATTCAAATCCCAAGATGGGAGATAGCGTGTGGCCGGAAGAAAATTTCATGCTTATAATTTATACTGACGAATATATGGTTCCGGCTATTAGAGATAAGGTTAAAGAATTAAAAGAAAAATTTCCTGATGAAGGAATAAAATATTTTGCAATTGAGGTAGAACATTTATAAAAATGAAAGCTTCTGTTCTTATTATTGAAGATGAAATTGAAATTGCTGATCTCATAAAAATTTATTTAAATAATGAAGGGATCGATGTTTTGCATGTAGATAATGCAGAAAAAGGTTTTATAATACTTAAAGAAAATAAAATTGATTTAATAGTTCTTGATATTAATCTGCCGGGAATGGATGGTTTTGAATTTCTTCAGACAATAAGAAAAGATTATAATATTCCTGTTGTTATAGTTTCTGCAAGACAGGATGATAATGATATGATTCTCGGCCTTGGAACAGGAGCTGATGATTATGTAACAAAACCATTTTCTCCCAAAGTTCTTGCCGCAAGGGTAAGAGCTAATTTAAGACGTTATATGAACCCTGAAGAATCGGAAAAATCAAAAATAAAACAGATTAAATTCAGGGATTATGTTATTGATAGCGAAGCATATTTAATTAAAAAAGGAGATAAAAGAATTTCTCTTTCTCCAAGGGAATTTGAAGTTCTTTTATATCTTCTTGAAAATGCAGGAACACCAAGAACTCCCGAAGATATTTATAAAGCTGTGTGGGGCAATGATTTTGGAGATCTTACAACTGTTGCTGTCCATATCCAGCGGCTTAGAAAAAAGCTTGAAAAAAATTCTACATTGCCTGAGATAATAGAAACAGTTCATGGTGTGGGATATATAATTAGAAAGGAGATTCTTTCTTGACTCTTAAAGCAAAAATATTTGGAGTTGTTTTTGCATTTGCTTTTATTCCTCTGATTTTTTCTTTCTCCATGTTTTTTATTAATAAACACATGGATTTAAATAATCAAAACAATATTCAGCGATTTTGGATAGCAAGATGGATAGGAAATGAATTCTATCCTGTTATGTATAAAGCAAATCTTGATAAACTGGAAATTCCAACAGGAATGGAAATTTGTGTGGTAAACAATCAAGGAGTTGTTCAATATTCAAATGTAAATATAATACCTAAAGGTTCAGACATTTCACAAACAATTCCCCAATATTATAAGAGCAGGCATGGCGAAGGAAAAAATTCCATTACTGAAAGTTTTATTTTTAATAATGAAAAATGGCATGTCTTTATTATGTATAATGAAAATATGCCTGATTTTGGAAAAAAAAGATTTTTTCCATTAAAAAAAATACTGGAATTTGTTTTTTTTACTGTTGTTGTAGGAGCTATTCTTGGATCTATTTTTGTAGGATCAGTAATTAAATCTGTAGATAGTTTAAGAGCTGCAGTTGAAAAAATTACAAGCGGAGATTTTAATTTTAAACTTAATCCTGAAGGAAATGATGAACTATCGCTTCTTGCTGCATCTTTTGATCAGATGAGACAGGCTCTCAAAGATGAACAGGAAACTAAATCAAGATTTCTTATGGGTATTTCACATGATTTAAAAACTCCTCTTACAAGTATTAAAGGATATATAGAAGCAATAAATGATGGAATGGCATCAGATTCTGAAACTTATAAAAAATATCTTGCTATAATTTCAAATAAAACAAATGTTCTTGAAGAAAGAATATCAGACTTAATAAGTTTTGCTGCAATGGAAAATGGTGAATGGGTTCTTAAAACCAAAGAAATATTTTTAAAATCATTTCTTGACACTCTTAGTATTATATATAAAGAAGATTGTGAGCTTATGAATAAAAGATTTATTTATAAAAACACTATTCCTGATTCAATTAAAATTATATGCGACCCTGTTCTTTTTGAACGCGCTCTTGAAAATCATTTTACAAATTCCATACGTTATACTTTTGATGGAGCAGAAATAACGCTTAACTGCTATATGGAAGGCAATATTCCTGTAATTGAAATATCTGATAACGGAAATGGAATTGATGAAAAAGATGTTAAACATATATTTGAACCTTTTTACAGAGGAACAGGATCAAGGCGCGAGCAGGGAATGGGGCTTGGACTTTCAACTTCAAAATCTATTTTTCAGAGCCATGGATGGGATGTTTCTGTAATATCTGAAAAAGGAAAGGGAACAACTTTTAAAATTGTTCTTGGTAAAACAGCTGGTAAATAATAGAATTATTTACCTTAGTATAAATTTTACCCCGCTTTCCATAAAGCGGGGTAAATAAAATTGTAGGGTCGTGACCCTGTTGCGGCGCTAGCCGCAACAATAAACCACCCGCTATGCGGGTGGAGACAAAGTGTTATACAAAAACACCTTACCTGAAGTAAACTGTGGAAGTTCAAGCCCACAAGAAAACAGGAGGTA
>JAVBQS010000154.1:0-17607 GCA_031548835.1 Spirochaetia bacterium
ATTATTTATAACAGCAATTCCTGTAGGCCCTTTAAAACCTTCAAAGCTTCCTGCTTTTTTTCCAAAACTAAGAATAACATTGCCATCATAATCAAATTTAGTTATTCTTTTATTGCCCCAGTCAGAAATATAAAAATATCCTGATCCGTTATCTGCAATATATTGAGGCCCGAGAAACTCACCAGGGCCACTTCCCTTTGTTCCGAATTTCTTTTCTATATTGCCGTTAAGATTTAACTTTGTTATCTGATTTCCGCCATATTCTGTTAAAACAAGAAATCCATCTGAAGATTTAATTACATCAAATGGGTTGTTGATAATGCCAAAACCGCCTTTTAACTTATTTGCTACCCTGCTGTTTGCATTAAAAACAATAAGCTCATTTGTGACAAAACTGCTTACGATAAAATCGCCTGAATCAAGAGGCAGGACTGCTCCCGGACGCCTGAACACATAGTTTTCTTTCCCGGAATCTCCTGCTATCTCTTTTTCAATAATAAGTTTTTTTTCAGCTTTTCCTGTATCAAAAATTCTGCGTCTTGAAGAAATAATCTCAATTTTATTATCAAGATTGGTAGATTTATATCCTGCTTTAACAAGCGAATTCCATATTGAAAGAGCAATATCCTCAAGCCCTGACATATAGTAGGCTCTTCCAAGCCACTCCTGCGCAAGCATGTCGGAAGGATTAAAAGATATAGCTTTTTCAAATGAGAATATTGCCCTGTTATATGAACTGTTATAAAAAGACTTTATTCCCCAGCGGAATTCATCATAACCTTGAGAGATATCCATAAAATCCTGGGAAAATAATTTTACAGAAGAGATTAAAAAAATTATTAAATAATATTTAAATAAATTAAAATAACCTGTTTTTCCAGTTTTATACACAAAATTATTATGCAATATGTATGTTTTTTTGTCCAGAATAAACCAATGGAACAAAATTAAACCTGTTTACAAAACTTCTGGATGCATTTCATTGTCCAGAATAAACCAGTGGACTGCAACAAGGATAGCGAAGCGTATGCCGAAGCTTTATTCACAAATTTATCTTTTTGACATAAAAATCATTCGGCATGTTGCAAAAAAAGCTGAAATGTTGCGTCCTGCGCTGCACAATATGGCTACAACAAGGATGTTGTGTACGGCGTTGCGACAAGGATGTCGTAAAAAAAGCCGAAAGGTTGCTATTAAGCGCAGGAACCAAATTAAACCTGTTTACAAAACTTCTGGAAAGTCCCGGCCCTGCCATTTGGCTAGATGCTACGCTAACTTGTTTCGGGATATATTTTATCCAGACTTTAGGTCTGGATTTTTCACTATCCAGAATAAATTAATTGAACCAAAGTAAATCTGTTTATAAACCTTCTGGATATATTATCCAGACCGACAGGTCTGGGCATTTCACTATCCAGAATAAACTAGAAAAGCAAATATAAACCCATTCTTTAACCTTCTGGATACACTTCGTTATCCAGAATAAACCTATTCCTCAAGAGTTATGCTAAAAAGTCTACTTTATTAGGATCTTCACTTACATCTATATCAATATCGCCCTTAACACCAAGAAATAATATTCCTTTTAAATCTTTATGATCTATAAGAGAATCCTGGTTTTGAGCTTTCGAAACCTTTACAGGATGCGGAGCGGAGTATTCAGTAAGTGAAATATCTTTTATATTTTCAACCATATGTTTCTCCTTATATATAATATCGGCTGAAAATACTATTTTCTTGAATCTATAGCTTCTTTTAAATGTTTTGCAATAGTGCGGTTACCTTTTGATTTATCAAAAGCATTGCGCAGGTATTCCAGAGCTTCATCGCTTTTTCCTGCTTTATAAAGCGCCCATCCCAGCGAATCGAGAAAAGGATAATAATCAGGCACTTTTTCAACAGCTTTACGGCAATATGTTACAGCTGTGTCAGGATCAATATCCTCATCTGCAAGAATATAACCGACAGAATTAAGAGTTGTAGGATGTTCTGAATCAATAGTAAGGGCTTTTTTGAAAAAATCCATTGATTTTTCAATATTTCCCTGCTGATACTGCACATAACCGCAGGAACAGTACACCTGCACAGACTCATAACCATCTTCAATTAGTCTTTTTAGCTCAAATTCTGCCAATCTAAATTGATCTGTGACAGCATAAATATAGCAAAGAATCATTCTGCATTGATAAATATAAAGCACATTGGTATGGCTTGTTATTGCCTGTTCAAGAAAAATTACTGCTTCGTCAAACTGTTTTAGCTGTGTATAACAAAGGCCAAGATAATAGGAAAGATCTGCATTATCTTTAAGGCTGTGTTCAGATTTAAGTAGTTCTTTAAGAGCCAATTCATATTTTTTTTCTGTATAGAGTTTTACTGCTTTTTCGAAACTACTATCCATAATTGTTTATTTTTTCCCTTTAAAGACATTTTTATATAATAATCTTGTTTTTTCATCAGAAACAGGCTGGATATATACAGGAGAAACAGAAATCATGCCATTTTCAACTGCATAGCAGTCTGTATCATCCTTATTATCATGAGATACATCTATAATATTGAGTGAAATATCCATGCTTTCATCAGGCTCTATAAGATGGCTTAACTCTTCATTATAAAATCTTTTGGAAGGCTTTGTTATCATAACTTTGAATTTTTCCGCACATATGCTTGGCACATTAATGTTTATAAAATGATCATGATTCCAGTTTTCAAAAAAACTCATTATATTGTCTGCTATAAAAATTGCTGCATTATCAAAATAGAATGGTTCCCTAAATGCGGTAACAGAAACAGCAACTCCTGGAACACCCATAATTGAAGCCTGCCTTGCAGCAGCAGCTGTGCCTGAATAGATTAAATCTGTTCCAAGATTTGGCCCCAAATTTATGCCTGATACAACAATATCCGGAACAAAACCGTCAATTATACGATGGAGTATTCTATGAACACAATCAGCAGGAGTCCCGCTGCAGCTATAGTGGTTTTTATCAATTTTTTTAATTTTTATATTTTTATGAAAAGTAAGGGAGTTTGAAAATCCGCTGCGTTCTTCCGATGGAGCAACAACCATAATATCATGCAAATCCCCAAGCCTTTTTTCCATAGCTTTCAGTCCTGGGCTTTCAATTCCATCATCATTTGTAAGAAGGATTTTCATAGCAAATTCACCTTACAGGATAAATAACTTTTGCGCCAGATGACATATTGCAGTTTATCATATCTGCCTTAAATCCGAAAATTCTTTCATATTCATCAAGCCTTTCACGGTAACGGTCTATTGATGAGTTTTTAAGCAATGTAAGCGTACAGCCGCCAAATCCTGTTCCTGTAATTTTTGAGCCATAAACACCGTCAATTTCCTGTGCCCTTTTAACAAGCCAGTCAATTTCAGGACATGAAACTTCAAAATTATCCCTAAGGCTTTCATGAGACCTGTTCATAAGTTTTCCAAGTGTTGCCATATCACTTTTTTTAATAGCTGCTTTTGCTTCTTCTGTTCTTGCAATTTCATCTATAATATGAATACATCTTCTTCTTGTCTGCTCAGGGAGAACGCCTATGCCTGTTGTAATATCATTTTTACTATAATCACGCAGCGAAGTTCCATGTTTTATAGAATTCAGTTTTTCAACACATTTATTAATATCTTTACGCCTGTCTTCAATTTCCTTTTCTATCTGTATTGATGGAACATTAGAAAGGGTGATAACGAAACTTGTATCTTTTGAAATAAAAGGAAGATATTCTACAGAAGCATAGCGGAGATCTATATATAAAAGATTATCTTTTTTTCCAAAAAGAGATGCATAAATTCCTGAAGGAGCCTTGCTTGAATTAAGAAATTTTTCTTCGCCGTTATATATTATTTTTATAATTTCTTCTTTTGGGAAATTAAGGTTATATAATTTGGATAATGCAAGAACAACAGCAGCTTCCATTGCAGATGATGAAGCAAGCCCAACACCCTGCGGAATGTTACCTGCTACAGTAATATCCAGTCCTTTAAATGCAAAACCTGCGTTTTCTATTGAAAAAAGAACGCTTTTTATATAGTTGGCCCATCTGTCTTCTCTCTTGTATTTTATATTAATTGCTGAGGTTCTTTTTCTTTCTGCAAAATCAACTGCATAAAAACGTAAGGAATTATCTTTCCGTCTTGATATTGAAACAGAAATTTTCATATCAAGGGCTGCCCGAATCATAAATCCATCATCAGAATCAACATGATTTCCCATAATTGTCAAAGCTCCCGGCGCTTCAACAATAACTTCCGGGTCAGAAGCATATTCATCCCTATGAAGAGATATGATTTTTTCCATTTATACAAATAATATATGAATTTGGCTTAATATGCAACCAAAAAAAGTATTTGAGAAATCTGACATTTTGGAGATATTTCTAATTTTATATATTGTCAAAATATAATATTGCGGGATTGGACAACAAATATCCGCAGCTTTTCTGGCATGATAAAAAAACACGCTGTTTCCAGCGTGTTTCATGTAGATGTATTACTTAATAATACTTATTTTTGACCTTTTCCCACACCATATTTTTTATTAAATCTTTCAACTCTACCAGCAGTATCAACAAGTTTTTCTTTTCCTGTAAAAAATGGATGGCAAGCAGAACATATTTCAACATGAAGGTCTTTTACTGTTGATTTTGTTTCAATAACATTTCCGCAAGCACAGGTTATTTTTGTTTCAACATATTCTGGATGAATATCTTTTTTCATATATATCCTCCGATCAGCCTGGAATATCACCAGAGCCTGTAGTATTCATAGATTTTAGGAATGCCTCATTATTCTTTGTTTTACGCATTCTGTCAACTAATAACTCAATAATTTCAATATCTTCCATAGGATTGATAACTTTTCTCAATACCCACATTTTATTTAATTCTTCGTCTGTTAAGAGAAGTTCTTCTTTCCTTGTTCCTGACCTCTTTATATTTATGGCAGGATAGAGCCTTCTGTCTGCAATTTTTCTGTCAAGCTGCATTTCCATGTTGCCGGTTCCTTTGAATTCCTCAAAGATAACCTCATCCATTCTGCTGCCTGTTTCAATAAGCGCAGTAGCAACAATTGTAAGGCTTCCGCCATTTTCAATATTTCTGGCTGCTCCAAAAAATCTTTTTGGTTTATGGAGTGCATTTGAATCAACACCTCCTGAAAGTATTTTTCCTGAAGTCGGGACTGTCTGATTATATGCTCTTGCAAGCCTTGTTATTGAATCAAGAAGAATTACTACATCTTTTTTATGTTCCACAAGCCTTTTTGCTTTCTCAATAACCATTTCAGCAACCTGGACATGCCTTGTCGCCTGTTCATCAAAAGTTGATGATATTACTTCGCCTTTTACATTGCGCCGCATGTCTGTAACTTCTTCAGGCCGCTCATCAATTAAAAGTACAATAAGATGAACCTCAGGATGATTTTCTGTAATAGCATTTGCTATTCTCTGAAGTATTATTGTTTTACCTGTTCTTGGAGGAGCAACAATTAAACCGCGCTGGCCTTTTCCAATTGGGCAAAAAAGGTTAATCATTCTTGTTGTAGGATCGCCGTCCGCAGTTTCCATATTTATTCTTTCATTAGGATAAAGCGGAGTAAGGTTGTCAAATGGAACTCTTGTCTGTGCAACCGAAGGGTCATCATAATTGACTTTTTCAACCCTGAGCATTGCAAAAAATCTTTCTCCTTCGCGTGGAGTTCTTATATGGCCTGCAACAGTGTCTCCTGTTCTTAAATTAAAAAGCCTTATCTGGGAAGGCGATATATAGATATCGTCAGCTCCAGGAAGATAGCTGTTCTGGGGAGATCTTAAAAAACCATAGCCGTCAGGCAATATTTCAAGAGAGCCATAAGCATGTATTATTCCATTTTTTGCTGTATGTGCTTTAAGAATATTAAATATAAGTTCCTGTTTTCTAAGGCTTCCTATATTTTCATGTGTGGCACCTATCTGTATGGCAAATTCTCTGAGATCAGGCAAACTCATTCTTGTAAGATCATTAATGCTTAGTTTGCTTTTTTCTTCATCGCCGTCGCCATTTGAGTTTCCATTAGAAGATTTATTTTTATTTGTAAGCTTGGTAAATATTGCATTTGATATATCTTCATCAGATTGGTCTTCGGTGTAAGTCGGCTCTTCCTGAACAGGAAGCTGCTCTTCATTTTTTTCTTTTACAGCAACTACTTTTTTTACAGTTTTTCTTATCTTTTCTTCTTCCAAAGGACTTCCTCCTTCTTTAATAAGTTCTACTCTGATTTTTTTCTTTCTCATCCGTTTTATTGCAGTATCTGCTGGTGTAGTAACAGGAGTATCTTCATTCCTGTCAGAAACAGGAATCTGCTCCTCATTTTTCTCTTCAAAATCCAACATAGAAGGGCCAATTCTCCTCTATTTTTAGTCTATTTTTTAAAAGATGCGGGTTTGATACAAAACCTCAAGTTTCACTATTTTTTAGCTATTACTTTATTTTATTTTTTGCAGGGTTTTATTTTTTGAACTTTATTTAATACTTTTTCAATTTTTAATCATGCTTTAACAAAATTAAATATAATGTTCAAATATAGTACTGTCAACCCCTCCGTTATTTAATAATTCTTTATAAACAATTAGCAGAGCTGCCTGCGCAGCTTTATTTCTTATTTCTTTTCTTGATCCTGAAAACAGAAATAAAAAAGTTTTTGGAATATCTTTTTTTACAGCAATCCAGACAGTTCCCACAGGTTTTTCAAGCGTACCTCCGTCAGGCCCTGCTATGCCTGATACTGCCGCGCATATATCTGCTCCGGATTTTTCAAGTCCTTTCGCAGCCATGCTGGTTACAGTTTCTTCAGAAACAGCTCCATACTTCTCTATTACAGAAGCAGAAACTCCAAGAAACTCTTTTGCTTTATTATCATAGGTTATGAATCCGCCCCAAAAATATTCAGAACTTCCTGCCTTATCTGTAATAATTTTTGAAATCAGGCCGCCGGTACACGATTCAACAACAACAAGTTTGGCTTTATTTCTTTTAAGTATTTCTGACGTTATGTCTATTATAGAAAGATCGATAGAAGAAGAATGAAAAAACATTAAATCTTCTGGAAGAGAAAATATAAATCTATCTATATTTTCTTCTTCTTTTGAATAAAGTTCAAGAACTAAATCACAGTTATCAGCAATTATTTTATAATCAAGATCAGGTGTTTTTTTCTGTTCACATATAGATTTGAGAAATTCCGGCGCAATAATAAAAAACCTTATCTTTTTACAAACAATCATTAAAAATTAAATATTAAAAAGTTTTTACTTTTTCCTTTAAAATTTCAACACCTTCGGAAAAAACATCAACCTCTGAATCGCTTTTTATCATTTCGCATTTGCCTTCAAAAACAACGCCGTCTGCAATGCGTAGCCTTGATGTTCTTATATTTCCAAAAACCTGGCCGGTAGAAAGCATTTCAAGTTTTTCAGAAGCATCTATATTGCCTCTTACTATGCCTCCTACAACAACAGCGCGCACTTTTATGTCTGCTTTTACAATTGCCCCATCTTCGATATATAGAAATCCCGGAGATTCAATATCTCCTTCAAAATTACCATCTATTTTTAGTGATTCTGAAAATTTCATTTTTCCCTTAAATACAGTTTCTTTTCCTAATGTAGTGCTTATTTTTTCTTTTCCCTTGATATCACTGTTTTTAGTCATACGTTACCTGCTTCACTTACTTGGTTTTCATTACATATACTCCATCCCAGTCAGGAGGAGGCGGATTATCTATATAATATATACATCTGTCTAAATATACTTTTGATGGACCATCATCAGGAAAAACTTCAAGCGCTTTTTTGAAAAATTCAGAAGCTTCGGCAAACTGCATCATTTTGTAAAATTTTCTGCCTTCTGTAAAAAGCTCTACAGCTTTAAGCTTCTCTGCTGTAATCATTAAATCTGTCCTCTTGTTTGCAAATTTTTCAAATTCTTTCTGTATTTTACCTCAAGATCCAAAATATCCACATTCATATCGCCGAAATCAGTCTGGTTCTTTTTTATTTCTGTTATCCGGTCGGAAATACTGGACATTACTGCAACAATTTTATCTATATTCTCATTAATTAGCGGAATAAATGTATCTTTATCTATATTATCATTTTTACTGAATTCGTCAATAGCAGATTTCAGTCTTCCTACAGGTGATACTAAATGTTCTGCAATAAATAAAACAGTATGGCTTAATGATTCTACAAGAGAAAGAGCTTTTTCTCCTTGCGCCTTTTTATACATAAGATCCCTGTTTTTTAGAGCTGCCCTTATTCTTGCATATACTACAGCAAAACTAAAAGGTTTTCTTATATAATCATCAACTCCAATATCAAATCCTTCAACTATAGCCTGAGGATCTGCCATATCAGAAAGCATAATCATAGGTGTATCTGCATAATCGCTATAAGATGCATCTTTTTTTACTGTTTTAACAACCTGCCAGCCTGTCATAACAGGAAGCATGTCATCGATAATAACTATATCTGGTTTCTTTTCTTTTATAAGTTCCAATGTCTGTTCGCCATCTTCTGCTTTATCAACAATAAAATCCAGTTTTCCAAGCATTATTTCAAAAAAATCTCTATTAACACTTTCATCGTCTGCAATTAGTACTCTTTTTTTCATAGCTGTCGTGATCATAATTTCCACCTATGTCTTTATTAGATAGCGCTACATCTATCTAATAAATATTCTCTTATAGTTGGATTTGGTTGTCAATGAATTATTAAAAAATGCAATTTTTACTTTAAGAACCGGCTGATTTATTCAATTGAGAATAAATCAGCATTACTCTATTATGTCTTTTTTTTAAAATAGCTGATTTTGTCTGTAATTAATTTTGCTAAAATAATAAATAGTGAAAAAATTACACATATTATTCCGGGAATATCTCCAATCTTTGTATATAGAGTGGAACTATTTTTATTTAAAGGAACATCTCCTGTAAGAAAGCTTTCTATAAAAGGCTCAATCCTGCTTACTATTTTCCCATTTGGGTCAATAATGCATGTAATTCCGCCATTAGTGCTTCTTACCACACTGCGCTGATTTTCAGCTGCCCTGAATACTGCATGCATCATGTGCTGGACTTCTGAAGCAACAGAGCCTGACCAGGAGTCATTTGTCATATTAACAATAACATCTGCTCCTCTTTTTACAAATTCTCTTGATATATAACCAAATGTATCTTCAAAACAGATTGGCGTTGAAAATTTTATTCCATCAAGTTCAAATATGGTAAAATCTTTGCCTTTTTCCCAAAAGTGGGTATCTCCTTCTACAAGAAGTTTATATATTAGCGGAAACTGTTTTTTATATGGAAAGTGCTCAGTAAAAGGAACAAGATGGGTTTTTCTGTATGCTTCTTTTAACTCTCCTCCTGCAAAAAGCAGGGCAGCATTATAATCTATTCTTATATCTTCCCCTTTTTCATCTTTTACAAGAACGCCTTCATCATTTCCAATAAGATATGGAATTGATTGTGCTGCAATAAAATCTTTTAGCTCTTTTACAAGTTCATATATTTTAGGGTCTCTTCTGTATTTTATATGCCAGTCAATTGCAGGGACAAAAGATGTTTCCGACCATATTATTATATCAGGAGAGTCTTTAGCTGCTTGTTCGCTTAATGTTTTAAGCCGGGAGAGAGATTCCCTGTATGTAGGATAGCCGCCCTGCCATGGGTCAATATTGTGCTGGATTAAAGAGACTTTCCAGGTTTTTAATTTTGATATATCAACAGTGTTAAAAAGACCATAAGAGATAACTGCTATAAAAATTAAACAATATGTTATAAGCACAGTTTTTTCTTCTAAAACTGTTTTTTTTAGTTTATCCAGCCAGTTTTTAAAACCATCTTTAAATACATAGCCTAAAAAAGCAGAAGGGAAAATTACAAGCAGAGAGATACCCCATATTCCTGTTAAAGATGAAAGCCTTACAAGCGGAGGAAACAGGTATTGGGTATAGCCTATTATTCCATAGGAATATCCTAAAAATCCTTTTGTTCTTAAATATTCATAACCAACCCATATTATTGAATTGATTATATAACTTCTGCGTATAAACAGAGTATCTGATATTTTAAGAACAGGAAAAAGAATAAAATAGTATGCTGCATAGAGAAGAGGTACTATAAATATTGTAAAAGGATGAAAACTTGAGAGCCAATAGTTAAAAATAGCATAGGAAATAAGGCCAAGCAAAAGCCCGTAAAATGGAGAGGCAATCCATTTCATTCTGTATGTAACAATAAAGGCAGGAAAGAGGGCAAAATATGCCAGCAGAGGAAAGCCTGTAGTGTTTATAAATGATGGAAAAGAAAAAGAAAACATTATTGCAGAAAGCAATAAGAGACTAATATCAGTTAAAAATCGGGGTATTTTCTTTTCAGATATTTGCCGGCTATCTTGCCTGAGCTGTTCTTTTTTATTTCCTGATTTTCCAGACACTGTTTTTCAGTTCCTTTCCCGGCCTGAAGACAGCCACCCCATGAGAACTGACTGCGACTATTTCCCCTGTTTTAGGGTTATGCGCTTTTTCTCTTCCTTTTCGGGTTCGTATTTCAAATGTGCCAAACCCTCTGAGTTCTACAATATCATCTTTTAATAATGCTGTTTTGATTTCTTCAAAAATAGTATCCATAATTACATGGATATCTTTTTTGTTGAAACCAGTCTGTTCATATATATTTTCGATAATTTCAGCTTTTGTCAGTTTGGAAACACTCATTCCCTTTCCTATATTTAAAAACTATACAGGATAACTCTGCTTCCCGCTTTCGCGAAACTAAGTAAAATTACTTTTTGATATTGGGAATTAAGAATTTTTATTATTAAGCCTGTTAAGCATTTTCGCAAGTCTTGATTTTTTTCTTGCAACTGTATTTCTGTGTAAAATACCTTTACCGGCAGCAGTATCAATTTTTTTTACAACAAGCCTGAAAGCTTTTTCAGCTTCTTCTTTATTTTTTGCATCTACTGCGCTTATAAAGCTTTTTACGCTGGTCTTTACTTCGCTTACAGCCATTCTATTTCTCATTCTTCTTCTGAGACTTTGTCTATGTCTTTTTGCTGCAGATCCTTTCTCAGCCAATGGACTACTCCTTAAATTATGTTAGATTTATGAACGTATCAAATAAAAAATCTATAGTCAATAGGATTATATATGCAATTTTATTACAACAGGAGTTAACCTGGTTGTAATTTTATTGCAATTCTCTCTTATTTAAATTCGCTTGGTTTTCTTTCCTGTCTTTTGCATTTTTCGCATTGAGCATAATTCTTTTTTTTGCCTGCAGAGAAAATTGTTTTCATTTTAACTTCGCCGCCGCAAGTACAGAAAAATTTATGAGTACTTGATGCTGTTCGGGCATTCTTACTTACTTGTCCCATTTTTTCCTCCAATCAAGGGTTAAAACACAATATTAACTGTTTAATAATGAATATAATCACATCAGCCCAAGGTGTCAAGGTATACCAGTGCAGCTCTGTTGCTAAAAAATATATTACTGAAGCCAGTTGCTTCAAATTTTAGACTGTAGAACTAGCGGCCAAGCGGAACGAAGTGGAGCAGTACAGCTCTGCTACTAAAATATATTACTAAAACTGATTAGTCTAAATTTCACTCTATAATACTAAGTGCCAAGGTATAGATTGTATACTTATGCTGGTATGTTGTTAAAAAAGAAAAAATTATTGAAGCCAGTCATTTTAAATCTTAACTAATTACTCTAGCTGCCAAGCGAAGCAGTACAGTTTTATAGAATCAATCCATCATCTCATTATATTTGCTGGCCATGCAGGCATTCCAGTCTGTCATCCAATTATCCCAATCTGCCATATCAGCGCCTTGATTTGCTATGCAGAAATTCCAGTCTGTCATCCATTCATTCCAATCTGCCGTATCAGCATGCTTACTTGTCAAACAGACATTCCAGTCTGCCATCCATTCATCCCAATTTATCATCCTAACACCCCAACCTTGTTATACAGGCATTTTAATTTATATTTCTGTGCCTGTTATTCCGGCAAAAGCCTAGAACCATATTTCTGCCAATTATTGCAGATTCCGGCACTTGCTGCAAGATGAGAACCAACCTTTTACTATTAGAATAGAATTAGTTTTATTTTTTTAAGCCCTGTAACGCCATGATGATCTTTTTGGGTCAAATTCAAACTGGGTTAAATTTGCATTAATAATATTTGCATCAGGGCCTTCAAGTTTTATAGTTTTTGTAAGAATATTTATTTCTATAACTTTGAAGGTTCCTTGGTCGGAAAATATACGCATTCCTTCGACAGGAAATTTTTTTCTTTCTTCCTGATAAAATTCACATTCATAAGAAAGGCAGCATAAAAGCCTTCCGCATGGGCCTGATATTTTCATTGAATTTAGGGAAAGATTTTGATCTTTTGCCATTTTTATTGATACAGGATTAAGTTTGTCTGTAAGTCCGTGGCAGCAAAAATCCCTGCCGCACACTCCCATACCGCCTATAACGCGGGACTCATCCCGTACACCTATCTGCCTAAGTTCTATTCTTATTCTAAATACAGATACAAGATCTTTTACAAGCTCCCTGAAATCAACCCGTGTATCAGCTGTAAAAAAGAAAAGCACTTTTGGTTCTTCAAGAAGATAGTGGGCAGAAATAAGCTTCATATCAAGTTTATGATTGTGAATCTTTTCCCTGCAAATGCGGAAAGCTTCTGCTGCTTTTTCGCTGTTTTGTTTATATTTTTCCATATCAGCATCAGTTGCTTTTCTGATTATTGTCTGGACAGATTTTATTCCTTTTATTTTTTCCTTTTCTGTACTCAGGAGGTATCCGCCAAGAACTGTTGCAAGATCTTTGCCATACTTGCCGGTTGCAACTACATAATCTTTATGTGAAACATTAAAATCCTGCGGATATTCGCAAAATTCTGTTTCATTTGAGTGAATAAATTTAACTTTTATAAGTTTTTCAGGAAGATCAGGCAGTTCTATATCTTGATCTGCTTCTTCAATAATATCTTCTTTAAATATTTCATCATCTATAATATCATCATTCATCTAAACCACCATAATTTATATGATTTATGTTTTTATTGCCGCTTTTTATATTAGGCAGTGTATTGCAGGCCTAAATGTTTAAAGCGCTATTTATATTTTAAAAATACTTATGCGCAATGCACAATCCATAAATAATTCACGATCCCGTATAAATTTATGGAACAGATATAAATCTATATTAAATCTACGGGGTAGCTTGCATCCAGCGCAATTTCTATTTGCTAAATTTATGAACTATTGTCCAAAATTTGCATGGTTAAATATGTGATGGATACACTATCGCAATCCCATATAAATTTGTCAAACATATATAAATCTATATTAAATCTATGGGATACGCTACGCTCCCCCGTATAAATCAATGGAACAGATATAAATTCTATGTCAAACCTCCGGGGTACGCTATGCTATCCCACAGGGATGTTTCACTATTATCTCATTAAATCTACAAGAATACCTTCTATTTCTTCAATTTTTTTTAGAATAGTCAATTGCCCCCGCTGATTCTGAATTATATAAAGAGCCAATTTTTCAAGTTTTTCATCAACTATTTTAATATTTGTCCATTTTTTTTCATCAACAAATGGAAGGCCATTTTTTATATATTTTTTTTTCTCTATTTCAGTTTCTGCCGAAAAAGTATTTTTTACAACATAAGCCAAAAAGCGCCTTACTGCCTGTTTATACTCTTTAACATTTGAAATAAAAGGCTTTTCAACAAGTTTTTCTCCGCTTGAGTGCACATCATCAAGCAGAGTTTCAAGAGAAATATTTTCATCATAGACAGAAGAGAGGTAAAAAGAAAAATCTGTTTCTGTTGTATTTGCTTCAGCGGCCTGGGATGTGTTAAAAATACCAGATATAAAGTTTCCGGATTTTCTCCCGACTTTTTTTCCTTTATCATTTTTTAAATTGGGAGAACTTCCTGTTAAATCAATTCTTTCCATCTGATAATTACTTTTAATATTTTTGGAACATATGTAAGGAAGCAGATAATTCCTTTGGTTTTATAAAAAACTGCTCCTGGATATATTCTCATATTGAGAACTTTTTTCACTCTGTTCTGCTTTGTATTCTGCCTGATAATTAGAATTTTCTATTTTTTGTTCATCTTTTTCCAAAGCTGTTTTATTATCTGAAGCAGCCTTGCTTTCATTCTCTTTTACCAGGTCAATATTCTCTGTATAATTGCTTTTTATTGTACAATTACCATCAAGAATTACACCTTCTTCGACAATCAGCCTTGGCGTATAGATATTTCCAATCATTATTCCTGAAGAAAGTATTATTACTTTTTCTGAAGAATAGATATTTCCCCTTACAGCGCCGCCTACCACAACAGTGCTTGCTGTTATTGTGCATTTTGCCCTGCCGTTTTTACCTATAAGCACTTTTCCGTTTGTTTTTATTGTTCCAGTAAAATCGCCGTCTATTCTTAAAAGCCCGTTTAAATCAAGCTCTCCATTAAGTCTGGTTCCTTCGCCAACAATGGAGTTAACAAATGCCCCATCTTCAACAAAACTATTACTCATTAGAAATTCCTGCCTTCTCCAATCAAATATCGGATCACTTACCAGGCCTGTTTTTTATATTAAGATATCTTTCGGGGTCAACAACTTGAGAACCAATTCTTACTTCGTAATGTAAATGGGGCGCAGTAGAAAGTCCTGTATTGCCCATAGTTCCGACAACCTGTCCCTGGCTTACAGTTTCGCCTTCCCGGACATATACTTTATCCATATGGGCATATTTTGTAAAAAATCCATATTTATGTCTTATAAGGATATAATTTCCAAAGCCTGTAGCTTCATATCCTTTTTCAATAACTTTTCCGTTTGCAGTAGAAACAATAGGTGTTCCCTGCTGGTATGCAAGATCTATACCTTTATGAAGATACCACTGCTTTGTAAATGGATGGATTTCAGGCCCAAAATAGTTTGTAATCCTGCCTCTTACATTTTTAAGCGGCCACAGGCTTGGCAGGTCAACAAGAAGATCGCCCTGCGCAACAAGAAGCTCTCTTATTTCATCAAATGATTCTACAGATTCTCTAAGAAATGCACTTAAACTTCTTAAATCTTCAAGTTCACGGATAAGAACTTCTTCCTGTGAATTGTTATGTGAAAAAGATGAGACAAAATCGCTGTTTTGAGCTTTTACAACACTGGAAGATGTATTATTTACTCCAAGTGTTCCAAGAGTTTTTACAAGAGATGCTTCAAAAACTTTTGATACACTCTTAAGCTCTGCAATCTGATCCCTGATTATTTCAAGATCTGTCTCTTTCTTTTCAAGATTCTCTGAGCGTGATTTAAGCAGTCCCGACATTCCTTTGAATTGTGTTGTAAATATTACAAAAGAGGTAAGCATACATCCTATTAAGAAAACTATTACAATAAGAGAAAAAACAGATATCCTGAAGTTAAATATTTTCTTTTCAGAGTGGGGTATAAGCATTACAGTAAAACGTTGCTTGCCAGCATTTACCATATTATTAAATGCCTGTGATATTTTTATCACTAATGAGCTTATTGATTTAGTTATTTTTCCAACAAATTTTTCTTCGGCTCTCTTATAGCTGCTTAATGGGGACACTATTTTCTCCTGCTTTTATGGTGAGAATAGCATGTAGGGTAATATTTGTCAAATAAATGTTGACCTCTGGTATAGTTCGTGCTATTCTTTTTAACAAAAAGTCTGTTTCATTATTATAAAAATCAATTAAAAGTGGTGAATTATGAAATTTTTTGATACTCATGCTCATATAGGGCTTATCAATGAAGACCCTATTGAACAGCTTATTATTATCCAGGAAGCAAGACACGAAAAAGTGGAGCATATTGTGAGCATATGCAACAGCCTTCATGACTTTTTCATTGTTTATGACAATCTTAAAACTGCCGCCAATATCTATCATAGTGTAGGTGTCTCCCCTTCTGAAGTTGCTCACCCCGGCAAAGATTGGGAACAGAAAATAGACCAGGGGACTAAATATGACCGTGTAATTGCTATTGGAGAAATCGGTCTAGATTATTATCGGAAGTTTGGTGATAAAAAATCACAAATAGAATTATTTATTAAACAGCTTGAAATGGCACAACAGTATAATCTTCCTGTAATTATTCATAACAGGGAAGCAGGAAATGATGTTTTTGATATATTAAAGCAAAAACTGCCTCCAAAAGGTGGAATACTGCACTGTTTTTCTGAAGATTGGGAATATGCGCAAAAAGCGCTTGATCTAAACCTTTTTATCTCTTTTGCAGGAAATGTTACTTATAGAAATGCAAAAAATCTTCATGATACTGCAAAAAATATGCCTATCGAAAGAATGCTTATTGAAACAGAAAGTCCCTTTATGGTGCCGTCTGAATATAAAGGAAAAAGAAATAAGCCTGCCTATATACACTCAACCGCACAGTTTATTGCAGAATTAAGAAATCTTGATATGGAAGAGACTGCAGATATTCTTTATAAAAACAGCCTTGATTTCTTTGGTATACAAGAATAATAGCTTGGTTAAATCTTAAATTAGCTGTTCCCTAAAGATTTATGAAAAAAATTGAAGATTTACTCCACCCAATTAAAATAGGTCCCCGGACACAGATAACAATTTCCGGGAACCTGTTTCTTGCGCCAATGGCAGGATTTACAGATGCTGCTTTCAGGCATATGTGCACATCATATGGAAGCAATCTCTGTTATACAGAAATGGTTTCAAGCGAAGCTCTTGTAAGAAAAAGTTTTAAAACAAAAAAAATCCTTTATCGGGCAGAAAATGAGACAGAATATGCTGTCCAGATATTCTGTTCATCTTGGGAAAGCGCTGTTATTTCCCTCAAAGATATTGCTGATTTTAAACCGCTTCTTATTGATCTTAACTGCGGCTGCCCTGTTCCAAAAATTATAAAAGCAGGCGCAGGTTCTGCTCTTATGAAAAACCCGGATCAAATAGGTAAAATTGTAAAAGCTTTAACAGAAGCTACAGATATACCAATAACTGTAAAACTGCGTTCAGGATGGGATTCTGATAATATAACTTTTATGAAAACAGCAGAGATTGCTGTTAAAAATGGTGCTGCTATGGTTACTCTTCATCCAAGAACAAAAACTCAAGGTTATGCAGGAAAATCTGACTGGAGTAAAATTAAAGAATTAAAAAATTCTGTTGATGTTCCTGTTATAGGTTCCGGCGATCTTTTTGAACCAATCGACTGTCTTAATATGCTTAAAGAGACAGGCTGCGATGGAGTAATGATTGCGCGCGGAGCTGTCGGGAGGCCGCAGATATTTAAAGAAGTAAAATATCTTGCAGAAAAAGGCATCCTTCCTGAAATAAGTCTGGCTGAAAAGATTAATTCTGCAATAAAGCATCTTGAACTTTCTGAAAAATATATTGGCGCTGAAATTGCAGTAAAAGAGATGAAAAAACATCTCTGTTCTTATATAAGAGGTATAAAAGGCGGTGCTGCAATAAGAAACAGGATTGTTCATTGCAATTCTATG
>JAVBQS010000086.1:0-9335 GCA_031548835.1 Spirochaetia bacterium
TGAAAAAAGGATATAAGAGAAAGACAAGCAGTAAAACAAAAGAAAGATGTACTGATCTCTGAATCTGTGCAGGAAGAAGGCCAAAAGAAGCTGTCCATAATTGAAAGACAGAAAAAGCTATTGCAATAACAGAGACTCCAATATGAAAATATCCTGTAAGCCTGCGGTATCCTGATTCTTTATCAACTTTAGAAAGAATATGATCTATGTCAATGTGTTTTTCAGTGTTGTCCAGTTCTTCTTTATTTTTCATAATGCTCTACTCCACTTAGTTGAATTAAAAAGAATTTTAACAAGAGATAACTTCCCCGCACGAATTCTGATATTTGTCATTGGCGCTGCCAGTTTATTCAGCTTTATCTCTCTTGAAGAAATCAGAAGAGTATGCTCAGCCTCTGTCCCAATAAAAATAATAAAATCATCAATAATACGGTTTATCTCTTCATACTTTATAAAATCTTTTTCAAAAGAAAAAGGCTTTTGGCTTTCATCAGGATAAGAACTTACACCTGCTCCAAAGGAAGAAAATAGACTGTATGAAAGATAAACAGCATTGTTATTTCCTAAAAAAAAATAATCAATAATTTTACTCTTATTTACAGAATGAATATAAGAGACACCAAAATTCATTTCTGGTTCATAATTATGTATAAATAATATTCTGCCCTCTTTTGCAGTTTCAATGATAAAATATTTTTTTAATGGTTTAAAAAATAAAAAAGAAAACAGAAATATTATGATTAAAATAATCCCTGACACACTTTTTGGTGCCAGGGTGATAAATCTTAAAATTTTATTCTTTTTAAGTTTTAAATTTTTGCAAAAGGTTTTTATTTTATAACACCTGCTTCTTTAAAATATTTTTCAGCGCCTGCATGAAAAGGAACAGAAACACCAAGAACAGCTTCTTCTACTGAAAGTTCATGTCCTTTTGCATGAGCCTGGGCTAATGCATACTGTTTTTCAAAAAGTGTTTTTGTAATATTATATACTGTTTTTTCAGAAACTTTATTATTAACAATAAGAGTAGCTTTAACAGCAACTGTCTTTGCATCATTTGCCATACCATTATAAACTTCTTTAGCTATTGTATATGAGGTATAGAATTTATATTTTTCTGTAAGTTTCTGCATTGCTTCATCATCAATAGAAATAAGCTCGACTCCTCCAATTGTTGCAATTTCCTGAATTGCTGCATTTGGAATGCCTGCTGTTACAAAAAAAGCTTCTATCTGTTTATCTTTTAATGCAGCGCCTGATTCTTTAAAAGAAAGCCTTCTTGCATTAATATCATTAAAAGTAAGACCATAAGCTTCCAGAATTTGTTTTGCATTAGCTTCAACACCGCTTCCTGCATCGCCGACAGAAACATTTTTCCCTTTCATATCTGCAATTGATTTTATTTTACTATCTTTAGCAACAACAATCTGGATAATTTCAGGATAAAGAGTTGCAATTGTTGAAAATGTGTCTATTTTTTCTCCATCAAAAAGTTCAATCCCATTCATTGCATAATCCATAACATCATTCTGAACAATAGCCAGTTCTGCTTCTCCTTTTCCAACAAGTCTTATATTTTCTTTTGAAGCTCCAGTAGCCTGAGCTGTAACATTCATTCCTTCAATATTTGAATTAAAAATTTGGGCAAGAGCTCCTCCATAGGGATAGTAGGTTCCAGATGTGCCTCCTGTTGCAAGAATAAGATTTGTTTTATCTTTTGACTCGCTTTTCTTACAGCCAATCATGAATAATGTAATAAAACACAAAGCAATAATTAAAAATACATGTTTTTTCATCACAGTTAGATTCTCCTTTAGTTTTATATATTAAAGCATATTTCCTGATTGTTGCTACAAAAATTTATAAAAACTATGTTATAAAATTAGATAAATATTCTAAAATTTAGTAAATAGAAAATTATGCAGATAAAATTTATAAAACAGTTTAATTTTATAAAAAAAATTCAAAAAATAGTATCTATTTTTTATACTGGCGTTTTAGAAATAATATAATTATCAACTTCTTATTTTATGAGATAGCAAAAACCTGCATTATTTAATTACCAAATAGCTATAATAAAAATCATTTTTTTGAAATTTTTATTTCCAATATTTATATAATGATTAATAGTGCATACATTTTCTAATCAACATCATTATTATTTTTCATGAAAAAGTTAATATCCATAACCATAACAAGAATTCTTGCTATTGTCATTTACTTATATTCAAACTATAATGGATGATAATAAATTAAAATATTCTAAAAAATAAGGAAAACATTAATGGCTGAAAAGAAAAAAGTTACTATTGATGGTAATGCCGCAGCAGCTCACGTTGCTTATGCATTTAGTGAAGTAGCAGCGATTTATCCTATAACACCCTCTTCCACTATGGGGGAATATGCAGATTCATGGGCATCTATTGGAAGAAAAAACGCGTTTGGAAAAACAGTTGATGTAATAGAAATGCAGTCAGAAGCAGGAGCAGCCGGAGCAGTTCACGGCTCTCTTACAGGCGGCGCTTTAACAACAACATTTACAGCATCTCAAGGATTGCTGCTTATGATTCCAAATATGCACAAAATTGCAGGAGAAATGCTTCCAACAGTTTTTCATGTATCAGCAAGATCGCTAGCAGCGCAATCGCTCTCTATTTTTGGAGACCACTCTGATGTAATGTCTGTAAGAAATACAGGCTGGGCTCTTATGTCAGCCAACTCAATTCAGGAAGTAATGGATCTGGCTTTAGTATCTCACTTATCAACATTAAAAGGGCAGATTCCTTTTCTTAATTTCTTTGATGGTTTTAGAACTTCTCATGAAATTATGAAAGTTGAAGAAATTTCCTATGATACCATAAACAAAATTATCGAACCGGAATATATTGAAAGATTTAGGGCAAGAGCGTTAAGGCCTGATAAACCTGTATTAAAAGTAGGTGCGCAAAATCCTGATGTCTATTTCCAGGGAAGAGAAACAGTAAATAAATACTATAGCGAGCTTCCTGCAATTGTACAGGAATATATGGATAAGGTTGAAAAAATTACAGGCAGGGCTTATCACCTCTTTGACTATGTTGGAGCTAAAGATGCGGAAAAAATTATTATTGCAATGGGTTCTGCATGCGACACAATTGAACTTGTAGTTAATAAACTTGTGTCCCAGGGCAAAAAAGTTGGCCTTGTAAAAGTAAGGCTTTTTAGGCCATTTTCTGTAAAAGCTTTTATTGATGCAATTCCTGCTACATGTAAAAAAATAGCTGTTCTTGACAGAACAAAAGAGCCAGGCGCTATTGGCGAGCCTCTTTTCACAGATGTTTCAACCGCCCTTCATGGTAAAAATATAAAAATTATTGGCGGAAGATATGGCCTTTCAAGCAAAGAATTTACGCCTGCTATGGCTAAAGCAGTGTTTGATCATCTTGATGGAAAAGCTTCCCACAATTTTACAGTTGGAATAGAAGATGATGTTACAAATCTTTCAATTCCTGTAACAGACAACATTGATGTTGTGCCAAAAGATGTAATTAGCTGTATTTTCTGGGGATTTGGTTCTGACGGAACAGTTGGAGCAAATAAAAATTCAATAAAAATTATTGGCGAAAATACAGATATGAATGCCCAGGCATATTTTGTCTATGACTCAAAAAAATCCGGCGGTATTACAACTTCTTACCTTAGATTTGGAAAAAGCGATATAGATATGCCTTTCCTTATTGAGAAAGCAGACTTTATTGCATGCCACAACCCTGCATATATTGGAAGATATGATATGCTTGGAGCAATAAAAGAGGGAGGAACATTTCTTCTTAATTCAGAATATGACAGTTCTGTAGTTTTTAATCATCTATCAAAAAAAGAACAGGAAATAATTATAAATAGAAAAGTTAAATTCTATAATATCGATGCTCTTAAAATTGCAGAAGATTCAGGGCTTGGAGGCAAAATCAATACTGTAATGCAGGCTGCATTTTTTAAAATATCAGGCGTATTGCCGGAGCAGGAAGCTATTGATCTTATAAAAACTTCAATAAAGAAAACTTTTATAAAGAAAGGCGAGGATATTGTAAAAATGAACTGGGACTGTGTTGATAAAACATCAGAAGCTCTTAAAGAAGTTAAAGTTCCATCTTCAATATCAACATCTTACAAACCTCCAAAACTTATTGGAGACAATGAGTCAAGATTTGCAGTAAATATTATCAAGCCTATAATGCATCAGAAGGGAGATACAATTCCTGTATCTGAAATGTCTTTTGACGGAACAATTCCAACAGCAACATCAAAACTTGAAAAAAGAGGTATTGCTCCAAGAGTTCCAAAGTGGCTTAAGGAAAATTGTATTCAGTGCAACCAGTGTGTTATGGCATGTCCCCATGCTGTAATAAGAGCAAAACAGATTGCGCCTGAAGATCTCAAAGATAAACCAAACAATTTTGAGACAATTATTTCAAATACAAAAAACGAAAGAAAGCTTGAATATAGAGTACAGGTTTATATCGAAGATTGTACCGGATGCGGTGTCTGTGTTGATGTCTGCCCTGGAAAAAATCAGGCAAAAGCGCTTGAGTTCAGCACACTTGAAAAAGAGAGAGAAGCAAATATGAGAAAGTGCGCTGAATTTTTCGATAACCTGCCGAATAACGTGCTTGACGGAACATCAGAAACAAATGTTAAAGGGCTTGGATTCAAACAGCCTCTTTTTGAATTCTCGGGAGCATGCGCAGGCTGCGGAGAAACTCCTTATGTAAAACTTGCAACACAGCTTTTTGGCGAAAACATGCTTATAGCTAACGCAACAGGATGTTCATCTATATATGGAGGCACATTTCCGACAGTTCCATATTGCAAAAATAATGAAGGAAGAGGCCCTGCATGGGCAAACTCTCTCTTTGAAGATAATGCAGAATTTGGCTTTGGAATGAGGCTTGCTGTTGATAATAACAGAAGGCTTTTAAAGCTTAAAATTGATGATGTTTTAAAAGATGGAACAACGCCGGAGCTTACCTCAGCTCTTAAAAAAGCTATTGATAATTGGGATAAAAAAGATAGCGAAGCCCATAAACTTCAGGGACAGATTGCACAGTTACTTGAACCAGCTTATAAAGCAGCATCAGGCAAGACAAAAGATGATCTTAGAAAAATTATTGAATTAAAAGATTATTTTATTGATAAGAGTGTCTGGATTTTCGGAGGCGACGGCTGGGCGTATGATATAGGATATGGCGGCCTTGATCATGTTGTTGCATCTGGAAAGAATGTAAATATTCTTGTTCTTGATACAGAAGTGTATTCAAATACAGGCGGGCAGGCTTCAAAATCAACACCTATTGGGGCTGTTGCAAATTTTGCAAATGCAGGAAAAAGGCTTGCAAAAAAGAACCTTGGATTTATGTGTATGAGTTATGGCTATGTATATGTTGCATCAATATCAATGGGCGCAAACAGGGCACAGACTATTAAAGCATTTACAGAAGCTGAAAGCTACAATGGCCCTTCAATAATTATAGCTTATGCTCCATGTATTGCTCATGGTATTGATATGTCAAAAACACAGACAGAAGAAAAACGTGCTGTTGACTGTGGCTACTGGCCTCTTTACAGATACAACCCTACCCTGGAACCAGGAAGCAGATTTATCTGGGAAACAAAAGAACCAAAAGAAAGTTTCCAAGATTTTATAAGAAGTGAAAGAAGATATACATCGCTGTTTAAGACAGCGCCTGAAGATGCAGAAAAACTTTTTGCAGAAGCAGAAGCAGATGCAAAAAGAAGAATGAGTTTTCTCAAAAATCTTGGCGGAATGCTTTGATCTGTTTTAGGATTATTGATTTGACATTGCAGATTGGAATTATTTCCTGATCTGTAGTTGTTAAAATTTTAAAAGAGCTGGCATTTTAGAATGTCAGCTCTTTTTTAATTACTTTTTCTCATTCAAGAATAATTTTTCTATAAATAATAAATCAATTTACAAAATTTTTAGGCAGGAACATTTAAAACACCAATCATTGAGAAAAAAACCAGACAAGTGAAAACAATTCCTAAAATTGCTGAAAAATAATCTTTTTCTTTAAATAATTGAAATAATATTGCAGGTATTATTGCCCATATTGCAACACTGCAGCCAATATTTATTGATAATAATGCCCAGCTATCTGCCATTCCCAAATTTGTAAGGCCATAATGAGCTCCGGGGAAAACTCCTGCTGACGACATTCCCCATATCTCTGATATTTTTGCGCCTGAAAATATTGCTCCCAAAATTAAATTCGGATTAAGTAAATTATTATCCGGTTTTAATAAAATAAAAATAGGGATAAACAATGCCAAAACAGAAGAGATTATTGTTACCCAGTGGACTATTTCAGAATAAATTATATGGCTATGGGGAATCTTAATTGCTTTGACTTTTTCTTCGTTATTTTTTTCAATACTTATTTCACTTTCTTTTTCCTGTTTTGGAGCATCAGGTACTTTTCCTTTTTTTGTTATTGTATAAAATATCCAGCACATTATTGCGCCAAAAACAATTAACTGAAATATTGGCGAAACAGTTTTAATAATACCAAGCATTGTAAACGCTTTTGCTATTAAACCAAAACTTGTAAAAAACATAATTCCTATAAGTATTATTCTTACAATATTTACTTTAATTTTTGCTAAAATATGCGATCCTGCAAAACCGCCTATAACCTGTCCCGAAAGCCATGGCAGCACAAAAAGAGGTATTAAGCTTCCTGCAAATATATAAGGCCAAATAGAAACACAACTTCCTATTCCAAGTATTATTCCAGAATTTGCAACAGCTACTTTAAGAGGCAGACCTATTCCCATATTTAAAACAGGGGTAATTGCCCAGCCTCCTCCCATTCCGAAAAAGCCGCCCATTAAGCCAACGATAAAAATTAAAACAATACCTAATCCAACTCTTGTTACCTGGTAATGCTTTATAACTTTTTCAGATTCTTCATAATATGACATTCCAAGATTTAGCATTGCTGTAAATTTGTCTATCTTTTTTATAACAGGCCAGTCAAGTTTTTTGCCCCCAACATAAAAATAAATAGCAATACATACCAGGATAATTCCAAGCGAAAGTCTTAGAAAACCTTCCCCTGTTGCCCCAAAAGAATCTGCAACATTTATGGCAAGAATGCTTCCCAAAAGTGCTCCTATACTCTGGCTTAACATCATTACAAGACACAGTTTATAATTGCCAAGGCCTTTTTTAGTAAAAATACCTGCTGATATTAATCCTGAAAACATTGCAACTATCAAACCTGTGCCTCTTACAACAACACTATCTACCCCTGTAAAAGCAAGCATAATAGGTGTAAAAATTACTCCGCCTCCTATGCCTGCAATAACAGAGACAAGCGCTATTGCAACGCTAATAATAAAAAAAGCAAAGAGCGCTAATACAATTGTTCCATGTGTTACTGCTCCTTCTGATGTAACAGTTTCAGAAACAACAGATACTAATATAAGCCCTATATATGATAATACTATGGCTCCTCCCATAATTATGGTTTCAAGCCACGGCAAACTTTTTAAATTTATCTTATTCACTTTGATATTCCTCGGTTTTAAAAAACATAGTTCTCTTGTTAAATTAACTTTTGTCAAATTTTTTAGAGTTTTAATATTATTTGCGGTTTAAAGTTGCCTGATTTTTAGATTTAATAATGATAATCTGAATATTAAACAAAATCAGGCAATATATTTTTGTTAAAAACTATTTAGCTTTTGCTATATCAATAAACTTTTTTCTTATCAGCATTACAAGAACTAATAGAGTTAAGAGCAGAAAGATAGCAACAATTGGCCTTGTTGCAATAGTTATCAAATTTCCATCAAAAGCTATTAAAGCTCTTCTCATGCCATTTTCAAATAAAGTTGAAAGTATAAAAGCTATAATAAATGCAGGCAGCGGAAGATCAAATTTTTTCATTAAAAAGCCTACTCCGCCAAAAGCAAGTAAAACCCATACATCAAACATACTATTATTTATTGCATAACTTCCAAATATACATAAAACAAATATACTTGAAAACAAAAATTCTTTTGGCACTTTAATAATAAGAGAAGAGTATTTTATAAGAATCTTACCTAAAAAGAATAATGCAATATTTCCTGCAAGCAGAGCAATAAATACTCCTGCAATAATATCCATATGTTCCTTAAAAAGCATTGGGCCTGGCCTTAATCCCTGAATCATCAGCGCTGCAAGTAAAATTGCCATTGAAGTGCTTCCAGGAATACCTAATGTAAGCAATGGAATCATGTTTGGCCCGCTGCACCCGCTGTTTCCTGACTCTGCTGCTGCAAGCCCATCCAGAGCTCCGTGGCCGAACATTTCAGGATGCTTAGATCTTTTCTTTGCCCTTCCATAGCTAACCCAGGTTGAAACTTCAGCTCCCAAACCAGGAATAATACCTATTACTGCTCCTATTAATGAGCCTTCAAAAATTGTCCTAATAAGAGGTTTTAACTCCTTTTTTGTAAGACTTTTTGATTTAGAGGTATCAAAATCTACAGCAGAATCTGCAAGGCTGCTCTGCTTGGGATTTAATTTTCTTGACCTCAGCTGTTCTATTATTTCAGGAATGGCAAATGCTCCTACAAGAACAGGCACCAGCGCAAATCCTGCAAGTAAATTGATATTGCCGAAAACAAATCTTGTTGTATGGTACATAGAATCCATTCCAACAGTTGCTACCAGCATTCCAATTCCGCCTGCTATAAGTCCTTTAGAAATAGAATGGCCTGATACTGCTGCTATTATGGTAAGCGCAAAAGCAATTATTGCAAAATATTCAGCAGGCCCTATTTTAAGAGCAAGGTTTGCAATTTGCAGTGTAACTAAAACAGTAAGCGTATTGCTTACAAGCTCTGCCAAAACAGAAGCGTATAACGCAATATCTAAAGCTTTTTTTGCATATCCTTTTTTACAAAGAGGATAGCCGTCTGCAACATCTGCCGATGCAGATGGTGTTCCTGGAGTTCCTATCAAAATTGCAGATATGGAACCTCCAAACATACCGCCTTTATATATGGAAATAATCATGGAAATAGCAGCCAAAGGACCAAGCGCGAAAGTAAATGGCAATGCTAATGAAATTGCCATAACAACTGTAAGCCCTGGGAGCGCTCCAATAATCATTCCTATAATAACTCCGGCTACAATAGATAGTAATACTTCAGCATTCATAAAAAGAGCAAAGCCTGCTCCAAATGCGGAAAACTGTTCAAACATTATTAATTCTCCTTAAATCTGCTTAAAAAAAGTAATCAAACAATAATTAAGCTTCATTTAAATTAAAATTTGGAAAATT
>JAVBQS010000019.1:0-76963 GCA_031548835.1 Spirochaetia bacterium
TGTAAATAGATATGTACATATTTTTCATGCACCAACAAGCGTGGCCTTTTATGAAAAATATGCACTTTCATTTTATGATGATATATTTACAGTTGGGCCATTTCAGCAGGAAGAAATAAGTAATCTTGATAAAAAACGTAATCTGCCTGAGAAAAAGTTTTATCCTACAGGAGTAACTTATTTTGACTATATGTTAAAAAAAATGAGATCACAAGAAAGAAACAGAAAGGAGTTTACTGTTTTATATGCTCCCACATGGGGAAGCAGAAGTTCACTTACGCTGTATGGATCTGGAATAATTGATATTCTTGTAAGAGAAAAGATATCTTTAATATTTCGCCCCCATCCTCAATCAGAAATATCAGATAAAGAGATAATGAATATAATAAAAGAAAAATATGATTCAAATCCATTAGTTACTTTTGATAATAACAGGACAGCTCTCATGTCAATGACAAACTCTGATATTCTTATTACAGATTTTTCCGGAATACTATATGATTATGCTTTTCTCTTTTTAAAACCAATAATACTTGCAGCTTCTGAAGCAGCAGTTTCAGGGTATGAGGCGGAAGATTATAATACTATTCCATGGGAAATAGAAACACCTAAAGAACTTTCCTTTGATTTAGAAGGAAATCCTGAAAATGTTGTAAAAATATTAGAAAAAATCCAGGGTATGGATAAAGAATCAGAAGAAAAAGTCATCTCTTTTAGAAATAAAAATCTCTATAACTTTGGAAGAGCAGGAAAAACAGCAGCAGAAAACCTAAATATACTCCTTGGAGCAGGTGAATGAATATAGTGTTAAGTTTTTTTAAGTTAATTCTAAAACCATTTGAACTTTTACTTACAGTTGTTTTCACATTTGCCTTTAATCTTACAGGAAATTATGGAATCTCTCTTATTCTAATGAGTTTTTTTATAACAATAATAATAGCGCCTTTATATTACTTTGCAGAAAAGTGGAAAAATGAAGAAAAACTTATCCAGAATAAAATGGCTTTAGATATTTATAACATAAAGAAGAATTATAAGGGTCAGAAAAGATTTTATCTAATAAAAACAGCTCATAGAATATATGGTTATAAAAGTTGGCATTCTCTAAAAACCTCATTAGGTCTTTTAATACAAATACCTTTTTTCTTTGCAGCATATTCAGTGTTATCCCATTATGAAGGTTATGTAGGTATATCATTTTTATTTATAAAAGATCTTGCCCAAGCAGATGGGCTTTTATTTGGAGTAAACCTATTGCCGTTTGTAATGACAGCAGTAAATCTAATGTCATCATTTTATTATACAAAGTCCTTTAAGCTAAAGGATAACAGGGATTTAATAATAATAGCTTTATTATTTCTAGTTTTGCTGTATCCAAGTCCATCTGCATTACTTATATATTGGACAATGAATAATGTTTTTTCATTATTAAAAAATATAATATTAAGAAAAACAGGAATACAGAAAGCGCCGGTGTTGTCAGTAGCAGTTGGAGAAAAGAAAGAATCATTGATAAATAAAATAATAAAACAGGAACCTAATGTAGTAATATTATTTTTATTTATTCTTATCTTTTCTCTTCAGGTATATTGGATGGCAAATTGGCCAATAACTTTTAAATATGCGATGGCAATTATTCTTTCTCTTGCTATGTTCTCTACCCTTTTCTCTTTTATTAAATTTAGAATTTCCAAAAAGATAGCAGCTCTTATAATAACATGGATAATATCTATTCCATTATTTTATATACTGCTCAAATATAGAATTGATAACCCCTTTATCTCCAATGAAAATATAAAATTGTTAACAGTAACTCTGTTAAATATAATAATGTTTTATCCATTTTTTTCCAGAAAAGAAATAACAACTAAAAATATTACTCTTGATAAAGGTTTTGTTTTTCAGCTTATCTTTACTTTTCTATTTTTTCTGTTATTTTACCAGCCACTTGTTTATTATCTGTCAGCTCCTGCAGATATAGATATATCTTTAAAATCACTTTTACCAATATTGATTATAGTATTTATAATACCCTTTATTATTTCTGTTACACTATTTTTTATTTTACCGAATAAGGGAAAAGTATTATTTATCAGGGTTATTCTGTTATTACTGATAAGTTCTTTTATCTTTAGCATGATATTAAGAGTAAATACCGGCCTATTAGATGCAGTAACATTTCAGAATGAGCAGTCAATATTTAAGATGTCAGTAGTTAAGTATTTATCAGATCCATTTATCATAACAGGGATATGGATTTTAAGTGGATATTTGTTAAGAAATAAAGAGAGAGTAATAAAAGTATGTTGTTTGATATTTATATTAGTTATGGTAGTGACAATAACACATAAAATAATAAAATCAGATTATAAAGCATTAACAGTAAGTAAGAGTACAGAAACAGAATTACCTGAAACAGCGTATAGTAGTCATGAGTTTACGAGGGAAGGAAAGAATGTAGTCTTTGTGATAGCAGATATGTTTAATGGGAATTATTTTGGAAATATAGTTGATGAAGATGCTAAATATGCAGAGATATTTTCAGGATTCTCATATTATCCTGACTGTCTTGCTGTTTCATCTTTTACAGCAGTTTCTCTGTCAGGTATATTTGGAGGATATGATTATATACCTGTAAAATTAAATAATAATGGCAAGACTGGCATTGAAGAATTAGAAGAATCTGCAAGATTATTTTTTAAAAATATTTACAATTCAGATTATGCAATGACTGTTGCTTCTGCTGAAAATATGTATCTTGGTAAAGATCTGGGTGGAAAAATAGAATATCCTGGAAATTATGTAAACTACTGGAAGAAGAAACAAGGGTATGAGAATGAAGGTGGATCAAATAAAACAGTGATATTATTTATGTTGTCTATTTTTAATTCATCACCTTATCACTTTAAATATATCATATATGATAACTCGAGTTGGATAATATTAAGAAAATCAGCCTTAATAAAGCAATTAAGAAATAATTCGATATATAATTTAGCTTATATTGACTTGCTTCCTGAAATATCGTCGACAAAAGGAAAAGGAAATAAGTTTTTTTATATTCATAATAATCTTCCCCATAATCCTTATGGAATAGACGCGAATGGTAATCTTGTAGGAGATGAATCATCCAGTCATGAAGCAACTAGCTTCTTTTCTTCGACCGCAGCCTATTATTCAGCCAGAAAATTTGTTGATGTGATGGGAAATTGGATTAACTGGATGAAAGAAAATAATGTATATGACAATACAATGATTATTATTCTTTCTGATCATGGTAATAGATTTGAAGATAATGATATCAAACTGCCTGTGGAACTAGGTAATTCAAAAAACGATATCTCCTATGCACAGGCATTATTGCTTGTAAAAGGCTTTGGCGACAGCGGTGCGGTGAACATTGATTCTGCCAGGGTGAGTTCTGCTGATATTCCTGCAATATTAACAGCTAAAACTGATATTCAATTTTCATCTGATGATAAAGATTATCGTAAAATATCACAATTAAGAAATATTATTTATAGTTTTACTGTAAATAAATGGGATTATGGAAATAAAGACAATACAAAATATAGGTCTTATCAGGTAAGAGGTTCAATATTTGATTCTGACTCATGGAGCATCTATAATGATCCAAATGAATAAAAGTTTTAATTGAATAAACTTTTATAGAACATATAATAATAAAGATAAAAACAATCTCAAAACAAATATTATTAAGCTGATTCTATTTTTGCAAAATGTTTTAAAATAGATATTTAAAACATTTTATCTAAAAATAAGCAATTTTTCTGGAAGTTGTTTTACATATATTTTAAACTGCTTAATGATATTGTGCTAAAAATGAAAAGGGGATGTTATGAAAAAAATAATAAATACAGTTGTTATAATATTAATTTTCTTTGCTGTTTTGTCATGCAGCGCTAAAGGCGGGGCAGGGCAGAATAGAGATACAAGTCTTGTAGAAGAAATATCAAGGCGCGGCGTTCTTAAAGTTGGAATATCTACATTTGTCCCCTGGGCAATACAGGATAAAACAGGTGAATTTATAGGATTTGAAATAGATGTTGCAAGACGACTTGCAGACGACATGGGTGTTAAAATCGAATTTATACCCACAAAATGGTCAGGCATAATTCCTGCTCTTCTTACAGAGAAATTTGATATAATAATCTGCGGAATGGGAATAAGAGCAGAAAGAAATTATAAAATAAATTTTTCCATTCCCTATGATTATACAGGCATGTCAATTGTTGCAAGTAAAGAGCTTGTGCCAGGACTTACAACAATTGAGCAGTTTAACAGAAAAGATTTTATAATTGCTGCAAGAATAGGAACAACAGCTGCAGATTCTGTTAAAAAGAGAATTCCTCTTGCACAATTAAAGCTGTTTGATGATGAATCCCAGGCAATACAGGAACTTTTAAACAAAAAAGCACATGCTGTTGTTGCATCTGCTCCGCTTCCGGCATATCAGGCAATAGAATACCCTGATCAGTTTTATTTGCCTATTAAGGAAAATTTTACAAAAGAACCTATTGGATTTGCGCTTAGAAAAGGCGATGTCGATACATTAAACTTTTTTGACAGCTGGATAAGAGTTGCAGATGCAGAAGGTTTTCTTGCTGAAAGAAAAAATTACTGGTTTAATACAAGAGACTGGGCCCTGTTAGTTGAATAGATTTACCGGGCGATACTGGAATAAAAGGCATAATTCTGAAACCCGATATTTTAAAAAATAAAATACGCTTCTCTTTTCTTGATTATTTACTGCTTGCGCTGGTATTAGCGATGACAGTCTTTATTGTTTATAGAATAAAAGTAAGCCTTAACTATAAATGGAAGTGGGAATCTGTTTTTCAATATATTATAAGAAAAGATGCAGATACCGGCATGTTTGTTCCAGGGCTTATTTTAAATAGTTTTGCAATAACTATTAAACTTTCAATATGGTCTACTGTTTCAGCTTTAATTATTGGCATTATTGCAGGAATAATAAGAAGCAGCAGTGGCGCAGCATCAAAGCTTACAGGCTTTTTTTATATCCAGCTTGTAAGAAATATTCCTCCCATAGTTCTTGTTTTTATTTTTTATTTTTTTGTAGGCAATTATGTTACTGCATTTACAGGACTTGAGACAGCTGTTTACAATTTTCCGGAATATGTGAAAAAAATAATAGCTTTTCTTTTTATAAATCCAGCCTATTTTCCTGCATTTCTTTCTGCAATAATTACTATGGGGATTTATGAAGGCGCTTATATTACCGAAATTATAAAAGCAGGAATAAATTCTGTTGCAAAAGGAGAATGGGAGGCTGGAAGAGCTCTTGGTTTTAGCAGGGGGCAAATACTGCGTTATATTGTTCTTCCCCAGGCTGTTAAGTATACATTACCGCCTCTGGCAGGACAGTTTATATCATGTATAAAAGACTGCGCAATTGTTTCTGTTATTTCAATTCCTGATCTTACGTTTCAGGGGCTTGAAATAATATCTGCTACATATTTAACATTTGAAATATGGATTATAATAACTTTTCTCTATTTTGTTTTAACTTTTAGCTGTTCTTTGATTTTTGATAGATTTTTCCGCTATTCAAATAGATAGAACATGTACAACATGTACAACATGTACATAAAATGTATTTAACCGCATCGGAGGATTTTTTATGGTATGGATTCAATTCCTTATTGTTTCAGTAATTGTCGTAGTTTTCGGCTATATTATTGCAACCCAGGCAGATAAGCTTGCTGAAGCAAAAAATTTTGGAAAAGGACTTGTAGGATTTATACTTCTTGGATTTACAACATCAATACCGGAACTAATATCTACGCTATCCTCAACTATTATTCTTAATAATCCGCTTATGGGCTCCGGAAACATAATTGGCAGTAATAATGCAAATATGTTAATTCTTTTTGTTTCATTCTTAATGGTAAAAAGCCTTAGGAAAAAAAATGGAAAACATGACGGAGAAAGCCTTGTTTCTCTTTCTTTCTGTTTAATTATAACAACTATTTTTATGATAGCTGTTATTTTATCAGGAAAACCTTTTGTTTTTACTGCTCCTGTTTATTGCTACTTAATATTATTTATATTTGCTGTAAGTATTTATGAATTATATAAAGTAGGGGCATTGGAAGTAGAGGAAAAAGAAAAAAAGAGTCTTCCGCCTTCCTTTTATATAGGTTTTGCTTTTTCCCTGGCTGTTCTTATTGTTGCAAGCTACTATTTATCTTTTGTTGTGGACAGAATAAGCAAGGAAACAGCTTTTGGAGCAACAGAATCAGGAGCTATTTTTCTTGCATGGTCAACATCTCTTCCTGAACTTGCTGTAACAGTATCTGCGCTTATAATCGGAAGCAGTGAGCTGGGTATAGGAAATATACTTGGCAGCAATATCTTTAATATGTTTGTAATTTCTGTTTCAGAAATATTTTCCAGAAGCAGTAAACCTGTATTTGATTTTGATAAAAGCCTTGTTTTTCTTTCTATGCTTCAGATACTTCTGCTGTCCATGCTTTTACTTGCTCTTTCGCAAAATAAGTTAGTGAAAATATGGAAAATATCTTTTATTCCTTTATGCGCGATTTTACTTTATGTAGGAGGAATGGTAATTATTTTTTAAAATAATTTTATAAAAGTAAAATATTTTGATTTTTTTAACTATTTTTCAGATATTATAATATTTTTATGAATAGTTATTTTATTTTTATAATAAAAAATTTTATATTGGCTTGACATTTTATGACCACTAAATAAATATTAAAATATAAATCCACCCTGTGCGAGGAATGTTATGGAAGTCCAACTTAAGGAACTGATTGATAAAATTAAAAGCGACGGTGTAACTGTTGCTGAATCGAAAGCTGCTGAAATAATTAAGAATGCTGAAGCAAAGTCTCAGGAAATTATTGAAAAAGCTAAAAAAGAAGCTGCCCAGATTGTTTCAAAAGGCAAGGAAGATGCTCTTAGATCTGAAAATTCAGGAAAAGAGGCTCTCCGTCAGGCAGGAAGAGATCTTGTTTTAAATCTTCAATCTAAAATAATAGATCTTTTTAATGTAATAATTAAAAACGAAGTTGCAGGCGCAATGGATGAAAAAGTATTAGGCGATGCAATTACAAAACTTATTACTTCATGGAATGGGGATGTATCAAATCTTAAAATTCTTCTTTCTGAAAAAGATTATGAAAAAGTGGAAAAAGGTTTAAAAGCAAAATTAGCTGAACAGATTAAAAAAGGATTTGAAATAAAACCTTCTAAACAGCTTGATGCAGGTTTTCTTGTTTCTGTGAAAGATGGTTCTGCATACCACAATTTTTCAGCTGAAGGAATCGCAGAGGTGCTTTCAGAATATTTAAACCCCAGGCTTTCAGCTCTGCTTGAAGAAGGGGTCAAGGGAAAAGCGGGGGCATAAGCCTTGGCAAATCAGTATTACTATTTAGTTTCTTCTCTTCCAATGCTCTCTTATGATATGGAAAAGTCCATGTCTGAGGAAGAATTTTTTGATTCTTGCGAATCAATATTAACTGAAAAAGATTATAAAACTGTTAAAAATTCCAGAATTATTCCTTTAGAAGAAAAACCTGCAAATCAGGTTCTGGAAAAATGGAACAACTGGGAGAGAAGCCTCAGAAATGAACTTGTAAAAATGAGGGCAGGCAAAAAAGGGCAGGATAGTGAAAAATATGTTTCTGCCGGAGGGCTTGAGACAGGAACAGCCGAAGTTGCCCGCGAAGCTTTTCAAGCTTCAATGCCGCTTGATGCTGAATCAATTCTTAACAAAGCAAGATGGGACTATCTTGAAATGCTTGAAGCAGGACACTATTTTGATCTTGGCAAAATTATTATCTATTTTTTAAAGCTTCAAATCCTGCAAAGAAAATTACAGATCAATAAAGAAAAAGGAAAAGCTGCTTTTGCGGAAATTTATTCCAGCATTCACGGCAAAAACAACCAGCAGAAAAGCAGCTGATGGCTGGTTAATTAATTATTATTAAAATATATATCTTTACAAACTGAAAATAGATGTTTGTAATTTTTGGAATTTATAGAAAGAACAGGGATGAGGAATATTTGTTGTAGGGGTATTTTATGGCGGATATAAAGAGTACAGGTAAGGTTGTCGGCGTAAACGGCAACATGGTAACTATCGAATTTGAAGGCGAAGTTCTGCAAAATGAAGTAGGTTATGTTCAGGTAGGCGCAGCTGAAGGAAAAAACAGCCTTAAATCAGAAGTTATTAGAATAAAAGGAAACAGGGCAGACATGCAGGTCTTTGAAATGACCCGCGGCATAGGTATTGGAGATAGTGTAGAACTTACAGAAAACCTTCTTGCAGTTACTCTAGGCCCTGGTCTTTTGGGACAGGTTTTTGACGGTCTTCAAAACCCTCTTCCAAAACTTGCAGAAAAGGAAGGATTCTTTCTTAAAAGAGGTGTTTATTTAAACCCGCTTCCTGATAAAAAATGGGATTTTACACCTTCTGTAAAACAGGGCGACACAGTAACAAGAGGCGATTCTTTGGGAACAGTTCCTGAAGGAATTTTCTCGCACCAGATAATGGTTCCTTTCAATATGTATGACACATATAAGGTTAAATCAATTGCAGGAAAAGGTTCATACTCGGTAAATGATAAAATTGCTGAAATTGAAGATTCAAAAGGAAAAGTTTTTCCTCTTACAATGAAATTTCAGTGGCCTGTAAAAAGAGCAGTTGATGCCTATGCAGAAAGACTTAAACCTGTTGACCCAATGATTACAAAGTTAAGACTTATAGATACATTTTTTCCTGTAGCAAAAGGCGGTACATATTGTACTCCAGGTCCTTTCGGCGCAGGCAAAACAGTTTTACAGCAGATAACAAGCCGAAATGCAGAAGTAGATATAGTAATTATTGCTGCATGCGGTGAAAGAGCCGGAGAAGTAGTAGAAACACTTAAAGAGTTTCCTGAGCTTGCTGACCCAAGAACAGGCAGATCTCTTATGGAAAGAACAATAATAATATGTAATACAAGCTCCATGCCTGTTGCAGCAAGAGAAGCTTCTGTATATACAGCAGTAACTCTGGCCGAATATTACAGACAGATGGGACTTGATGTTCTTCTTCTTGCAGACTCAACATCAAGATGGGCGCAGGCAATGAGAGAAATGTCTGGACGTCTTGAGGAGATTCCCGGCGAGGAAGCTTTCCCTGCATACCTTGAGTCTGTTATAGCTTCTTTCTATGAAAGGGCAGGACTTGTAAGACTTAAAAGCGGAAAAAAAGGTTCTGTAACAATAGGCGGAACAGTAAGCCCTGCAGGCGGTAACTTTGAAGAGCCAGTTACCCAGGCTACACTTAAAGTAGTAGGAGCTTTCCACGGCCTCTCAAGAGAGAGATCAGATGCAAGAAAATATCCTGCAATAGATCCTCTTACAAGCTGGAGCAAATATAAAACATCTCTTGATGAAGAAAGAACAGAATATGCAAGAAATGTGCTTGTTAAGGGAAGCGATGTTGCGCAGATGATGAAGGTAGTAGGCGAGGAAGGAACAAGCACTGCTGACTATATTACCTATCTTAAAAGCGATTTTCTTGATGCTGTTTATATGCAGCAGAACTCTTTTGACCCTGTTGATAACTCTGTTTCACTTGAAAGACAAAAACATATTTTTGAAATAATATTTAAAATTCTTGGAATAATTTTTGATTTCCAGACAAAAGATGAAGCAAGACAGTATTTTAACCAGTTAAGGCAGCTTTTCCTTGATTACAATGGAACAGGTTGGCAGACCGATGAATTCAAGGCAAAAGAAAAAGAACTTCTTGAATTGATTTCCTCAAAACAGAAAGGTATTGAGGAAAATGCAGCAGCCATGCTGGAAAATACAAAGTAAGAGAGGCTAAAGAGAATGCGTAAGGTTTATAGTAAAATAGAATCAATATCAGGAAACGTTATTACAGTATCTGCAGAAGGGGTAAAATATGATGAGCTTGCAGAAGTTACATCAGCTCATGGTAAATCTCTTGCCCAGGTTATAAAACTGAGCGATGATAAAGTTTCTCTTCAGGTTTTCTCTGGAGGAAGAGGTATTTCCACAAATGATGAAGTGCGTTTCCTCGGCCATTCAATGCAGATATCTGTTTCAGATAATCTTTTAGGCAGAATTTTTAACGGCAGCGGCGAGCCAAGAGATAATGGCCCTGCTCTTCATGAAAACATGATAGAAACAGGAGGCCCGTCTGTTAACCCTGCAAAAAGAATAATTCCAAGGAATATGGTAAGAACTGGTATTCCTATGATAGATGTTTTCAACTCTCTTGTTGAATCACAGAAACTTCCTATTTTCTCATCATCAGGAGAGCCATATAACGAACTTCTTGCACGAATTGCGATGCAGGCAGAAGTTGATATGATTATTCTTGGAGGAATGGGCCTTAAATATGACGACTACCTCTTTTTTAAAGATACACTTGAAGAAGGAGGAGCTCTTAGCAGAGCAATCTTCTTTGTCCATACAGCATCAGACCCTATAGTTGAATGTCTTCTTGTTCCAGATGTTTCTCTTGCAGTTGCAGAACAGTTTGCGCTTAAAGGAAAAAAAGTTCTTGTTCTTCTTACAGATATGACAAACTTTGCAGATGCTCTTAAAGAAATTTCTATTACAATGGAGCAGGTTCCTTCAAACAGAGGCTACCCGGGAGACCTTTACAGCCAGCTTGCTTCCAGATATGAAAAAGCAGTTGACTTTGAAGGCGCTGGTTCAATTACAGTTCTTGCTGTAACAACAATGCCTGGCGATGATGTAACCCACCCTGTGCCTGATAATACAGGATATATTACAGAAGGGCAGTTTTACCTTAAAGGCGGAAGAATTGAACCTTTCGGATCTCTTTCAAGACTTAAACAGCAGGTAAACAAAGATACCAGGGAAGACCACAGAGCTCTTATGGATGGTATGATTAAACTTTATGCTGCATATAAAGAGACAGTTGAAAAAAAATCAATGGGTTTCAGAATGTCAGATTGGGATACTAAACTTCTCAAATATGGCGATATATTTGAAAAAGAACTTATGGATCTTTCAGTAAATACACCGCTTGAAAAAGCTCTTGATAAAGGCTGGGAAATTCTTGCAGCTTGTTTCAAACCGGAAGAAACTGGAATGAGATCAGAACTTCTTAAAAAGTTCTGGCCTAAATAAGGACTAAAAATAAAAATGGCAAAAATCAAACTGACTAAAAATGAGCAGAAAAAACAGAAAGACAGCTTAAAAAGATATACCAGATATCTTCCTACTCTTATGCTTAAAAAGCAGCAGCTTCAGCTTGTAATAAGACAGGTTGAAAATAGCCTTAGGGAAAAAAAAGAGGAAAGAGACAGGTTTCAAAATGAAATCTACTCCTGGGTTGATGTTTTTGGAGAAAAAGTTGATTTTGATAGCCTTGTAAAGATCAAATCTCTTGAAATTGAAAATGGAAATATAGCAGGTGTTGATATACCTACTTTTAAAGGAATATCTTTTGACCTGCCTGAATATGATCTTTTTGAAAAACCGCTTTGGATAGATGCTGCAGTTGAAAAAGTTTCAAAACTGCTTGCATTTGATGAAGAAGTTAAAATTCTTGAAAAACAGATTGAACTTCTCGGCGCTGAATTAAGAGTAACAACCCAGCGTGTAAATCTTTTTGAAAAGGTAAAAATACCTGAGACAAAAGAAAGTATCAGAAAGATTCAGATATACCTTGGCGACCAGCAGACTGCAAGCGTTGTGCGCGGAAAGATGGCCAAGAATAAGCTGGTAAAGGTGTCATAGTTATGATAGTAAAAATGAATAAAGTTTTTCTTGTAATTCTTGACTCAACCAGGGAAAAGTCGCTTGAAAAACTACGGAAATTAGGTGTTGTTCATATTGAAAAAGAAAATAAATCAAATGAAACACTTAACTCATTAATTGAAAAAAGAGTTCTTTTTGAAAAAACTATTTTTGCTCTTCCCAAACATCATAATGAGCATAAGGAATCTGCTCCTCTGCATGTTGATTTTTCAGAAGCTGAAAAAGTTGCAGAAGAGGTAAATGGAATTCTTGAAAAAATACACAGCCGCGAAGATGGAAAAGAAAGGGATAAAAAAGATATCCAGACTCTTACGCCATGGGGTGAATTTGATCCTTCAACTATAGCTCTTCTTGAAAAAGATGGAATCTCTTTAAGATTTTATACTCTTACAAAAGAACAGTTTGCAAATCTGCCGCAGGATCTGAAATATATAACAATAAATAAAATAAAAGATATAACTTATATTGTTTCTATCTTTTTGAAAGGAGAATCTCCTGTTGAAATTGCAGGAGAAAAACTTGTTCTTCCTGCTGCAGGCATAAAACAGCTTTCTGAAAATATGAACAAGAAAGATGAAGAAATTGCAGAATTGCACAAAGAGCTTGAAAACCTGGCAGATAAAAAAGAAATTCTTGAAGAAGGCCTTAAAGAACTTAAAACAACTCTTGAGTTTGAAACTGTTAGCGCAGAAATGAATATGGAACAACAATTTTCCTATATTTCAGGTTATGTTCCTGTTAATCTTTTAGAAGATGTTAAAAAAGAAGCAGCAGCAAATAATTGGGCTCTTCTTATCCGCGAGCCTGATAAGGAAGAGAATCCTCCTACTCTTATCAAAAATAATAAATTTGTAGAATTTATAAAACCGCTTTTTAGCTTTCTTGATGTAACTCCCGGTTATAAAGAATTTGACATAAGTTTCTTTTTCCTTATTTTCTTTATACCATTTGTGGCAATGATTGTAGGAGATGCAGGATATGGATTATTTGTTTTAATTTTTACAATAATCCTGCGTATTAAGGTCAAGAATTTTCCAGGAAAACTGTTTGGCCTTTTATGTGTATTAGGCTGCGGAATTCTAGCCTGGGGAACGGTAACTGGAAACTGGTTTGGCTCATCAGCAATCGCACAACTGCCATTTGTTAAAGCGCTTACAATTCCTCAAATTGCAAGCTTTGGGGCTTATGATACTTCAGATAATATTAAGCAAATTGCATTTACAATTGGTATGATACAGCTTACTCTTGGTATTATTATAAGCTTTATAAGAAAAATGCCGTCGCTTGCAGCATTTGCAGATATTGGCTGGCTTTTTGTTCTATATGGAATGTATTTCTTTGCGCAATACTTTGTAATGGGAGCAGCGTTAAATCCTCTTGCAATAATATTGGTTCTTGTAGGCTTTGTAATTTTAATTCTCTTTTCCTATCAGGGGGGAAAAAATATTTTTAAGGGAGCTTTGCTTGGAATAGCATGGTCGCCGCTTACAGCTCTTAACTGTGTAAGTTTGTTTGCTGACCTTGTTTCATATATAAGGCTTTTTGCTGTTGGCCTTGCAGGTGTGGCAGTTGCTTCAAGTTTTAACAATATGGCTGCAGAAATTGCCAATAACGGAATTGTTGGCATAATATGCGCAGCTCTTATTATTATTGTTGCACAATCATTTAATATAGTGCTTTGTGCTCTTTCTGTAATTGTTCATGGCGTAAGGCTTAACATGCTTGAATTTGGAAATAAAATCGGAATGGAATGGAATGGTCATAGCTATGATCCATTCAGAAAAAAAAGTTTCTAATTACTGTCTTGGGAAGAGTTTTTTCCTTGATAGAATAATATAACTTAAAGTTATTTTTAAGGAAGGAGTTAATATATGGGTATCGCTCAAATGGGAATAGCAGCAGCATTTGCTCTTGCGGCAGCGGGATCAGCAATTGGTATTGGATTGGCAGGTATGTCTACAATAGGGGCATGGAAAAAAGCTTATGCACAGAATAAACCAGCTTCTTTTCTTCTTATTGCTTTTGTTGGCGCTCCATTTACACAAACAATTTATGGAATGATTCTTATGAATCAGCTTAAAAGTGCAGTAGAATCAACAGATCCGGGAGTTATTCTTGGCGCTGGTATTTTCGGCGGACTTGGTATTGGTATGTCAGCATGGTTTCAGGGAGCAGCTGCAGCTTCAGGAGCTGATGCTCTTGCAAGCACAGGAAAGGGATTTAGTAACTATCTTATAGTTTTAGGACTTATAGAATCTGTAGCGCTTTTCGTTATGGTTTTCCTTATGGGAATTTTAGGCTAAAAGCTAGTTTGGCTTTCACTGCCTAAACATAATGAAGATCAGGATTATATCCTGATTATAGGTAGTTTTGCCAGGGTTTTTATCCCAGATGAATCATGGCAGGGTATTACACAAAGAAAGGAAGGCAGGCATGGAGTTAAAAATTCATGCCTGTTTTTTTATTATCCTGGCATGTATAGTAAGCCGTGTCAGGGTTATTTATACTTTATAGCTTAACTATTTTTATTTAAAAAATGCTAAAAATATATTCTGATATTTACAATATTATAAATAATTAAATATTTATTTAAAAATAGAAAAGATCCTATTCATAACTGTTCTTTTTTCTTTTATAATTGATATTATCTAAATTAAATAATTTATACAGGAGGTCAAAATGAAACTTTCCAGCCTTCTGAAGCCGGACTATATTAAGATTAATAAAGATGTTCGGACCAAGGGCGACGCAATAAAAGAGATTCTCAAAAATTTCAGAGAAACTTATGATTTTACAGTTGATAACGCTTATCTATTAAATGCGGTAGAAGAACGTGAAAAACTTGGAGGCACAACTTTTCCCACAGGTATTGCAATACCTCATGCACGTCTTGATAATTTTGATGATATTCTTATAGGCATTCTTATTCCTCAAAATCCTATAAAAGACGAAAATATTGATATCAAAATGGTAGTTCTTATCCTTACATCAAAAACTGTTTCAACTGTCTACCTTAATGCTCTTGCTGCGCTTATAAAAGTATCAAGAGATAAAGATGCATTTTCAAAAATAGCAGCTGCGGCAAACGGACAGGAGTTGGTAAACATAGTTGATAAACTGGATATAACAGTAAAAAAAGAGATGACTGTTGCAGACATAATGTCTGAAGAAGTTTTTTCTGTGACTCCAAAAACTACAATAAAAGAGCTTGCTGATATTTTTTATGTAAATAAAACAGTTTATGTGCCTGTTGCTGATGAAAAAGGCGAATTTATCGGCGAAGTAAATTTAATGATACTTATAGAGGAAGGAATTCCCGATTATGCAACCCAGCTCGGTAATCTTAATTTTCTTAAAACTTTTGAACCTCTTGAAAGGCTTTTCAGAAAAGAAGATGAGATTACTGTTGGCCAGATAATGAAAAAACCTTCTATTGTTTTTACCAGGGAAACATCAATTGTAGAAGCTGCTCTTGAATTTACCAAAACACAAAGAAGACATATTCCTGTTGTTGAAGGCAAAAAAGTAATCGGTGTTCTTGCGCTGGTTGATTTCCTTAACAAGATATTAAGGAGCTAAATTATGACAACTATGATTATTGCATTGATAATATTTATTGTTCTTTATTTAATTATTTCATTTGAACTTATAAATAAGACTGTCGTAGCTCTTTTCGGCGCAGCTCTCTTTATGGTTATGAAAATTATTGGAGAGGAAGAAGCATTTAGGGTAATTGACTGGAATGTAATATTTCTTCTTGTAAGCATGATGATAATTGTCGGAATAACCAAAAATACAGGACTTTTCCAGTATGTAGCAATTAAGGCAGCAAAGCTGGCAAAAGGGGAGCCAATAGTTATTCTAATACTGCTTGTAATTATAACAGCAGTATTTTCAGCTTTTCTTGATAATGTAACTACAGTATTAATTATTATTCCTGTTACAATGCTTATAGCTGTAGAGCTTGGTATATCTCCTGTTCCTTTTGTAATAAGCATTGCAATTGCCTCAAATATTGGAGGCACTGCAACACTTATAGGAGATCCTCCCAATATAATGATTGGAAGCGCTGCAAAACTTGATTTTATGCAATTTTTGGTTAATCTTGGGCCGCCTGTTCTTGTATCTCTTGTTGCCTTTAATATAATTATCTATTTTATTTTTAGGAAAAAATTAAAAGTATCTACAGAAAGGCGGGCAAGAATTCTTGAATTTGATGAATCAAAAGCTATTACAGATAAAAAATTATTAATTAAATGCCTTATTGTATTAACACTGGTTATTGTAGGATTTCTGCTGCATGGAATTCTCCATCTTGAAGCTTCTATAATTGCAATGTTTGGCGCAACCACACTAATGCTTATTACAGGTGTTAAAGAGATTGAAGAAGTTTTAAAAGATATAGAATGGGGAACAATCTTTTTCTTTATAGGCCTTTTTATTTTGGTTGGAGGCCTTGTAGAAACAGGAGCAATAAAAATTGCTGCTCAATATATTATAGGATTAACACAGGGCAATATTGCAAATACATCAATACTTATAATATGGGTTTCAGGTATTTTTTCTGCATTTGTAGATAACATACCATATGTTGCCACAATGATTCCTCTTGTGCAGGACATGGGAAACAGCCTTGGGGCACAAGCAATAGTTCCTGTATGGTGGTCCCTTGCTCTTGGAGCCTGTCTTGGCGGCAACGGAACTCTTGTTGGAGCTTCCGCAAATGTTGTTTCTGCAGGACTTGCAGGCAAGAGCGGTTATAAAATAACATTTATGCAATTCACAAAGTATGGCTTTGGGTTCATGATTCTTACCCTTGTCATATCTACTATTTATGTAGCATTATTTTTGTTATAAAAAATTATGAAAAATATCATGCTGGTGTATAAAAAATAATACACTGGCATGAACAATATTCCAATCCACTTTTATTAAAAATAATAAATCCTTATACCGCAAGTAATTATTTAATTAAAAAAACTTTTATAGATGGCACGGTAATTGCATGTTAGTTAGCAAATCTATATTGAGGTGATTTTTGAATAATTTACTTAGTGTTATTACAACAAAAACTTTTCCCGCAAACATTTTGGAATTAAGAACAGAGTTGTTTAGAAAAAGCATTCATATGCTTATTGCTTTAGTTCCAATGATAGCTGCAATTGATAAAGGAATTGCGCTTGCATTGCTTGGCGGCGGAGCAATAATATACACTTATTCAGAAATGTTAAGAGCCAGAGGGCTTAGCCTTATATTTATTTCAGGCATTAAGAATTTTGCATTAAGAGAAAAAGATAAAAATAGTTTTGCAGGAGGGCCTGTAACACTTGCTCTTGGCGCAATGATTGCTCTTCTTTTTTATCCATCTGATGTGGCAAAAATTGCAATCTATGCTCTTGCTTTTGGCGATGGTTTTGCAAGTCTTATAGGAAAAACTTTTGGTGTAACTAAAATACCTTTTACAGGGGGAAAAAGCTTTGAAGGAAGTTTTGCATGCTTTTTTGCAATATTGATTTCATCTTTTAAAATTACATCAAATATTGGAGTATCTTTTACAACAGCTCTTGTTGTTACAGTTGTGGAAGCTTTTCCGCTTGGCGACTATGATAACATTATTATTCCCATAGTTGCAGGTTCCACTGCTTTAATAATGATTGGCTAGCCAAATCTCTTCCTAAGAATTTCCATAATTTCCTAAAAGTTTAAAAAGGTGATTAGCAGAAATGTTAATCACCTCCTTTTTTAGCGTCTAAAAGACAACTGTTAATACCATTTGTAAATTTCATGAAGTTTGTTTGAGAACAAAATAGTTCCTGCAATCATAAATGCCATTCCAGCTATAAAATATTCAATTGATACAAGATAAAATGTTATTTCCCGTCCTATAACAATAAGCATTGTGCTTAATGCAAGGTAAAAATATTCATTATTTCTTTTTTGAAAATAATTTATAACAAAAATAAGAACAGTAAGAAATTCTATAAAAAGAAAAGTAAAAATAAAATAGTTAAAAAAACCAGGCATATAATAACCGCTGTCAAGTATATTATCTGAAAGAGGAACAGCAGAAGAAAACATAAAAGAGAGAACAGCTATAATTATTATTGGCGTATTAAGTTTACTAATTCCAATATCAGAAGATGAAAGCGCTGATACAAAAAGTGAAAAAACGCCGCATATTTTGCCGAAATAAGCTGCTCTTGAAAGAAACATTATATAAACAAATGAAGAATTAAGCTCTTTAAGCAGTAAAATAAGCGATCTTGAAGATTCAAAAAGCAGACTTATCAAATATAGCATAAAGAAAAAAACTTCTGTGCTGTTTGTTTTATAAAAAAACAATCTTACAAAAAATAAACTTACAGCAGAATATAAGAGCAGTGTAAAGCCGAAAATATAATTGGGAGAAGTGCAAAATTTTTTGTAAGCAGCTGTAAAGCTCTCTATTTCTCCAGCTTCATAAAGAATATAGGGTGCAAATGCCAGAAATAAAAGAATAACCAGCAATATTCCGATAACAACTAGTAAAGTGTTATTTCTCTGTGTTATAGTCATATAATTTCAATAATAATATAAAAAACTTTCATGAAAGACAATGTTCTGTACGATAAAGAAGTTAAAGGAAGAAGAAAAATGCGGAAAATATTAATATTAATTATATTTATTTTTGGAAGTCATTTCCTTTTTGCAGGCGATATTGCTAATTTTGTAAATATTGGATTTTCGGGAGATTCCCGCTATTTTATGTTTGCCCAGTATGGTATGACAGATTCTGCAGTATATTCAGATATATATACTGTTGATGTTCTCAATAATAGTTTTGTTCAAAATGGCGTAAACAGTAAAGAATATCCTGTAAAAGCTTATTCTATGGATGATGGCACAGGCGCATTTTATAAAGGTTTGCTTGCATCAAGCCAGATTATCCAGAAATTCGGCATAGATACTCTTTTAAAAGGCCGCTCCCTCTATGTAAATATCAATGGCGATCCTATACATGTTCTTGAATTCCGCGATTTTAAGACAGGAAAAACTTATAAAATAAATCTACAGGAAAAAAGTGAAATTAAATCATCTGTTTATGAATCATCATTTTCTTTAAATATTTTAGTTGAAAAGGAAGGATTGCCTTCCAAGGTATATTCTGCAGGTTCTCCAACTGTAAAAAGAAAAGGTATAAAAGGTTATAATATTAAAACTATTTTTCTTTCTCCTGATGAAAAAAACATGGTGCTTGTAATTGAAAAAACAGAAGTAAATAAAGATTCTGTATCTATAAGATATATGGTTGAGACATTGCCTTTACAGTGATTTAAAAAGTATTTTTAGCTTTTCTTGAGAGGTTATGCCGGCAGTTTTAGCTGTAAAAGATATGTTATTAATTTATTCTCATAAAAATATTCAAGTATTATCAGTTGTCAGGCTGATGGCAATAATCTGGATTATCTTTTTTTCTCTCTTTCAAACAGGCTGTTCAAATAAAAAAGATAATAAAAAAGAATCTGTTGAATTTAAAAATCCTGTCTCAATTTATCTATTATCTCCTCCTGCACGGGAAGAGTGGTTTACAGGTATTAAAGATTTTTCAGCAGCTACAGGCGCAAGTGAAATGGTTCCATGGCCGCAGGCTGTTAGAATTACAGATATAGCAGAAACAGAAAATGGCGCAATTGTTATTTTAGTAAATAAAAGAGGTGTTATTGCAGGCAAAGTATCTGCTGCAGATAGCGGAATATCTCTGCAAAATAGTAAAGCATCTTCTATTAATAAAGACCAGCCGGCAAATGCCAAAAAAAAATCTAATAATAATGATAATAATCCATCATATTCTCTTATATCGCAGATAACACATGAGAGCCTGGATGCATGTACCTCCGGCAAAATAGTTAAAGGGGGCGGCTCTATATTGTGCCATGTTTATATCGATAGTTTTTTTGATAATTCTCTCTCTTTGCCATCATCTCCTTTTGTTGAAATAGATATTGATAATAGCAAAAGCATATATAGCAGGCACAGTTATCCTGATGCTTTAAGTAAATTATCTCTTATAAATCTTAAGAAAATAGATGATAAATGGTTTTCTGCATGGAAAAAAAGCGATAACAATGGAACATTTTTTAAATATTTTATACATAATAGCGCTATTGGTGAAAATGCATCTGAAATAGCAGAATCAAGATTTATGCTTGCTAATCAATTTTTAAATAAGAGCAATTTGCCTGATAATATAAAAGAATTTATTTTTAATATTACAAAAACTGAACAGGATAATAATTCTGTTATAGAGCTTGAATTAAGAAGTAAAAATATATCTGCTGTAAGCACATATTTATTAGGAGCAGCAGAAAGCAATAGCAGCAAATATGAAAAAATATGCGCTGCATCTGAACAGGGAAAATATTTTATTTCCTATAAGGGAGAGATTTATCTTATAGAAAATAGCGGAATATTCAAACTTTCGGGAGCTGGAAAATTGCCGGATAATTACAACTATACTGTGCTGTATGCAGCAGAAGATACACTCTATGCTGCATGGGAGCAGCAGAATTTTTTTCTTACAGGAGCTTCAGGTTTTAGCTTAATAGATATAAAAAGGGTTGATAAAATTCCGCAATAGTAATTTAATAGAATACATAGATGCTTAATAAGAGACTAGCTTTACTTCCAGTTTTATTTTTTCTTTCTCTGACACTTTATGGGCTTGAGTCATTCGGGATAACAGCTGGAGTAATGTATGTAAGAAATTCCAGCGATGAAGGAGCTCCTTCCCCAATATTGCCATACCTTGGCGCAACAGCAAGTTTTGCCTTGGGTGAAAAATCTTTTCTTGAGCCATCTCTTATTTTTAACTGGAATTATTATTTATGGTCCAGCGATGAAGAAATGGCATTGCCTGCTGAAATTGAATATGCGGATTCTGTTTTGTTATTAAATATTGTTCTTGATTGCCCTTTTGTCATGAAATATAAAATTAAGAATAATGTTTCTTGGGGATGGCTTGCTTCTCCTGCTTTTATTTTTAGAATTCCTCTTAAATCATGGGGCGAGGGAGATTCTGATAAATCTGATATTTTATCCTATTTTTACGGCGGAAGATTTATTTTTCTTGAAGCAGGCGGCCTTGTCGAATGGGATTATTCTGCAAAAAATTCGCTAAAAGCCAAGATTGATGTATTGCTTCCAATATACAATATTTGGGATGGCGGCTCTTTCAGCAACCAGCTTTCTGTAAGGCTTGGCCTTACATTTTCCTTTATACCGAAAAGTGCGCAGAAGCAGCAACCTGCCGCAGAGATTGCTCCTTCTGCTGCTGAATAACAATTTTCAATTATAAAGCTTATCTCTGTTATATAAAATCTTTTGCATCAACATCATCCCTGTTATCTCTGCTTTTGTATGAAATCATAAGCGAACAGATTCCTGCAGCAATAACATCTATAAGAACAGCAAAGCTTAAAAGCAGGGGCAATATCGGCCTAAACATTAAGTAGCCGTCTTCTATTCCGTTTCCATACATTGAACAAACAGTTGTAAGCAGCACAAGAACGCCATTTCCAGGCGCTGAACAAAAAACAAAAGAAATTATAAAAATAAGAAATGATATATATACTATTTGGGAAAAACCAGCTTCAATGCTTGAATAAGATCTTAACATTACGATAAAACAGATTGCAGATACAATGGCTGTTCCAGGCCTTCCAAACATTGAAAACATTGAAATTGAAATAGTGCCTGTAGGCCTTGATATTCCAAGGTTTTCATGGCTGTGGCGGATAAGCACATTATTTGCAAGATAATTATCGCCGGAGAGAAATCCTGCAATGCCTGCTCCCAGGATGCCATACAAATATTTATATGGTTTTTCCTTAAATCCAATCAGATATAAAACTGCAGGAAATATAAGAAAAATTACAAAAACAGTTGTAATAAAAAGAATTAGAAAAAGCTGTTTATAAAGAGCTATCTGGCTTACCGAAGATATTGTAAAAAAAAGGTATGCAGAAAAGAATCCCATTCCGGGAGCTATTACTTCCATTATAAGACTGTTGATATTATATATAATACGGTTGAATGAATCAAAAAGTGTTACAACAGGCTTTGTTATTGTTTTATCAAAACCAAGATTAACTCCAAGCAATAAAGCAAGAAATGCAGTAGGAATTAAAAAGTTGCCATTATCTGCAAAGATGCTAAAAAGGTTTTTAGGAAATATTGCAAAAATTTGAGAAGAAAGAGGAGGGAAAACTTCAACTGATTTTTTTTCAAGAAGCACAGGTATTCTTTCAGGTGAAAATACCAAGGTTATAAGTACTCCCAGTATTGTTGAAAAAAATACTGCAGCAACCATAATTATTATAGCATTTTTATGTATTTGAAAAAATTTTTTGTTAAGAAGAAGTTCATGCACTCCAATTGTCAAAGAAAAGAATACCAGCGGATAGAAACTATATCGTCCGATATTTATAAAAATATCAACGAAAGGTTTTACTACCTGCAAAGCAGCTGCAGAATTATTTGAAAAAATAATTCCAGCTATAAGACCAAGTATTAGGCCTGCAAGATATTTAACCCATATTTTCATAAAAAAACAATATAGAATTAGAGGCTATAAGTCAATTGCTGTATTTGTTGTTATTATGTTGTTATCAATATGTTAAAAAAGAGTATACCGGAACTGTTTAAACCATTTTCCCCTGTTTTTTATTCCTTTATCCTGTACAGTTGAGAAAACATAGTCTGCAAATACATCTGGATTTTCTTTTCCAATTTCAAATGCATTTATATTTATTTTTGACAATTCTGCATCTTCAAGAATATTTGTTATAAAAGATTTAAAAAAATCTTTATAAGGATTACTTGTATCTGAACTTCCCAAAACCAGAAAAAGGTTGGGTGATTTATTATTTCTGGAAAGTTCATTGATAAGTTCGCTGGTAATAGAAATTTGGCTTTTTATATAAAGATCAATTGTTTTTTGTATATCTGTCTGACTCTGTTTATAAAATGGTGCAGTTTCTTCAGGTATGGAATATAAAATAATATAATACTTTATATCAGGGTATTGTCTTAGATTAAGAATAATATTTTTGGAAGAAAAAGGAGAATAGCTGTTCCAGTTAAGCTCTGTAAGCATGTTTTCCCTGCCTGAAGCAGGTGTTTCAGATATTTCATCTTCCAGCTCAGTTACTGTTTTTATTACTCTATAACTGTTAGCTAAAAACTTATCTGCAATCTTTCTCCCATAACGCGATCCCTGACTAACAATAAAAACAGAATTTTCCATTAAGAAAAGATTTTATCAATATTTTATGGTTTGTCAACAAACACATCTGCCTGTAAAATTTTATTACCTGGAAAGTGTTTTATATATAGTGTTGCTGTTTTTTATTTAATCATATAAATTTAAAATAATAACAGGAAAAATAATGAAAATTGCAATAGCTCAGATTAATACAATTATTGGCGATTTCTCTGGCAACAGGGAAAAAATTATTGAATATATAAAAAAAGCCCTAAAACAGGAAGCAGATATTGTTGTCTTTCCTGAACTTTCAATATGCGGCTATCCTCCTCTTGACTTACTTGACCAGCCTCTTTTTTATGAAAAAAATGAAGAATCTTTAAAATGGCTTTTAAAAAATATTCCAGAAAATATTACTGTCTTGGCCGGCCATGTATCAAAAAATATATTGCACAATGGTAAAGGTTACTGTAATAGCGTAACTGTTATAAAAGATGGAAATATATTATTTAGCCAGGCTAAAACACTTCTTCCTTCCTATGATGTTTTTGATGAATCAAGATATTTCCAGCCTGCAGTTTGGCGGAATATTTTTGAACTTAATGGTATAAAAATAGGAATAGCAATTTGCGAAGATTTATGGTGGAACTCAAGTGTCGGCCAGCAGGAGCGTTATGATATTGACCCAGTGGAAGAACTTATTAATAAAGGTGTGGAGCTTATAATTGCTCCATCTGCATCTCCATTTTTTGCAGGAAAAAGAAAAATAAGATTTGATTTAATAAGTAATATTAGCAAGAGAGGGGCTGTTTCTGTTATATATGTTAATTCAATAGGAGGCAATGATAGCCTTATATTTGACGGCAACTCAATGGTAACTGATGGCAAAGGCAGCCTTGTGCTTCTGGGCAAGGAATTTGAAGAAGATCTCTTTTTTTATGATACTGAAAAAAAATATAACAGTATGGATTTTAAAGAAGATTATTATAATGATATAGAAAAAGCACTAATTCTTGGACTTAAAGATTATCTCGCAAAATGCAGTTTTAAAAAAGTTCATTTAGGATTATCCGGCGGTATTGATTCTGCTATTGTTGCCTATCTTGCTGTAAAAGCTTTGGGAAAGGAAAATGTAAAAGTTTTTGCAATGCCTTCGGAATTTTCATCTGAAGGAAGTATTACAGATGCACAAAAACTTTCAGATAACCTTGGCCTTAAAATGGAAGTAATTCCAATAAAAAATATTTATAGCCAGTTTTTGTTCCAGCTTGATCCTTTTTTTAAAGATACGTCTTTTGGCCTTGCAGAAGAGAATCTTCAGGCAAGAGTAAGGGGCACTCTTATGATGGCATATTCCAATAAATTTAATTCACTTCTTCTTACAACCGGAAATAAAAGCGAACTTTCAGTCGGCTATTGCACATTATATGGAGACATGGCAGGCGGGCTTGATATATTGGGAGACCTTTTTAAGACAGATGTTTTTGAATTATGTAGGTATATAAATAGAAGAGAAGGGGAAGTTATTCCGGAATCTATAATTTCAAAACCTCCCTCAGCAGAACTAAGGCCTGATCAAAAAGATGAAGATTCTCTTCCTCCTTATAATATTCTTGATAATATATTAAAATTATATATTCTGGATAATCTTTCAAAAAAAGATATTATTGAAAAAGGATATGATGAAAAAACTGTAAGTTTTGTTATTTCGCTTGTTGCCAAAGCAGAATATAAAAGAGTACAGGCTCCTCTTGTTTTAAAGATTTCTCCAAGAGCTTTTGGAATAGGAAGAAGAGTCCCGCTTGCCAGAAAAATTTACGAGAATTAGATTCAGCTTATTGCTGCATCATCCCGGCTTTGCCTGCTGCGGCCGGGATGGCAATAGAGAAGAAAAACACAGCATAAGCTAGGCAAGTTTAAATTTATTTACCTCATTATCAAGGTGTTTTGCAATATTGTTGTTGCTATCGATAAGCACTGAAAGATTTGACATAGATAATTTAATCTCATTTATACATTTATCAATTTCCAGGACAGCTGAATTAGTATCCATATATGTTGAATTAAGATCTTTTATAATATTATCTATCTGGACAGTTCTTTTATTAATGTCATAAGCATCTGCTTTAATTGCCTTTGTAATATTGGCTAAATTCAAAGCTGCTCCATTAAGCTCTCCTGTTCCTGAAGACATTTCATTCATATTATTATTAATTGTTGTAAATCCATTTATAAATTCTTCCAGTTTTGTATTTATTGTTGAAAACCCGGTCTGGCTTTCTGCAGAAATATTTGATGCAAGAGAAATTTTTTCATTTATAATTCCAAGAATATTTTTTATTTTATTTGAATTTTCACTTGTAGATTCTGCAAGATTTCTTATCTCATTTGCCACAACTGCAAAACCTTTCCCAGCCTCGCCTGCATGAGCAGCTTCAATTGCTGCATTTATTGCAAGCAGATTTGTCTGCCTTGTTATATTGTTTATTATCTGTAGTATTTCATACATTTTTGATGCTTCTCCTTTTATATCATCAACAATACTTTTTGTTTTTTCTATTTTTCCGCCGCCTATAATAGTAATTTGTGTAAGCTCTTTTGATTCTGTTAAATTTTCATTTGAGATAGAATTTACATTGGTAATTGTAGAATAAAGCTGCTGGACAGCAGAAGATGTCTGTGTAACTATGGAAGACTGGCCATCTATTTTTTCTGTAAGTGTATTTATATTTCCGGAAATATTCTCAACTGATTCAGAAGTTATGCTGACTGCTCTTGAAAGATTTTCAAAAAGATTTTTTATTGCTTCTATTCTTGTAATTATGTTTGATATATTTCCATAAGTTTCATTTGCAGAATCTATAACTTTTCCGCTTATATCTACAGTATTATTTGAGGCATCTTTAACCTCATGTATCAGGCTTTTCAAGCTATTAAGCGCAATAGAAAAATTTTTGTAAAATTTGCCAATCTCATCATTTTTTTTATAAACAGGAAAGGTCGAAAGATCTCCTTCTGCAATTTTTGAAGTAGTATCTATAATAATGCTTATCGGTTTTGATATAGATCTTGCCACTACTCCAGATATAATAATAGCTATAATAATACTCACAATTATTGATATCAACGTGATATTTTTTGAAACATCCAGGAGTCTCGATGTTTCGGCGCTTGTTGTTTCCAGATCTTCTCTTAGTTTTAAAACAATAATTTCAATTTCATCCTGGAGTTTTTGTGAAAGAGGCTCAAAATTCATTTTCCTCATTGAATCGCCATGATTATTGCCTCTTTCAATATATGTGTCAGCCATTCTTAAACCTTCATCAAAAAAGACATTATAGACACCTTTTGATATTTTAAAATAGTCAGATATATCTGTGAACTGGGTCTGCTCAAGAGATTTTTCTATAGCATCTGTCTTTGAGATAAGATTGTTATAAAGTTTTTTGGCGCTGTTTATAAGCAAATCTTTCTCTTTTGTAAGAGAAGCAGTGTAAAAAAGTGTTTCAATATCTTTAATATTATTACTAATATCAAAAAGCTGGACAGTAATAGGCATAAGCTCCTGTGTTACATATTGCATTGAATTTCTATTTCTGCTGCTGCTGTAAAACATAAATCCAATAGCAATACAAAATATAATTACAAGAGAAATGCAGCTAATAAAGATTTTAGCTTTGATGGAATTTAAGTTCAGGAAATTCATTAGTTGTTACCTCTTTTTTAAATGATAGCAACTAATATAGCATATTTTTCTGCTTCCGGATAATCTTTTTTTATCTTTCTGCCAACGGAATATATTTTTTCCTTGGCGCAACATTTTTATATGCCGGGCGTATGATTCTTCCGCCATTTACAAGCTCTTCTATTCTATGGGCAGACCAGCCTGCTATTCTTGCTATTGCAAATATTGGAGTATAAAGCGCTGTAGGAATATTTAGCATTTTATAGACAAAGCCTGAGTAAAAATCAACATTTGCAGAGCCTCTTTTGTCTGAATGTTTTTCCTGAGATATAATTTGCGGCGCAATTTTTTCAACTTTGGTAAAAAGGTTAAATTCTGCCTCAAGCCCTTTTTCTGCAGCAAGATCTGAAGCTTTTTCTTTCAATAATATTGCCCTGGGATCTGAAAGTGTATAGATTGCATGGCCGTATCCATATATAAGGCCTGCTTTGTCAAAAACTTCTTTATTAAGAATTCTGCGGAGGTAATTTCCTATCTCATCTTCATCATCCCAATCTTTTATATTTTCCATCATATTTTCCATCATATTGAGAGCTTTCTTGTTTGCTCCTCCATGCCTGGGGCCTTTCATGGAGCACAATGCTGCTGCAATTGCAGCATAGGTGTCTGTATGGCTTGATGTTACCACATGATTTGTAAAAGTAGAGTTATTTCCTCCGCCATGTTCTGCGTGAAGAACAAGCGCAAGGTCAAGAACCTGTGCTTCCAGTTTTGTATATTTACTGTCGCTGCGTATAAGGTGTAAAAGATTTTCTGCTGTGCCTATTCCAGATTGCGGTTTATGGATATAAAGGCTGTTGCCTTCATGATAATGGGATTTTGCCTGGTAGCCGTAGGCTGCCATTGTCGGGAATCTTGCTATAAGCTCTATACATTGTCTTAATACATTTTCAATACTTATATCATCTGCATTTTTATCATAAGAATATGAAACAAGCACGCTTCTTGCAAGCTTGTTCATTATATCGCGGCTTGGAGCCCTCATTATCATATCTTCTGCAAAACCGTCAGGCAGCTCCCTGTAGGAATCAAGAAGGCTGTTAAACTCATCAAGTTCGTTTTTTGAAGGCAGCTCGCCAAAAAGAAGAAAATAGGTAGTTTCTTCAAAGCCGTGCCTGTCTTCAGCTATCATTCCTTTTACAAGTTCAGTTATATTTACGCCTCTGTAAAGAAGCCTTCCCTCATCAGGCTGCATTTCTCCTTCATCAAAGACATAGCCGTGGACATCTCCTATTTCTGTAAGCCCTACAAGCACTCCTGACTCATCGCTGTTTCTAAGCCCTCTTTTTACATTATATCTGGTATATAAACTGGGATCTATTTTATTACTCAAAATCTTGTCTTTCATTTTTTCAATAAAATTTGCAGCCATTTTTTCCCCCTGATGATGTCAGGCAGTAATGATATAGATAATAGCATTCCTGCTTACATTTTAATTTATTTTAATATAAAATAAAAACAATGGAAATAGCGTAATTTATTACTGTTAAATTTGAAATTTAAGTTAAATAATTGTCCAGTCAGGAAAGTTTTAGCCGTAATGTTTAGCTTATAAATAATCATAAAATAATATTTTTATTTTTTAATAACTTTATATATAAAATAAAAATAATTATATAAAATTATACAATTTAATAACTTTAAGTTATTAAAGAAATGAAAATAAATGAGTTGTCTTTATAGATAAATGAGTTGACTTTATGCAAGGAATAATTTAGGGTTGTATAAAAAATATTGATTTTTACCTGTTGTTATCTGCATTTGTAGAGTCCTTTCAGGTAGAAACATTATATTAAATGTAACTTAATATAGGAGGAGAGAGAATGGATCGGAAACCATTGATCCAAAGGAAAACTGCAATCTGTTACAAAACAGAAGAAAAAACAGTTTTACGCGGTTTTAATGTAAGTGATCTTGCTGAAGCAGGCTACACTTTCATAGATGCTCTGTATGTTCTTTTTCAGGGAAGAATTCCTGCTGAAAATGAGAAAAAAATGCTTGATTATGAGGTAGCAGAGTTTCTTGAACACTCAATGTCACCTTCAGCTGTATCTGCTATAGCTGTTATTAACGGACATCCAATGCTTCCAGCTGCTGTTGCATCATCAATCATGACTTTTGGTGGAGCTCACGGCCCAGGTGCAGCACACGGATATATGATGAAAAAATACCTTGACAGAGCTGCTGACACAGGAAAAAGCATCAAAGAAGTTGCTATTGAATGTGTAAACGAGTATATGGATGCAGGTCTTGCTGTAATGGGTATGGGACAGCCGCAGCACCTTGACGGTGACCCAAGAGCAGAACCCACACACCTCAAACAGGAAGAACTTGGAGTTACAGGTGTATATCTCCAGTTCCAGAGAGCTCTTGAAGATAAATTCTATGCAAGAAGAAAAGAAGAAGGCAGAGCTTATGTTGCTGTAAACATGGTTGGCGCTGGTAATACTGCTCTTTCTGACATGGGATTTGCTCCAAATGCAGGATGGGTTATCGGTTGTGTAACAAGAGGTTACAGCTGTGCTTGTCACGCTCTCTATACACTTAAAAAAGGAAGAGCATGGGCAGCATCAAGAAGCGAGCCAATGGTTCAGATGCTTGACCTTGCAATGATTAAATATGTAGGGCCGGAAGACAGGGAAGTTCCTCCTATGTCAGAAAGACAGGCATATGCAAAAAAACAGTTAGAATCAGGAGAATATAAGAAATGGGCGCTGTAAAATATTCAGATGACAGAATTGCACAAATGAAATTTGCAAAAAGGCCAACTCTCGGTAACCTTGCAGATCCAAGATTAAAATATGACTATACAAACAGAGAGATTGGAACACTTCCTCCAGATAACAGGGAAAGTTTTAAATGGGTTTCTGAAGTAGCATACAAAAATATCCACAGAATCGTAGCTAGAGGTTATGATACAACAGAAATTGTAGAAGCTGGTTACGGAGTATGCGAAGTACTCTTTATAGACTATCAGTCAAGAATTCCTCTTGTTGAAGAGAAAGAAGTTCTTGATTACTGCATGGTTTTAGGACTTGAAGACGGCCTTTCAAACCCAGCTCTTCTTGCAAGACTTATTGCAAGAGGTAAATCTTACGTAACACAGGCTTGCGGCGGTTCAGTGCTTGCTTTCGGACATGCATATGCTTCTTACGATGCAACAGGAAAAATGATTGTTAAATATGCTTCAAAAGTAGAAGAAGGAATGAGCCTTACAGATGCTGCAAAGCTTTGTATAAAAGAATGCCAGAAAGAAGACCATTTTGGTATTTCTACTCTTTATGCTAAAGATGCTGCGCCAAAAAAACTTCTTGACTTTGCAGAGAAAAAACTCTCAGGCGTAAAGAAACTCAGATATGTAAACTTCATGAAAGAACTCGACAAACAGGCTAAAGCAGCGCTTGGTGCTAATTATGGCGTAGACATGATTGGCGCTCTTTCAGCAGCAATGCTTGAACTCGAATTCTCAAGTGATGGAGCATGGTGTTTAATGGCTGTTACAAGATCATTTGCAGCAGGCGCTCATGCAATTGAAGAAATGGAAAGAGAGACACTTGATGTTCTTGGCCAGACACTTACTCCAAAAGATTGGTACGACGGTCCGGCAGACAAACCAGTTCCTTCACAGAAAGAAAGATCAGGCTTCAAAGGCGGCCAGGCTCAGACAGCTGCTGAATGGAGAGCTCTCTGGAAAAAGAATGAAGCACTCAAAGGTTCTGGATATTCAATCCCATTTGTTGTTGAAGATCCAAGAAAAGCTAGTGTAACAAAAAAGAAATAATTTCTTTTTACAATATCTGCAGAGTGTTATCATAGACATTCTGCAGAATAGTTTTAATAAAATAAAATTTTTTTTTTACAGAAAAAATACCCTGATGATGAGTCAGGGTATAACTATGTATAACTAATTTATTAGGAGAAGGTAGAGATGTCAGATAACATTAAGGAAATGTATGCTAAAGCAAGAAAAGCTTTTGAAGTTGTTGAATTCTGGGATCAGGAAAGAGTTAACGAAGTAGTTGCTGCTGTTGCTTGGCAGTGGATGAAAAAAGAAGTTGGAGAAGAACTTGCAAAACTTGCAGCTGAAGGCTCTGGAATGGGTAAATATGAAGATAAATGCCAGAAAGCAAACAAGGTTAGAGGAATAATGTGGGATATGAAAGATGCTAAAACAGCAGGCATCATTAAAGAAGATAAAGAAAAAGGTATTACAACATATGCAAAACCAATGGGTGTTGTTGCAAACGTTGTTCCTACAACAAACCCAACAATAACAGCATGTTTTATCGGTCTTTCACTTCTTAAGACAAGAAATGCAATGATCTGTTCACCGCACCCAAGATCAAAAGATTCTACATATAGAACAATTGAATGGGGAAGAGCAGCTCTTAAAGCTGTTGGCGCTCCGGAAGATCTTTTCCAGTGTATTCAAGATCCTACAAATGAAAAAACAGTTGAACTTATGTCAACATGCGATTATGCAGTTGCAACAGGCGGAAAAGCTCTTATTAAAGTAGTACATTCAGCAGGAACACCTTCTGTAACAGTAGGCGCTGGTAACGTAAGAGCAATTATTGATCCATCTGCAGATCTTGCTAATGCAGCTTTCTGCGTAGCTAAATCAAAGACATTTGACAATGCTACATCATGTTCTTCAGAAAATGCTGTTTCTATCCATGTGTCAATATATGACAAAATGATGGAAGAGCTCAGAAAAGTTGGCGGATACATGCTTAACACAGAAGACAGGGAAAAACTCAGAAAAGCTATGTGGCCTGACGGACACACACTTAACAGAGACATTGTTGCAAAACCTGTACAGCATATTGCAAAACTTGCTGGCATTAGCGTTCCAGAAGGAACAAAATTCATCATGGTAAAAGGTGAAAAAATCGGACCAGAAGATATGTTCTCTAACGAAAAACTTTCACTCGTTCTTACTGTATGGACATGGGAAGATTTTGACACAGAGATCAAAACACTTAAGAAAAACCTTCTTTTCTCTGGTATTGGCCATTCATGTGCTCTTCACTCAACAAAACCGGAACAGTGGCACAAACTTGCTGCTTTTATTCCTACAGGAAGAGTTAACATAAACATGCCTAACACAACTGTAAACAGCGGAAGCTGGTTTGCTGGCCATGAATTTACAACAACAATTGGTTGCGGTACATGGGCAGGCAACAGCCACAGCGATAACATCAACTACAGACATTTTATGAATACAACAAGACTTGCCACACCTCTTAAAGAATATGTTCCTACAGACGAAGAAGTTTGGGGAAAATATCTTGATAAGGCTAAAAAAGCAACAGCAAATCTTAAATTAAACTAATATTATATTGGTTTAAACAGGGGCTCCTTAACCGGAGCCCTTTTTTTTCTTTTTAAAAAACTGATGGGCTGCGAAGCGTACTGTATAGATAACATATAACAAATATAAATTTGATAATTAAATACAGTATACACTTCGTTATCCAGCACAATTTTGGTAGATAAATTTATAGACTGTTAAAGTAAAATAGTTTAGTTTAAATATATAAAGAGGAAAAAAATGATAAAAGCTATTGTATTTGATTTTGTTCAGACACTTGGCAGCGCTGCAGATGGCTATAAAGATGCTGAAAAAAAATCTCAGAAAAAACTATATGAAAAACTTGGCATCAATGACTGGGATAAATATATGGATCTATACAGGGAAGAGAGAAAACAGCATTTTTTAAGATCTGATTTTTCAAGAAAAAATGTCTGGATAAAACTTTGTGATTATTTTAATGTTCCTGTGGATAATAAATTTCTTGATCAGCTTGAAGACCAGTATTGGGAAATTGTAAAAAACAGCATGAAACTTTTTCCTGAAGCGCTTGATGTAATTAAGAAATTAAAGCCCAGATATAAGCTTGGCATGGTTTCCAATTCCCAGAAAGACGGCAGCACAAAAGCTCTTGAAAATGATGAATATAAAAAGCTTGAAAAACTGTTTGATGCAATTGTTATATCAGGAGAAGGAAATATTCCTGCCAAACCAGACCCTGCGCCGTTTAAAATAGTTTTGGAAAAACTTGGTGTTAAGTCGGAAGAAGCTATTTTTGTTGGAGATGATTTTAGAGTAGATATTGAAGGCAGCAAAAATGCAGGAATGACACCTGTATGGCTTAAGCATTACTCTGTTGAACGCAACTGGCCTGAAGCATCATTCAAAGTTATAGAAATAACCAATCTTGAAGATGTAGTTGATATAGAGAAAAAGCTTTAGGGTATTGACCTGTTAGAAAGTAATCGTTAACATGAAAAATAGTTATGAATCTCTATCATTTAAAGACTTTTTATTATACTGCAAAATGTAAAAGCCTTACAAAGGCAGCAGATATGCTGTGTATTACTCAACCTGCTGTTACCAAGCAGATTAAACAGCTCCAGAGCTACTATGACCTTAAATTCCTTGATATTATAGGGAAAAAAGTTATTCTTACTGATGCAGGTGAACATCTCTATAGCATTGCAGATAAAATTTTTGATATGGAAAGCCAGGCAGAGGAAAGCATCAAGGATTTCCAGCATTTTAACAAAGGCAAGATTTCAATATTGTCATGCGAAAGTTTTGGAGCTTACTATCTTCCCTATATTATTAAATATTATAGCAAAGCAAACCATGATATAAATGTTTCCATGATTATTGGTCATAACGAAAGTATTATTGAAAATACAGCAGAGCTTAATAATGATATAGGATTTATATCAAAACCTATTCAGAATCCAAAAATATCAGTGCAGGAAATTCTTGAAGATAATATTGTGTGTATTGTTCCGCGCAACCATCAGCTTACAAGAAAAGATCATCTTGAAGTAAAAGATATTGAAGGATACAACCTTATTGTACATGAAAAAGGTTCTGTAACCAGAAAAATAACAGAAACTTTTATAAGAAAAAATAGAATTAATGTAAATATGCATTATGAAATTTCAAATAATGAAACTATAAAAAGGCTTGTTGAACAGGGCCTTGGAGTCGCATTTATATCAAACAATATGGTAAATGAAGAAGTAAAAACAGGGAGATTAATTGCCCTGCCTGTTGAAGATAAAAATTTTAAAAGAAAATATTATATGATCCACCACAGCGATAAATATTTTTCAAAACCTCTTAAAGATTTTGTAGACCTTGTGCACCAGTGGTCTAATATTTATCCTACGCCAATGTTTTAAAGAAACAGTATTTTAAATTCTTTTTCAAAATTAGGTGTAAAAATATTTTTGCCCAGCCTATCTTTAATTTCTTTTATTGAAAAAAATCTGCCGTCTGTTACTTCATTGTTATCTATTTTAAATGGGCCATTATAATTTGTTTTATATACAAAAGAAAGCTCTGTTTCTGTCTCATCTTTGTTAAGCTGTGTAAATAAAAATTCAGCATTTTTTAGATCAATTCCCAATTCTTCTTTTGCTTCTCTTACAAGCGCTGTATAAATATCTTCACCTGCTGATACATGGCCGCCTACAGCTGTATCCCACATATCAGGATATGTATCTTTGGTTGCTGCTCTTTTCTGGAGAAAAATTTCTCCTCTTGAGTTAAGTATTAATAAGTGGACAACCATCTGAATCATCGAAGGGTCTTTGTGGCAAATACTGCGCGGAGCGCTTCCTTCAGGAATTCCATCGGAGTTACATAACTGAATCATCTCTTCTTTCATAAAATTAATAATAACAGTGCAGAATATAGATGTAAAGCAGTGCCATCTTTATTAATTAAACTGCTGCATTAAAAAATTATATATTTTGAAATAACAATAAAAGCCAAGTTTAAAGTTATTTTAGTAATTAGGCCTGTTCGACAACCTGGTTAGAAGTTATTTTGTGAATACCAAATAAGTACTAATTTGGAGACAATGTATGATTTTTTACAGGTAGTTCATAATCTTAAAGGTTTTATTTTATAACCCCGGCATGACTTACCATACCGGGGTTACCATTTTTAGGTTGTCGAACAGGTCTATTATATAAAATATATACATTTATATTTATATGGCTTAAAATAATAAACTATGGGGTATTTCTTAAAATACAGAATTAATATTAAAATTTTTATATCTTTTATCTTTATAATTCTTGTCACAACCGTTACTTCTCTGTTAATCAACTACTTGTTATTTAAGGATTCTGTTAAAAAATCAAATATAATAAGACTGCAGGACAGCACCACTGCTTACTATAATGAAATCAAATTTACCGAAGATATATGCCTTAAAGCAGTAAGCACGTTATCCAAAGATAATACTCTTTCTGATTTAATACTGTTAAAAAATACAGATACTCTTGGTAAAATACTTGGCAATTATTACAAAATGGGATTGTTTGATATTGTTGAAATTGAAAATCCTGACGGAACTGTTTTTATAAGAGCTCACGATCCTGATCAAAGCGGAGATCTTAAAGCAGAACAAAATATTGTAAAAGAAGGACTTGCAGGAAAAATAGCTGTCAGTTATGAAAGCGGTAAATCAGGCATTGCGATAAGAGCAGTCGCCCCTCTTGAGAAAGACGGCAAAATAATAGGACTTCTGATGCTTGGAAAACTTTTCTCGGAAGAACTTGTGGCAAATATGAAAAAGCTTACAGGGCTTGATAATGGAATATACTGGAAAGATAAAAAAATAATTTCTACCTATGATGGAATTCAAACTATTTATAATGATAAAATGGAAAAACTTTTGGAAAATGGCTCTGTCATATTTGATGAAGTAATTGGCAAAGATAGATATTATTTTATGATCAAGGCTTTATATACAGATGATCAGCGCTACTGGGGAGCAGTAACTTTATTTATTAAAGAAAAAGATAATGCAGGCTATCTTTCATATATAAAAAGCATTCTGTTTTTTATGGTAATGATAGGTTTTTTTCTTTCTTTTTTAGCTTATCTTCTTCTTGCAAATGATATAAACAATTCTTTAAGTAAAATTATTGATAGAATCAATAATTTTAACATAGATGACAGTTCTCAAATAATAGATGTAAAAGCAAATGATGAATTTAAAATAATTGCAGACAGTATAAATAATCTTTCAAAAAAAATATATAAATATAACCAGCAAATAGTAAAGCTTCAGGATGACATGATAAGGTCTGCAAAACTGGCAGTTGTCGGTCAGCTTTCGGCAGGACTTGCCCATGAAATAAGAAATCCGTTGAGCTCTATAAAAATGATGTCGCAGATAATAAAGGCCAGATATTTGCATAATAAGGAAGGCCTTGAAGAAATTAATACAGTACTTGAAGAAATTGAAAGAATTGATAATTTAATTAAGGATTTGCTGGAATTTTCAAAACCAGGGCCTATGTATTTTGCGCAGCATGATATTAATAAATTAATTCTAAATACTTTAAATAAATACAGATATAATATTGAACATCAAAAAATAACAGTTGAATATAATTTTGAAAAAAAATTGCCTCTAATATCTGTGGATAGTGAAAAAATACAAATCTGTTTTATAAACTTTATTGTTAATGCAATTCAGGCAATGGCTGAAGGCGGAAAACTTACAATAAATACAATGCTGCAAAATGATAAAATAGTTATAGAATTTAAAAATAACGGGCCTTTAATTTCTGAAAAAGATATAGATAAAATATTTGAACCATTTTTTACTACAAAAAAAGAAGGCACAGGATTGGGCCTTGCTCTTACAAAATTAATAATTGAAAGACATTATGGAAAAATATTTTCTTCAAGCAATGAAAAAGAAACAGTTTTCAGCATAATCCTTCCTTTGGTAAATAATAATATTATTCCAATTGTATAAAAGAGGTGTTGTATGGCATCAATACTTGTAATAGATGATGATAAAGGCATTCAAAAAAGTTTTGCTAACCTATTGAGTAAAGAACACGAGGTTTTAAGCGGATATAACGGAAAAGAAGGGCTTGAAATTCTTGAAGCCAGGGAAGCTGATATGGTTTTTCTTGACTATCAAATGCCGGGAAGCGACGGCATTGAAGTATTAAAAATAATAAAAAAGAAAGAACCTGAATTGCCTGTAGTCATGATTACAGCGCATGGCAGTTTTGAAACAATAATAGAAGCAATATCTTTAGGCGCATATGATTATATAGAGAAACCTCTTGATATTGATAAAATTAATATTATCGTAAAAAGAGCATGAGAATCCTGCAGGATGAACAAATATGTGAATGCTGTGCAATCTGAACAGATAAAAAACTATGGATTTAAAAAAATTATAGGAAATTCAACCGCAATACAGGAGGTTTTTAAATCTATAGGAAGGCTTGTTAATAATGATGTTATTGTTCATATAGCAGGAGAAAGCGGGACAGGAAAAGAGTTGGTTGCACATGCGCTGCACTTTAATGGCAAGAGAAAAAATGAACCTTTTATTGCTGTTAACTGTTCCGGCCTTATAGAATCTATTTTGGACAATGAACTTTTCGGCCATGAACCGCAGGCTTTTACAGGCGCTGTATCGCTTAAAATAGGAAAATTTGAAGCAGCAGGAGAAGGAACAATATTTCTTGATGAAATTGGAGATATGCCTCTTACAATACAAACAAAATTCCTGAGAATTCTTCAGGAAAATGAATTTCACAGAATGGGTGGACTTAAAAATATTAAATTAAAGGCAAGAGTTATAACTGCAACAAACAGAAATCTTTTTGAAGAAGTACAGGCAGGCCGCTTTCGGGAAGATCTTTATTACAGAATAAATGTTGCAAAAATAATTTTGCCGCCCCTTCGGGAAAGAAAAGAAGATATTCCTGAACTTACAGATTTTTTTGTTCAAAAAATTTCAAGAAAAATTAACAAAAGTTTTATATCTGTGCCTGAGCAAATAAAAAATGAATTTATAAATTATGATTGGCCTGGAAATGTAAGAGAGCTTGAAAATCTAATTACAAGTATGTGTATAAATGCAAAAGGAGCTGTTCTTGCATTAGACGATATGCCGGCTACTGTTTTAAAATCATCAAGAGAAGATTGTCTTTCCAAAGTTATAGATAAATTTTATATGGAAAATAAACATTCAAAAAATCTGCTTCCTCTGCTTTATGAAAAACTTGAAAAAATAATGATAGATAAAATTGCACATGAGCAGAACAATAATAAATCTGCCATGGCAGAAATACTTGGGATAAGCAGGGTTACGCTTACAAAAAAAATGAATCAGGATGAAAAAAGCCATAATTAAAAAATGCTTTTGTAAAAAAGCTTATCAATAGTGATAAATTGCTTTACATATTTTTTATCTTTTGGAAAAAACTGCCCATTTGTTTGGACAGTTTAATTAAAATTTATTTTAATTATTTATAATATAACTATTTATTTCTAAATATCATTTTCAAAGATATTATACAACTTGGCATATTTTATGCATATATAATGGCAGATAGTAAAATGTTTAAGCATTTATTCAAAAAAAGAGTAGGGCTGGAAAATAAAATTATTGAAGAGATTGATATAGTTCTCTCACTCATTGAAACTATGGGCAAAACAGCAACTGAGCCAAATTCTTTTATTATTGCAAATAATATACTTGAACTTGAAACAGTTTTAGATAAGCAGGAACAAGAATTTATAGAACAGATCAACAAGCAAAACCATCTGCCTGATTGCTGGGAGGAGCTATTTAAAATAAGTAATAGTTTAAAACAACTGTTTAAACAGCTTTCTATGGCTTTTAATAAAATTCAGATATTTAAAGATAATGAATCTTATTTTTCATTCTATGAGCATGAAAAAAGATTTCTTTTTAATATTAAAAATTTTATTTATGAATATGTTAAAAACCGCAAATATGCATATCAGCTTGTGGTAAATAATCAGCATGAACTTAAAGATTTTATGAAAATATATTATACAAAACTTAATGCTGCATTTGGCGGCAGCCCAGAGCATTCTGATATAAAAATAAAAATGCTGGAGATTTTTCAGCAAATAAATAAAATAAACGAAGAGGTGCAGGAAACAGTAACTAAAATATATGTTAGTTCAGGTGTTTGATTATATAAAAATAAAAATATATATCGTTATTTTTATAGGCTTGTTTACCTATTGATATTTTGCCATAAAAGATATTTAATTGTTAAATATTTTTTAGAGAATAGTTAGGTAAATGTTAGCAAATAGTTAATTTAAATATAAATTATTTCAAACAGTAAATTATTTAAAAACAGTTTTAAAAATACTGTAATAAATAATATATATACATGAAACATAGAGTCTAGTGTTTCTGTAAAAAATAGAAGAGGGGAGATAATAAATGAGTGTCTGGAATGTGTTTACACTGATAGGAGGGCTTGCTGTTTTTCTCTATGGAATGATGGTAATGAACAGAAACCTCACATCAATAGCAGGTGAGAAAATGAAATCCATAATGCTCACACTGACTAAGAGCAGGCCAAGAGGTTATATTACTGGCCTTGGTATTACAATGATTAATCAGTCATCGTCAGCAACAACAGTACTTGAAGCTGCGCTTGTCGGTGCCGGATTAATGACTTTTCACCAGAGTGTTGCTGTTACTTTGGGTGCTGAGCTTGGTTCAACTTTCCTGGCACACATTGTAGCTTTTCCATCAATAACCAAATTTGCAGCTCTTATAATTGCCGGCGGTTTTTTCGCTTCTATTATGCTTAAAAAACAGAAAGCTATTAATGCAGCTCTTGCTATTTTTGGTTTTGGTCTTTTATTTATGGGAATGGACATGATGTCTGAATCTCTTAAACCATTAAGAACATATCAGCCTTTCCTGGATCTTATGATAAAAGTTGAAACTCCTATCCTTGGTATACTTTTGGGCCTTGTTTTTACAATGGTAGTTCAGTCATCTGGCGCAACAAGTGGCCTTACCATAGCTATGGCAATGGCAGGAACAATAAGTCTTGAACAGGCTGTTCCAATTAACCTTGGCGCTGCAGTAGGAACATGTATTACCGCAATTCTAGGAAGCCTTGCATTAAACTGGGAAGCTAAAAGATCTGCCTATATCCATGTAATGTTCCAGGTTATAGGTACTATTTGGGTTTATATACTTTTAATGATACGTATGCCAAACGGAGAAAGAGTTTTTATCTGGCTTGTAAAATGGGTTACAGCAACTGTTTTCAGAACAGATAATCTTGGAAGAGAAATTGCAACAGGTTTTACACTTATGCCTGTAATTAACCATATACTTTTATTTGCTGTTCCAAAATTTCTTGATACAGTTGTTGCTATTTTTGAGAAAATATTCCCGCCGAAAGAGAGCGAAAAGCCTTTCAGTGTAAAATATCTGCAGGAGCAGCTTATTGACGGAAGTGTTGAAATAGCTCTTGAAATGGCTAAAAAAGAAATTCTTATTGATGCAGACCTTGTAAAAAGCATGTTTGAAAAGGTTGATCTGGCATTTAAACATAAGGATATGAAATTAATAAATCAGATTTCAGAAACAGACTCAAAAGTCGATCTTCTTCATAAAACCATAATTCTATTTCTTGCAAGAATATCGCGCAAAGAACTTGGCCAGGATGAATCCAAGAGAAGTATGAACTATCTTTATATAGAGAATGAACTTGAATCTATTGGAGATGTTATTGATAAAAACCTTATGGTAATGGCTAAAAAGATGATAAATCTTGGACTTAATTTTTCAGAACAGGGCGGCAAAGAACTTACCGAACTTCATGGAAAAGTAATGGAAAATATTAATAGAATGGTTAAAGCTCTTGCAGAAGAAAATGCTGAGCTTGCAAAAGAAATAAAAGAAGTATATGCAGATGTTAATGAGACAAAATATCAGCTTTCACATATTGAAAGGCTCCATAAAGGCCTTAAAGTATCAATTGATACATCATCTGTGCATCTTGATGTAATAAACTATTATGCAAGAATAAATGAACATGTTGCTTATATTGCAGACAGGATAATCTGGCTTACAAAGAAGCATGTTTAATTTTTAAACGAGGGCATCTTTTTGATGCCCTTTTTTATCCCGGCATAGTACCGCCACAATGGTTATTGCCCTAAAATCTACGGAACCGCTGATTAAATTGACTCTAATCATCGGTTTCATATTACTATCCTGGTTTGGCAAAGCCATATCAGGGTTATTTTTCCCGTTTTCCATGGAAAACTGCGAAAAACAATAATAACCCTGGTGTGCCAGGATAAAAAAATAGTGCTGATTTATTCTCTACCCTGAAACAAGTATACTTCGCTACCCAAAGGGTGCTTCGCAACTTTTGAATAAATCAGCGTTGCTCTAATTAAATTATTTTGCCTTACGGCACAAGGTACAGCCCAGCACATGAAGATGTTTTTTTCCCGGCCGTATAAAATATCTTCCCACAACATATCCGTCTGCAGGCAGCTTTTTTTTACATACCGGACATATTCTGCTTTTTGTTCCATATGGCGGAATACATTTGGGGCACCCAAAAACATCCATAAGAGTATCTTTACTTTCTGTAGGATAAGTTTTTGATTTTACATTTTCTCCTTTGGAAAGCGATGAATTGCACAAAGGACAGAATTTTGATGATTTACTCTCTTCCTGACGATTTTTTTGCCTATTATTTGCTGTTTTTTGGGGAAATGAGAAACCAAGCCGTAGAAGTATAAAAATAATAGCTAAAAGAAGAACAATAATAAGATATTCCATAATTCTCTTTTGTATTATTCATCAAAACAGATTTATTGTAAATTATATTAAATATGTGGGAAAAGTTATAATAACTTATTTATAAATTTATTATCTTAAATGCTAAAAAAAATAATTTTTCAATCACATGATTTTATATCTTTAAAAAGATAAAACTCGACATTTATTCTATTAATGATTAAAGTTACCCTATGGGAACTCTTTATATAGTAGCAACTCCTATCGGAAATCTTGATGATATTACCTATAGAGCTGTTGAAACACTTAAAAATGTTGATACTATTGCATGTGAAGATACAAGGCATACTCTGGGGCTTTTAAATAAATATGGCATAAAAAAGCCTCTTATAAGCTATTATGCAGCAGCAGAAGAAAAAGGCATATTCAACATATTATCAAAGCTTGAAAAAGGCGGATCTGTCGCTTATGTAAGCGATGCAGGCACTCCTGGGATAAGCGATCCTGGAGGAGCTCTTGTAAGAGCAGCAAGGGAAGCAGGCCATGATATTATTCCAATTCCAGGGCCTTCTGCATTTGCAGCATTGGTAAGTATAGGAGGAATTTCCGGAAAAACAATTCTTTTTGAAGGATTTTTATCTCCAAAAAAGGGAAAAAGAAAGAACAGGCTTAGCCAGCTTCTGGAACGGGAAGAGAGTTTTGTTATATATGAGTCCCCCTTTAGGGTTGTAAAAGTGCTGGAAGAGCTTAAAGAGCTTGCCCCGGAACGAAAAATAGTGGCTGGAAGGGAACTTACAAAGAAATTTGAAGAAATATTGACTGGAACAGCAGAATCTATTCTTGACATTTTAAACACAAAAGGTAAAATTCAAGGTGAATTCTCTATCCTTATATGTGAAAAAAAATATGATTAAATTTCAAGGAAAAGAATGTCGATATTCCTAATGTAAGGAAGGTAAATATGACAATTGATAAGCTTGGATCTATCAATCCTTTGCAGCATTACAACAGACCGGAAAAAGCAGCAAAATCTGCCTATAACAATGAACAGGATTCTATAAGTGTATCAATTGAAGCAAGAACTATGGGTGAAATATATCAGGCAGCTGAAATAGTAAAAAATGCTGATGATATAAGAATTGATAGAGTTGAAGAAGTCAGAAGAAAACTGGAAGACCCTTCTTATATAAATAATGCAATTATAGATGTAGTTGCTGACAGAATAATGGATGTATTTAAAATATAATAATGGCATAACTTGACTTAAAGCAGAGAGTGTTTAACATTTCTCTGCTTTTTTTTTATTAAAAAGGGGGAAAACAATGGCAGAGTTAAATATCAATATAAAAAGTACTCTTATATCAGGCAGGGGGAAAATAGAAAAACTTTCTGCTTTTTTAAGAAAAGAGTGCAGAAGAGCTGTTATTGTCCGCGACCCCAATACTCCTCCCGATATTGCTTCTGATATATCAGGTATATTATTAAAAAAAGGGGTGGATTGTGTTTTTTATACTGATATTTCATCAAAATCTGCCTCAAAAGATGCAGAAATTCTTGTAAATTTTATAAAAAAAGGCTTTGTTCAATGTGTTATAGGATTTGGCGGGCCAAAAGTTGTTAATATTGCAAGAATTTCAGCTTTTGCAGCAGAAAATAATCTGAATATTGATGATATTCTGGATGGGCTTGCTAATATAACTCCAGACAGTGTAAAAAGCAGTAAAGATAGAATTGATTATATGGAAATTCCTTCTTCTATAAGAAATCCTTTAATGTTTACGCCTTTTGCAGCAGTCACAGACAGCAGAAGCAAAAATGTTAAAATAACTGATATAGGCTGCCAGCCTTCTTTTATTATAAAAGACTCATCTATTTTTGAAAAACTGTCAAAAATTTCTATTGATTCAATTAGTTTTGAGCTTCTTTTAATTATGTTTGAAGTTCTTGTCTCAAGGGAAAAAAACTATTTTACAAATACACTTGTAACAGAACCTCTTTCCAGGCTTTATAATGCTCTTGATAAAGATGAAGCTTTTTCAATAGATGATTATTCAGATATTGCGCTATGCAGCGATTATGCATATTCTATCCACGGCCCCGGCATAAGCTATTATATTGCCCTTGTTATAAATAGTATGACAGGAATTCCTTTATCAATTATTTCAGCAATTCTTTTTCCCCATATTGTAGAATATTATTCAGAATTTTCTTCTGATACAGTTAAAAATATTATTGGCAAAATATATAAAGATCAAACTATTGATACTGAAGATTTTATTACTATTGCCCGTAAATTGATAAAAAAGAAAAACCTGCCGATTAGGCTTTCAGAAACAGGGATAAAAAAAGAAAAACTCAACAGTATTATATCTTCCATAAACCAATATCCTGCTATAATAAAAAACAGCTGTAACCTGGAAGAAGACAAAATTAATTCAATTTTGCATAATGCTTTATAGAGATGTTTTTTTCAGAAAAAAAAATTAAAAAACTTAGCCTCAGTAATAGATTTCAGAAAACTGCTTTAATTATTCTGGAAATAGAACAGCAGCTATATGCAGGGAAAAAAATAGACTCATCTTATATAAAAAATATTCTTAATATTATTGAAAAAGAGATAAGCAGTGAATGGAAAGAGCTTTTTTTATCTTCTTTTTCCAAGCTTCCTGAAATACTTTCAGGTGAAAATATAAGAGATTTAACTAATTTAAGATATGTAATTCTTTCAGATATAGGAAAAGAACCTGCTGAATGGGATTTGCCTTTTCTCTCGCCAGATGGAGCAAAGAGAAAAGAACGGGAGATTTTCCCAATAAATGTTTATCTTGATGATTTAAGATCTCCTTTTAATGTAGGGTCAATATTCCGCACTGCAGAATCATTTTGTTATGAAAATATTTTTTTATCGCTGCATACTCCTTCCCCTACTCATAGAAGAGCTGCCAGAAGTTCTATGGGAACTGTCGAAGCAGTAAAGTGGAGCAGAGCATCTATTGATAATCTTCCGCAGCCTCTTTTTGCGCTTGAAACAGGCGGAACTCCTGTTTCTGATTTTGTCTTTCCTGAATCAGGGACTGTAATTATAGGATCTGAAGAAAGCGGAATAAGCCATGCTGTTATTGAGAGTGCAAAAAAAAGTCTGGGAGTTGTTTCAATACCTATATATGGCGTAAAAGGCTCTCTAAATGTCGGAGTTGCTTTTGGAATACTATCTTTTTGCTGGGTTAATATGCTTAAAAGTGAAAAAAAATTCTAATGGGTTTTTTCACTTTCAGTTTCTTTATCATAAGTTTCAATAAGCTTGCTTAAAAGAAGGTTAAACTGTTCTTCTGTTGATATACCAAACCTTTTGAGAACATTTTTTGATATCTGTTCAAATGTTATATCAGTTTCTTCATAATTTGCCATTGAATTGGCAAGATAAATTGTTGCAACAGTTTCCCATTTATCAGCAGGCGCTGCATCAGGTTCATGATGATATTTTATTGAAATTACAAGATCTTCAGGAAAATTCCATTTTTCAGCTATAAGAGCGCCTATTTCCGCATGATTAAGCCCTGCAGAAAGAGCCTCAAATATATCTCTGTCCATTTCCTTTTCTTTTGAAAATTCAGATATTTTTCCAATAAGCTTTGGATGTGCATTAAAAAATATAATTTTACCTATATCATGCAGGATTCCGCCAATATAGACATCATCCAGTATATCTTTTTTCTTTATATAGCTTTTTGCAAGAGCATAGGCATAGAATGCTGTTCTGTTTGCATGATTCCACAGCTCTTTTAATCCTGACTTAAGTATTTTTTGTGTTCCATAGGAATATAAAAGGTTTTTAAGTCCTCGTAATCCTACAAGTTTTACAGCTTCTGTTATGCTGTCAACTTTTTTTGATAGCATATACTGGGCAGAATTTACTATTTTTAAAAGATCTGCAGTAAGGCTCATATCCATTGCAATATGTCTTGATATATCTGTTATTTCAGATTCAGGGTCATCAATCATTTTCTGGAGTTCTACAATATTTTCCGGGAATTGCGGAAGTTCATTGATTTCTTTAACAATTTCCCTGGATAAAACATGAAGATTTTCTTTGTGGACTTTTGAAAATGGAACAACAAGTTTTGCTACAGTTTCTTCGCCTTCCACATCAAGATCAAAAGCATCTTCACTTAATCCAAGTTTTTTAAGCATTAAAACAAGAATTACAAGGCCAAGGCCGGCGCCTTCAGAGCTATCCATTACAGATGACATTGCTTCATCAAGAGTATTAAAAGCTCTTGACCTTGCTATTCTGTCATAAACTCTCATTTGCTCTCTTCTTGAAATTTTTGAATTATTGCGTATAGCTACTGTCAGCTCTCCGTTTGCTGCCTGAAAAATTATTTTTATATATAAACCTGAATCTTTTTGTTTTTCCAGATAATATTCAATATTATCAAGTGTATCTGTTTTAAAAGATTCCATTCCTATTTTATAATCTTCTTCATCTTCAATATCGAGTTCTTTATCCATAAAATAGGTTCTTTTTGTATTTGCTTTGTTGGCATTTACTGCAAGTTCTCTCATGCAATAGGATATTTGCGGCAGGATTTCTTTTTGCCCAAATTCAGCAAGAAAGACTGATAAAACCTGTTCAAGCTGTTCTTCTATTTCATGATTAATTTTGTAAGTCTTAATTATAAGAGGTAGAGAGTTTCGGGCTGCTTTTTGAATTTTAGGAACATCAATATTAACTGCCATTTTCCTTATCCATGGATAGCATTTTTTAAATAAATAATAATTAGCCTGTTGCCAATACTATTTAGCTAATTTATCTATATCTATACTATAGAGAAGTATAGTATTTAATTTTTCTTAATGTCAATAAAATAACTATATTATAGAAAATTATAAAAAATAACTTTTTATATAAACAAATATTTTAACGCCATAAACTTTTACCTTTCTTTGATAAAATTTTAAGCTTTTTTCCTATAATAGCATTAAAAGAATCTGATGGAAATTGTCCTTTTTTATTAATTTCTCCTGCATATATTCCTGATAATATAGTTATGCCTTCATTTATATTTTTTATCGGATAGATAGAAAAATTTCCATTTTTTACAGCTTCTTTAATATTTTTCCGCAGTATAAGATTTTTAACATTTGATTCAGGGATTATTACTCCCTGCGAACCTGTTAAGCCGAATTTTTCGCAAACTGAATAAAATCCTTCAATTTTTTCATTAACCCCGCCTATAGGCTGTATTTGCCCAAGCTGATTAACAGATCCTGTTATTGCAATATCTTGTCTAAATGGCGCTTCTGCAATAGCTGATAATAGTGCAAATATCTCTGTAGATGATGCAGAATCGCCTTCTATTTCTCCATAAGACTGCTCAAAACAGATACTTGCAAATATTGATATTGGAAAATCTTTGCCATAAAAAGATCTTATATATCCCTCAATTATCATTGCTCCTTTGTTATAGATTTCTCCCGAAAGCCCTGCTTCCCTCTCAATATTGATTATTCCTTCATCTCCGGGAGCTACAGTTGCTGATACAAGAAATGGCCTTCCAAATGTGTAGAAACCTCTGTCATAAACTGCAAGTCCATTAACTACACCTATTTTTTTGTCTTTTACTTCAATTCTTATAGTGCCTTCTTCTATTAGGGATGTAAGTTTTTCTTCAGGAAGATTGTTCATACAATTGCGTTTTTCTATTGCATGTTCTACTTCTTCCCTATCTATTTTTTCTGAACCTATTTCTCTTGCCCAATAATCAACTTCAACAAGAAGATCAAGAATTTTTGAGAATTTTGTTGAGTATTTTTTCCTGTGGCCTGTCATTCTTATGCCAAAATCAATTATTGCCTGGATTCCGGCATCTGTAATTGGTTTTAGATTTTTACCTTTTATCTGTTCATCTATAAAACTTATATATTGGCCTGTGTTTTCATTGCTTATATCCATTTCAGAATCAAATTCTGCAATAACTTTAAAAAATTTTTCAAAATCCTGGTCTGTGTTATAGAGAATGTCATAAATATTTTCATTTCCTATAATTATTATTTTTGTATCAATTTTTACAGGTTCAGGCTTTAAAAATCCTCCAGAAGGATTAAATGGAGATATAGGCTGCTGTATCTGTACTTCGCCGCTTTTTAAAGCTCTTTTAAGATGCTCCCAGGAGTTTTCTTCCTGGAAAAGAGATTCTGCATCCAGTATCAAAAAGCCGCCAGATGCTTTTATAAGTGAACCTGCCTTTGCCATCATAAATGAAGTTTTGACTTCAATATTATGTTCCATTTTGTTCTCTATTGTTCCAAATAGATTTGAAAAAGATGGATATGATTCAAAAATTACAGGAGCATGTTTTACTTTTGAGTTATCAACAAGAATATTTATCTGGTATCTTTCCTGTTCATTTTCGCTATAAAACTCTAATTCACTCTCTTCTTCGCCGTGTTCTTCCTCTTCATCAATAAATAGATAAAGCCTCTCAAGTATATCTTTTTTAAGATCTGTAAGATATTTTTTTACATCTCCCTGCCTGTATTCAGAGGTAAGGTCATCGATTTCAGATGTAATAATAGGTTCTATAAATTTTTTTTCTTCTTCAAGCAGCCTGTTTTCAAGTTCAATCCTGTTATGCTGCATTTTTCTTAAAAGTTCCTGGAGCGAATCAAGATGTTTAAAATAATCATTTCTTATTTTTTCTTCATCTTTTGAACTTATTTTGTTTTCACTTACCATCTGCTGGATTTCATCAAAATCCACAGGTTTGCCTTTTATGGCAGGCATTATGTCAGAGATCATTTCATTATCTTCTGTTTTTGAATTTACAAGAAGAAATCCGCTTGATTTAAGGTTATTTTCAAATTTTGTAAGAAGTTCTTTTTCCATATTGTCGTGTGATTTGATTATGGAATTTCTTTTCTTTTTGAAACTGTCGCTTTCTATTCTGCTTTTAATTCTCTTGCGGACTATTGTAATTAAATTATTGAGGCTGTTTCTGAAATTCTTGGCTCTTCCTGCAGGAAGGTAGAGAATTCCGGGCGATTCAGGATTTGAGAAATTAAAAACACATACAATGTCTTTTAAAGGCGCTTCCCAGTCTAAATTTTCAAGTATTTTATTTATTGCGCTGTGCCTTCCAGTGCCAGTGCTTCCTGTAACAAAGATATTGTATCCTGGTTTACGCAATTTAGTTCCAAAAGCCAAAGCATCTGCAGCTCTCTTTTGCCCTGCAATAAATGTTTTTATTTCTGATTCTCTTAAAGATTTTATTAATTCAATTGGAATGCTGAATTCAAGTTCTTCTGCATTAAGTTTTTTATATAGATTCATACAAAGAATAATATTGTAAAGTAACAGTTTGTTGTCAAGGATAGTATAAAAATATATAATTATTTTTATGCATATCAATGAAATTGACAGGTTTTTCCATGAATTATTGCCTATTGATAATATTAAAAAAGCAGACAGGGCAATTAATGGGCTTCAGGTTTCAAATAAATCAAAATCTGTATCAAAAATAGCTTTTGCTGTTGATGGTTCGCTTGAGTCTTTTAAAAGAGCAGCACACTGGGGAGCTAATATGCTTTTTGTCCACCACGGTATTTTTTGGGGAACAGAAAGAGCAATTACAGGAGACTATTTTAACCGCATCTTTTTTTTAATTGAAAACAATATTGCTCTCTATGCTGTCCATCTTCCGCTTGATGTTGATCCTGTGATTGGAAATAATATATCTGTAACAAAAAAAGCAGGGCTTGAAGATATAGAAGCTTTCGGAGAGTACCACGGAATAAAGATAGGATATAAAGGAATTTTTAAAAAACTTGTAAGTTGTGATGAAATTCTTTCTGCTTTGGGATTTAATGCTTCAGAAATGCTTGCTATACTTAAATTCGGCCCTGAAAAATGCAGGAGCGCTGCTGTTATTACAGGAGGCGCATGCAGGGAAGTAGAGCAGGCTATTGATGAAAACCTTGATCTTTATATAACAGGAGAGATAACACATCAGATTTATCACCAGTGTCTTGAAGCAGGCATAAATATTATTTCTGCAGGACACTATCTTACAGAGACTTTTGGCGTAAAAAATGTTGCCAAAGCAGTTAATGAAAAACTTTCTATTGAAACCTGTTTTATTGATATACCTACAGGACTTTAAAATATAATATTAAAAGATATCTGAATGATTTTTTATTGGGGATATAGATGAATTTTAAAAATAAAATACTGCCATTTTCTCTTTCTTTTCTTATAATAGCAATTGATCAAATTACTAAAATTATTGTTGTAAACACTATACAGCCCTATACTATAAAATTTTCATTTTTTGATGGCCTTATAAGAATTGTGCATGTAAGAAATAAAGCAATAGCTTTTAGTATTGGCCATGGAATTCCGGAAGAGGTAAGAATTATGATTTTTTCTCTTTTACCTCTTATTATTCTTATTTTGCTTATTGTTTATATTATAAGAACAAATGATCTTAATATGCCTCAAAGGTGGTTTCTTGCCGGCATAATCGGCGGCGGATTCGGTAATCTTATAGACAGATTTTTCCGCCCTGCAGGCGTTGTTGATTTTATTGATGTAAAATTTTTTGGAATTTTCGGACTTGAAAGATGGCCTACATTTAATGTTGCAGATTCATCTATTGTGGTGTGCGGTATTCTGCTTTTTGCCTCTCTTTTCTGGTGGAAAAAAAGTAAAATTTAATAGAATTTTACTTAAAAAGTATTTTTCTTTAAAATTTATATAAAAAGTTGAAAATTTTATATAAAAAATATAAAATAGTATTTTTGACAATATTTTATTTTATCCCGCTATTTTCAATAAAATTAAAAATAGAAAAGCATTAAAATATAAAATTTTTCCCTGCAAATTTTAAAATTAATGAATTTATTAATAAAAATTAGAAAAACAATAAAAAAAGATTAAATTTTAAGCAGGTAGATTCCAAAAATTATATAAAAGAGTTGGTTGTTCAGATTTAGAAAAATAAGGCAACTTTAAGAAAATAATATTTTCTTTTAAAATGGGATATGATACAATGTGGTTTGCCTAAAAGCTAATTCTATATGTAATTTATAGAATGAGAGGAGCATCTATGAGGTGTAACAAATTATTAAAAATTACAAAAAGTTTAATACCTATATTAGGTATATTATTTATATTTGGCTGCGATAGTTCTGGAGGAAGCGGAGGGCCAAAAGGCGGAGCAGCGCCGGCAGTGCCGACAGGAGTTACATTAACTGAACAGGAAAATCAGTTAATGGTAAACTGGAGCGCTTCTGAGGGAGCCGAAAAATATACAGTTTACTGCGGCACAGTAGAAAACCATGCTGTCGCAGACAAGAAACTGGAAAATATAACATTAACAAATACATTAATTCCCGGCCTTGCCGGCGATACAACATATCATGTATGGGTACAGGCTCATAATAGCTATGGCTCAAGCAATGTAAGTACAAGAGCAAGCGGGTCTCCAAGAGGAACAGAGGGTCCTGTAATACCAGTAGTGCCTGCAGCGCCGACAGGCGTTACAGTAACAGCAGCAGATAGCCAGTTAACAGTAAGCTGGAATGCCTCACAGGGGGCAAGTTCATATAAGGTTTATTACAGTGCAGCAAATACCAAACCGGCAAATACAGATAAAACAGGAATAACAGGCACAACAGTAGTTTTAACAGGCCTTGCAAATAATACAACCTATAATGTATGGGTAGTTGCAGGAAATACCGCTGGAGACAGCGCTGCAAGCACAGTTACAAGCGGAATGCCGAAAGCAGCAGTTACAGCGCCAGCAGCTCCAATAAATGTAACAGCAACAGCAGAAGGCTTTGGAGAACTTATACTAAACTGGAGTGCGCCTGAAGGTGCAACTATATACAAGGTTTATTCCAGTAAAACAAATACAATGCCTGCCACAGTTACTAAATCAGGAATAACAAGCACAACCTTAACCATAACAGGACTTATAAATGATACAACCTATTATGTATGGGTAGTTGCATCAAACAGCGCAGGAGACAGCTTGCCGAGCGCAGTTGCAAGCGGAAAAACAAAATTGCCGTTGCCTGAAGCGCCTCTAGATGTAACAGTAACAACAGCAGGCAATGGAGCTTTTAAGGTAAAGTGGAGCGCTTCACAGGGAGCAAGTTCATATAAGATTTATTATAATACATCAGATAGCATGCCGGCTGAGGCAAATAAGACAGGAATAACAGGAACAGCAGAAACCATAACAGGACTTGCCAATGACACAACCTATTATATATGGGTAAAAGCTGCTAACAGCGCCGGAGAAAGCATTGCAAGTAATGTTGCAAGTAAAAAAACAATATTACCAGCGCCGGCAGTACCTGCAGGAGTTACAGTTACAGAAGCAGATAGACAATTAACAATAAATTGGAATGATGTTCCAGGAGCAGAATTTTATATTGTTTATTGGAATACTGAAGATAATTATGAATCTGCAAATATTTTTCATACAATAACAACAGACAGTGATGGTTTTTTATATACAGAAGTTTTAGTTGATGGACTTATTAATGGCGCTACCTATTATTTCTGGATAGCTGCAGGCAACAGCGCTGATTCAAGTGAAGTAAGTACAGTTGTGAGCGGAATTCCAAATCTATTATATGGACCTATTACAGCTCCCACAGATATAACAGTATTTGTAAAGAAAAAAAATATGACAGTATCTTTTAGTGCAGTACCGGGCGCTGTATTATACGTAGTTTATCGTACTACATCTCCTACTCCTCCAAATATTGAATCTAAGTCAGGAGCTAATACAAAGATAAAAGTACAAAATAGTGTATCTGGAACAACATATTATATATGGGTTAAAGCAGTTAGCAGTAGTGGCGACTATAGTGATTTTAGCGAAATGATAACTTTTACAATGCCTTAAAATCAATTTTGATTGATTATTTTGGAATAAACTAAAAAGAATATATTCATCAAATATCATTACATGGTATTTGATGAATATATAAAAACAAAAAGTTCTGGATACAGCAATATGTTTTCTATTTGATCTGCTATATATAAAATCACAATTTAATAAATATCAGTTTTATTAAAATATTTTTCCCTAAATTATGAAAAATAGGTTTTTTACTATTATTCAACGCAAAACTAAAAATTCTATAATCAATAACCGTCAGACATAGCAATATTCATATCTTTCTTATAAAGTTCGTTATATACAAAGCCCCTGTTTCTAAGCCTGTCTTTAATTTCCTGCGGAAATGGAATATTGCGCCAAAAAATACCTCTTATATCTTTATCAAGTTTCTGCATTCCATCAGACTCTTTTGTTATCCAGAGATAGTAGTTATTTATAAAAGATTCTTTTACATCACCGCGCATTTTCTGGTCTGTAAACCACTGATAATACCTGCCGGTAAGACCTTCTTCCATCCAGTAATATGAAGCTGTTTCTTTGGCAACCTGCCACCTGAGATCGCCCATTGCATAAATTATTGCTATTTTTAGGTCTTTCGGATAAATGGGAATAGCTATTCTTCCTCTTCCTGTTGCTCTGTTGAATTTTTCATAAGGCTCCCAGCATACTCCAAACTCTCCATAACTGGGAATCAATATAGTGTATGGAACAATTCTGTTTGTCTGGCGCTTAAATGTTCTTTTAAAAAGCCCTGGATCTATTTTTTCAATCTCTGACATTATTGTTATTACATTTTCACGTGTTGCAATATCTTTTATATTTGCTCTCATATATTGCTGCATCAGAATTGGAAAATGGTTTCCTTTTCGTCCGACACTCATCTTTGCCATCTGTTTTACTGTCATAAACTCTTCTACTATGACCTGCGAATCAACACCTTCGTCAGCGCCTTCTTCTTTTGCTTTTTGTTCAAGTTCTTTTACTTTTTCCACAGCAGTTTCCATATTTTCAATAGCAAAAGCGAGGTCTTTATCATATTGAAGAAGTTTTTTGGAAAGCTCCTGTATTTCACTTATGAAATTTCTCTGTTCAGTAGAATATGGGCCTGCTATATTTCCATATTTTCCAATTAGCTCATGTTTTTTTAAAGCAGTTGCTTTTTCTATAATCAGGCTTTCCATCTCTTGAATAGCAGCAGTCTTATTTTTCATAAGAACAAAAATTGCCTCTTTATGGCCGCGTTCCCGTTCAAGAGCGCTATTTACTTTTCTTGCCTGTTTCCCCTTACCTTTCTTTGTTTCATCAACAATTGACGGATTTATCTCTCCTGATGCTATTTTTGCAAGCCATTCATCTACATAGAATACAGGTTCGCCTGTATCATTCTCTTCTATTACTTTTGAGAGAACAAGACGCTGATCTTTATTTATAAGTGTTGGCAACAACACGCCGAACCGCAAAAGCATTTTTTTAGGTATGGGAATTGTTCTACCGCTTTTTGCAGAAATTGATGATGCAAGCTCCCAATAAGCTACTATAAGCCTTTCCCTGTATGTTATTTTAGCTTTAGGATCTTCTGCTTTTAAAAAATCAGAGAGCAGGGAATGTACTTTTTGTGATATTTCACCCTCTCCAGAAAGAGCAATTTTATAATAATCTTTATCATTAAAATAAGGTTTGGGAGCCTGTTCAAATTTGGTAATTTCTGTAAATTTACCTTTAATCTCAAGTCCGTCGCCCTGTACAACATCCTCTTCTTCAGGAGCCTCTTCTGCAAAAAGATCAAAAAAATCAGGATTATCTGACGGCTTATTATCTTCAAGCCCGATAAGATCTGCAATTTCAGGATCCAGGTCATGAGAACTATTATTTGATTTACCTTTACTTTTTAAATCGCTCATTTTAGCTTATTGTGGAGGTGGTGGGAATTGAACCCGCGGCCTCGTGAATGCCATTCACGCGCTCTAGCCAACTGAGCTACACCCCCGTTTTTCCCTTTTATTTATGATAATATATTGTATACTATAATAGAATTATTTTATTCACAATATAGCATATTTTTTTAAACCAGCAAACTGGTTATCATTTCCTGATTATTTTAACAAATTATACTATTTGAAATTATAATATATTTTAGTTATAATATATATAAGTATAAATTTTTTATGAAACTTATTGATATAGACAATCTTAATTTATTGAAATCTTTTACTTAATTATCTATTGTATAAAAAATTATGATAACGATTAAGCCGCTTATTAAATATGTAAAAAAAGCAGGAAAAAAAGCTGCTAGAGAGCAGTTCAAAGTAAAAAGAAATTTTAAAAGTGACGGTTCTGTCGTTACATATGTAGATAAAGAGTTAAATGAATATCTTTCAAAAGTTATCTCTTCTCTTTATCCAGATGCAAATCTTATTACAGAAGAGTCTGAAGGAGAGTTTGATAGCAATAAAGAATACTGTTTTGCTGTTGATCCAATAGATGGGACAGATTCTTTTAGCCAGTCAATGCCTGGCTGGTGTGTTGCCGTAGGTTTGCTTAGAAAAGGCGAGCCTGTTGCAGGTATTGTATATGCTCCTTTATGGGGAGGAAAAGATGGAACATTTATCTATACAGATATTGACGGCCCTGTTTTTATAAATGGAGAAAAATTATCTGCAGATAAAATGAAAAATTTGCCGGATCTTGATAAAATTCAGCTTGCTGTTGCATCAAAAATTCATCATTATTTTAATTTTTCCTCTTTTAGGGGAAAAATAAGAGTGACAGGATCTGCTGTAATTAACATTATATCGCCTGTTATTCATAGCGTTATGGGCGGTGCAATTATACCTCAATGCAGCATATGGGATATTGCAGCTCCGCATGCTATTGTAAAAAAGGCAGGACTTGAATTTTCTTATATTGATGGTTCTAATGTGGATTATAGTAAACTCTATGACCGGTCGATAATAAAGAATGTAGTTATCTGCGGTTATAATAATGTTTGTGATATGATAAAAAATAGCTTTGAAAAGATAAGTTGAGAAAAATAACGCTGCGGAGGATATTATCTAAAAGATAATTTTTAATTTTAAAAGTTTTAAATTGCTTTATGGAGAATTTTATATTTAATGCATAATATTTTATATATAAGTAAAAATATTGATTTGCCTCTTTCTATTAAAGAAGCTTATAAAGATGATATAGTTTTTGCCGCTGAATTTTCGCCTGCCATAGCAAGCTATTCCGGAATTATTATTGGAAGTGATGAAATTAATAACAAAAATACTGAAAGAATAAAAAGCAGCAATTATCCGATTATTATATGGCCTGGCGCTGATAAAAAAAGAAACAGCAAAAATTTTGAAAAAGATGGGAAAAATCTGAATATCTATTTTTCCTTTAAATCTGTGCCTGCCAAAAATATTTTTTCACAGGTTATAAAAAACTATGTTGATGTTTTAACAGAAAAGAAAAATAAACAGCTGTTTGAAGACAGATTTTCAAGTCAGGAAAAACTTAATCAGGAACTTCTAAATATTGGCGTTGCTCTTTCTGCAGAGCGGAATAATTCAAAACTGCTTAATTATATTATGGTTAAAGCTTGTGAAATAACCAAAGCAGATGCAGGAAGCCTTTACCTGCTGGATGTGGATAAAGCGACCGGCCAATCATCAATGATTTTTAAAATATCGCATAATGATTCAAACAAAACTGATTTTACAGAATTCAGAATGCCTCTTTTAAAAAAATCTATAGCAGGCTATGTAGCTATAACAGGAAAAGCATTAAAACTTGATGATGCATACTCAATTCCCAAAGATGCAGAGTATGGATTTAATAAAAGCTATGATGAAAGCACAGGCTACAGGACAAAAAGCATGCTTACAGTTCCTATGAAAAACCATAAAGATAAAATCATAGGAGTAATTCAGCTTATAAATAAGAAAAAAGAACGCACAATTATACTTTCAGACCATCAGGCTGTTGAAGAAGGTGTAATTCCATTCAATAAACTGGATGAAGAAATTATATTATCGCTTTCTTCGCTTGCTGCAGTAAGCCTTGATAATAACCTTCTGTATAATGAAATACAGGAACTTTTTGAATGTTTAGTATCAGCTTCTGCAAAAGCAATTGAACAGAGAGATCCTGCAACAAGCGGCCACTCAGCAAGAGTTGCCCAGTATACTGTTGCTCTTGCTGAAGCTGTAGCTCTGGAAAAAGAGCGTTTTAATGGTGTTACTTTTTCAGAAGAACATCTTAAAGGACTTAAATTTGCAAGCCTGCTGCATGATTTTGGAAAAGTAGGCGTAAGGGAAAATGTTCTTGTAAAAGCAAAAAAACTTTATCCTGGAATGCTTGAACAGATACTTTTAAGGCTTGATAATATTGTCAGCAATATAAAGCTAAAAACACTTGAAACAAAATTTGCACTTGATCCTGAAGATGCTTCATATAATAAAGAGATAAAAGAACTTGATTCCCGCGAATCAGCTGAAATTGCAAAAATTGATAAATACAGGGATGCTATTATAAAAGCAAATGAACCTACTGTTCTTGATTCTGCGCCTGAACATATTCTGGCTGAAATAAAAAATGATAAGAAAAACAATATTCTTTCCAATACAGAACTTGAATATCTAAGTGTTAAAAAAGGTTCTCTTACAAAAAAAGAACGGGAAGAAATTATGCTTCATGCATCCCATACATATGATTTTTTAAAAAATATTCCATGGCCTGAAAGTATGGAGTGGATTCCTGAAGTTGCAAGATGGCACCATGAATCAATCGATGGCAGCGGCTATCCTGACGGCAAAAAAATGGGAGAACTGCCTCTTGATTCAAGGCTTATGGCTGTAGCAGATGTATTTGATGCATTAACATCAAGCGACCGTCCATATAAAAAATCAATCACTCCTGAAGAAGCTCTAAAAATACTAAAAGAAGAGGCTAAAAGAGGCAAGCTTGACAGCAATGTGGTAGATATCTTTATTAAAAGAGAAGTCTATAAAGTTGCGGGGCTTAACTAAAAGTTACAATAAATTACTATATAAAAATTACCATTTTATATAGTTGCCGCCATATGTAAGCCCGCCGCCAAAACCAACAGTAAGTATATTATCGCCGCGCTGTATAAGTTTTTTATCCACAACTTCTGTTAATGCTATAGGTATTGTTGCAGCAGAAGTATTTGCGAAATTTTCAATATTTAAATAAAATTTTTCAAGCGGAATTGAAACTCTTTTTGCAGCTGCTTCCACTATTCTTATATTTGCCTGATGCGGAATAATATATTTTACTGAATCAATGGTAAGATTATTATTCTCCATTAATTTAAAAATAGTATCTGTCACAGCTTTTACTGCAAAATTATAAACCTGCCTGCCGTTCATATATAAAAAAAGCTCTTTTGGGTCTGTAACTCCCGGAATAAAAAGATGTGCTGTGCCTCCTGCCGGCCTTTTAAGAGCGTCAGCTCCGCTTCCATCCATTCTTAAAAAAGAGGATACTATTTCACTTTTTGATTCTTTATCTCCATTTCCTGTTATTAAAGCAGCTCCTGCTCCGTCTCCAAAAAGAACTGCTGTATTTCTGTCTGATAAATCCATGATCCGGGAAAGCACCTCGGAACCTATAACAATAATATTTTTATAATTGCCTGATCTTATAAAATTGGCAGCTGTTTCTACTCCATAGATAAATCCTGTGCAGGCAGCACCAAGATCATATCCCCCTGCATTTTTTGCTCCAAGTTTATCCTGCACAAGACATGCTGTTGCAGGAAAACCAAGATAATCAGCGCTGCTTGTGCATACAATAATAAGATCTATCTCTTCTGCTGTAACTCCTGCCTTTTCCATTGCAATTTTGGCAGCTTTTGTTGCTAAATCAGAATTATTTTCATTTTCGCCTGCAAAATATCTTTTTTTAATACCTGTGTGGGAGACAATCCATTCATCAGAAGTATCCATTATTTTTGAAAGATCATTATTTGTCATAACTTTTTCAGGCACATAGTACCCAATAGATTTTATATAAGGTTTAATCATATTTCCCTCCCGTAAAAATAATAATCTATGGAACTATAATTTATATATCATAAAACCGATAATTGTATAAATTTAAGTCAATAAACTAAAAAATGTATATATTTTAGATGATAAGGTCAATATTGCTTGCTTGTAAATAATATAAAAGGTATGGATTAAGTATGGGTTATATTGGAATAGTAAATTCAGAAGAAGAAATAGGCAATAACATAGTAAATTTGCTTAAAAAAGATGGGATAACTAACTATAAGATATTAACAAATGAGGAAGAAATTGTTGAATTTATTAGCTTTGAACTTCCTGAGCTTGTAATAATCAATTTTAGCGATTCAAGTTTAAATATAGATTCAATTATGGAAAGAATAAGCCATGATATATGGGTAAATAATTTTGGAATTATTGGATTATATAACCAGGAACAGACAACAGAAGATGCAATTATGAAAAAATATCTGGAATTTAATGTCCTGACATTGCTTGATAATATTATATTTAAGGTAGTATTAACAAAATGCGTAAAAATAATTCTGGAAAATAAGCAGCTTTTATTTAATAGAGATCTTTCAGAAAAGCTTTTTGATAGAGATGTGGGGTCTTTTGCAATAGGAAATGATCCTTTTACAGTTTCAATATATGCAGGCCTTGCTTCATCAATGCTTATGCAAAGAGGCCTTATAAAACCTGAATCAAGAATGCATCTTCAGCTTATTCTTGCCGAGTTGATTATAAATGCTATTGAACATGGTAATTGCGGAATAACTTATGATGAAAAAACAGAATTTCTGGAATCTGGCGGAAATATTATAGATCTTATATCTCAGAAATGTTCAGATCCGGGTATAGGGAATAAAAAAGTTTTGCTGGAGTGGGAAATAACACGCGACAGAAGTAAATTTGTTATAAAAGATGAAGGAAACGGATTTGATATATTTAAGCTTAAAAATAAGATAGAAAAAGAGGGAGCTTATGCGCTTCATGGAAGAGGCATAAGAATGGCCAGTCTTTTTGCAGAAAGGCTTGCTTATAACAGAAAGGGAAATGCTGTGCTTGTACAGATAAGGCATGATAAAGATATAGCCCCCAAAGCGCCTCAAAGCCTTTCCAAAGAAGAGATAATTGATGTTAAAAAAGGAGATATAGTTTGCAGGGAAGGGGAATTCGGCGATTCTCTTTATTATATTTCTTCAGGAAAATATAGTGTATGGCATGCAAATAAAAGAGTTGGAGAACTTGACCCTTCAGATATTTTTATGGGAGAGATGGCATTTTTTCTTAATAATGAAAGAAGCGCAACTGTAATTGCTGAAACCAGCGGAAGAATAATAAAAATACCAAGAAAAAATTTTATTCAAATAATTAAAGAATATCCTCAATACGGCCTTTTTCTTGCCAAACTACTATCTGTTAAACTTGTGCGGGCAAATAGCAGTAATGCAGAACTTCAGACTAATCTTGCCCATATGAAACCAACTGTATGATTATTTGTTTATACTTTATAGATTAATAGAATTGTTGAATTTTACCTTTAGTTTACTTATATTTAGAAATGTGATAGGTTTTAATGAAAAAGAAAAATATTTATTGTTTTTTATATTTGTTTCTTTTAATTTCTATTCTTTTTCAGGTGTCATCATGTAAAAAAAAGAAAGAACAGGCTGAAGAAATAAAAAAACTGGATGCTGTTGTAACATTTGTGTCAGGAGATGTTTTTGTAATTTCTGAAAATGCAATTCTTCCTGCTATAGTTGGAAATATTTTGAAAATAGGAGATTCTCTTAAAACAGCGTCAGACTCATATCTTGAAATACTTATTGATGGAAAATCAGTAATAAGAATGGATGAAAATACAGAACTTGCAATAGAACGGCTTGTATCTTCCGGAACAGAAACAGATATTTCCGTTTCTCTTTTAAGCGGAAGCATTATAAATAAAGTTGAAAAAATAGTAAGCTCATCAGAAAATTATTCTGTAAAAACAAAAAGCGCTGCTTTTGGAGTAAGAGGAACAGAATTTATGGTTTCTTCTCCTGAATCAGGAGAACCTGTTCTTGCTGTAAAATCAGGAAGCGTGCAGATGATTCCTCATTCAGATGTTATTGAAAGACTTAAAGAAAAAGCTCCTGCTCGTGATGAAAATGTTGAAACATTTATAAAATTGGTTGAAGAAAGTTTTCCTGTTGTAACAGGAGGAAGCGAGATAGCTATAACACCTGATTTATCAGCAGAAATTTTAAAATCTCTTTCAACAGTTGAGACAGCTGTTGATGATGTCAGAGCTGGAAGATTAAGGGCAAGAGATCTTTCCGAAGTTGTTTCAAGCTCTTCTATTACTGCCAGATCTGAAGCAGAAAAAACCCTGGCTTTGGTAAAAAGCATTGATAATGCCAATCTTGAAAAACTTAAAATAACAGATTTTATGCAGGTGTATGATAATAGTGAAAAACTTAAAGAAGTTATTTTTAAAACAGAACCTGCAGGAGCCAGAATTTATTTTGACGGAAGTTTTATAGGTCTGGGTTCTGTCAGCGCGCTTCTTGCAGAAGGGCGTACAGTAAAAGTAACTGCTGAATATGAAGGCTATGAATCTTTTGAAAAAGAACTTGTGATTTCTGAAATTACTGAAAAGCCGTACATAATAACACTTAAACCAAAAGAGCCGGCAAAAGGCTATTTTGAATTATCTGTCCTGCCTGCTGATGCTGAAATCTTTATTGGAAACAGGGGCGCAGGAAGAGGAATGTATACAGGCAGCTATGCTCCTGGAACAAAGCTTGATATTTCTGTGCAGAGAAAAGAATATAAAACTGAAAATCTCTCTGTTGAAATTAAAGAGGGAGAAACTTTAAAAAGAAATATTGCGCTATCTGTGCTGCTTGTGCCATATTCATTTGATACAGGATTTAATAAAGCAGATGCAATTATTCCTGCAGGAAGAGGCTACTATACAGTTTCTTCAAGCGGAAATGGTTTTTCTGTAATAAATTCAGAAGGAAAAACTCTGTTTAAAAATAGCGATGCTAATGCAGGTGTTCCTGTATTTTCAGGAGGAAAACTCTTATTTGTATCTGAAAATAATTTCAAAGCTATAGATACAGCAAGCTGGAAAGAAGCAGGAACTATTGAACTTGAAGAAGCTCCGTATAGAACTCCTGTCCTTGATGGTAATTCTGTTCTTATAAACAGCGGAGATTCAATTCTTGTTGTAAATAACGCTGATTTTAAACTTGGCAGAAAAGTAAAAGTGCCTGATACAGTTGTTTCATATCCGTATTCCTATAACAGCAGAATTTTAACAGTAACTGATAAAGGAGTTCTCCAGGTTTTCGGACAGGAAGATACACCTCTCTCTTCTGTGCCTGTAACACTGGGAAGCCCTAAAGGCATAAGCATTGCTGTAAATAGCAATGTAGGTTATTTTGCAAATGTAAATGGCTCTATTAATGCTGTAGAGCTTCAGACAGGCAATTTTCTTTGGGGCGGAAAATTCCAGCCTGATATTTTAGGCAAGCTTCCGTATTTAAGCGCATCTGAACGCGGCATTATGATTTACTCAAATAATGCACTGAAATTTTTTAAATTAAGCGGAGAGGAAATAAAAGAGATAGAAAAAGTAAAAAGCTTTTGTCAGGGTGAGAATTTTCTTATTTATGCAGCTTCTGAAACTGGAAGAATTACAGCATATAATCCTGTATCAGGCGCTGCTGTAAAATATGCAGACACAGGCATCTCTCTTGAAAGTATTGTTTATAGAGATGGAAAAATTCATGGAGCATCGGAAAACGGAAAATATGTTGTTATAAATCCCGCTGCATTCAGGCAGTAGGATTGCTAGTCCGGCTCTATATAAACAAGCAGGCTTTTGCTTAATTAAGTTTATAAGTCAAATTGGCTCAGGCATATAATCATGCCTGAGCTTACAATAATATAATACCTGTTATTTTAATTTGGGCAGCTGCAGCGAAGTAGACATTTAGGCTGTAAACTAATATTATTAAATTATGGAACAACAAAAACCTGAATTATATAAATCAAAAGAAGAATATTTAAACGAGCTTGAAAAAAGGGGAAAACTTCCCGAAGGTTTTAAAATATCTGTTATTTCGCTGGAATTTTTTCCTGTTGAAAGGCCTGTTGAAAAACCTCTTCCAATGAGAATGTCTCTCTTGGCGCTTGATGAACCCACAGATGTTTTTGGCGCAGTATTTACAAGAAATAAATGCCCGGGCGCTCCTGTAATAATAGGCAAAGAAAGGCTTTTATCTGAAAAAATACGCGGAGTTATTATTAACAATAAAATAGCTAACGTTTGTACAGAAACAGGAATCAAGGATTCAACTCTTCTGCTTGAATATCTTGCAAAAGAGACAGGAGCTTCTGCAGAAGAGTTTATTCCATCATCAACCGGAATTATAGGCTGGCGACTTCCTGTTGAAGATATGGTAAAAAATATTCCAAGGCTGGTTTCAGGAATTTCTCCAGGTTCAGGTGTAGATCTTGCAAAAGGAATAATGACTACAGACTCTTTTCCAAAGCTGCGGTCAGCAGAAGTTGGAGACGGCCGTATTGTTGCTGTTGCAAAAGGCGCAGGAATGATAGAGCCCAATATGGCCACAATGCTCTGTTTTATTATGACAGATGTTACAATAGAAAGAGAATCTGCAAGAAATATTTTAAAAAAAGTTGTGGAAAAAACTTATAACTGTATCTCTGTAGACGGCGACCAGAGCACAAGCGATACTGCTATTATAATGAGTTCCTGCAAAAAGAAAAAAGTTTCAGAAGAAGAGTTTGAAGCTGCTCTTTATAAAGTATGTTCAGATCTTGCAGTAGATATAGTAAGAAATTCAGAAGGCTGCGGGCATGTGGTAAAAGTTTCTGTCACAGGCGCATCTGATTTTGAAACAGCAAGAAATGTAGGAAAAGCTGTTGTAAATTCTCCGCTTGTTTCAACTGCAATATTCGGCAATGATCCAAATGTTGGAAGGCTGCTTTCTTCCATAGGAGATTATGCAGGCAACAATAAAATGGAACTTAACAAAAATAAACTTATTATCTCGCTTGGCGGCGAAGTTGTTTTTGACAAAGGAGCTTTCCGGCTTAATCAGGAAAAAGAAATCAGGCTGTCAAACTATCTTAAAGCAAGATCTCTTGATTCTGAACATAAAGAATTTCCCCAGCATAACCATACAGTTAACATTGATATAGATCTTGGCACAGGACATGACAGCGGCAGCGCCGCAGTGTTTGGAAGTGATCTTTCATATGGATATGTAAGGGAAAATGCTGACTACAGATCATAATATTCATGATAGGAATGAGGTATTTAAATTGGATAGCAGCTTAAATAAACTTGCAGGAATTTTTGACAAACTTGAGACAGCAAAAAAATATTTTCTTGATACAGTTATTGATGGAGAATTTATTTATAACAGGTTTATAACAGCCTATATAGCTGGCGGGCATGTTTTAATCGAAGGAGTTCCCGGTCTTGCAAAAACCAGGGCTGCAAAAGCTCTTTCAGAAATTGCAGGAGCTGATTTTTCAAGAATCCAGTTTACTCCCGACCTTCTTCCGTCAGACATTATAGGAAACCTTGTTTTTATTCCAGTAACGGGAGAATTTACTGTAAGAAAAGGCCCTGTTTTTTCAGGCATTGTTCTTGCAGATGAAATAAACCGCGCTCCTGCAAGGGTTCAATCTGCGCTGCTTGAAGCAATGGAAGAACGTCAGGTTACAATAGGAGAATCAACCCATAAGCTTTCCGCCAATTTTTTTGTAATTGCAACGCAGAACCCTATTGAGCAGGAAGGAACATACAGGCTTCCCGAAGCGCAGCTTGACAGATTTTTAATAAAGATTGATCTTGTTTATCCTTCCCATGATTCAGAGCTTAAAATTCTTGCAATGCATGATAAAGAAGAAAAAGCATTTCCCAAATTAAAAGATAAAATTACATCGGAAGATATTTTAAAGCTTTCAGATGCTGCTGAAAATATAACATTAAATGATGATATAAAAAAATATATTGTTGATATTGTAAGAGAAACAAGAAAGAAAAATAAATATATTGAATTTGGAGCATCGCCAAGAGCATCTATCGGAATAATGAGATGCTCCCGCATAAAAGCGCTTTTGGAAAAACGCAAATTTGTGACACCTGATGATATTAAAGAAATTGCTCCTGATATTTTAAGGCACCGCATAATAAGAAGCTTTGAGGCTGAAGCTGAAGGAGCAGATGCCAATATTATAGTTTCCGCCATACTTGGTGCTGTTAAAACTCCATAAGATGAACAAGAAAGAAATTCTTTCTGAGATAAAAAAAATTGAAATTGTAATCAGAAAGCGCCTGAGCGGAAACTCTGCAGGCCTATATATCTCTGCCTATAGAGGTAACGGCATAGAACTTGAAGGGATTAAAGAATATTCTGATGAAGATGATTTCAGGCTTATTGACTTTAATGCTTTTGCAAGAACAGGCCGGCCTTTTACTCTTGTTATGCAGGAAGAGAGAGAGCTTGAGCTTTATCTTATTGTAGATGTTTCAGCATCTATGGGAGCAGGAGGCTCGCTCTATCCTGTAAGAAAAACAAAACTTGAAACAGCAGCAATTGCTGCTGCAATACTTGGGCTTTCCGCTGCTTCAAACCGTGATAAAACAGCAGCAATTCTTTTTTCAGGAAATGTTGAAGAAACAGTGCTTCCTGCATCAGGAAGAAGCCATATTCTTTCAATTGCAGAAAAAATTATTGATTCCCAGCCGAAACACAAAGGTTCCAATCTTGAAACAGCCTGCAATGCTTTGCCTAAAAGTTTTAGGAAAAAAGGAATATGTATAATAATTTCCGATATGGAATATGATATACCGTGGAAAACTCTGTTAAGAATTTCCTCCAGAGTTGAAACTGCAATTTTACGCATAAAAGATAATGCTGAAAATAACAATATAAATTTGTTTTCATATAAATCTGAAAGCAGCGATCCTGTTCCTTTTAATTATTTTTATATAAAAAAACCGAAAACAGATAGAATAAAAAATCCTGCTGTTAAAAGCAGCGATAAAGATTTTTCAGAAGCTGCGAAATTCGGCATTCCGCTTGTTGATATATATACTGGCGATAATATTGTTGAAAAAATAAACACTTTTTTTAAATCAAGGAAAAGATGAAAAAAATATTTTTATTGCTGTTTATTTTTATTTTAATTACTTTCTCATATTCCCAAAACATGGAATCAAAAGGAACTATTGTAAGTTACACTTTAAATCCTCCCGCGCTTAAAACAGGAGAAAAAGGATTTGCAAGAATCAGAATTGCAGAAAATTTTGCATTGCCTGAAAGCAGGAAATTTTCAATCAGAAATAATCAGTGGTTTCATATTGATGATATAAAAATAAATTATGAAGAAAATGAAATTCTTGTCTGGTTCATGCCTCTTGATCCATCTATTACTGCTTTCCCGGATTTTAAAATACAAAATAAATTATATTCAGGCATTCCTCTTACTGTAAAATCACAGCTTGGAAATGTAAATTTAATTAGTCTTTTGGATGAAAAACTTTTATTGCCCTGGACAAAACTTTTATTTGCAGCATGTTTTACATTGCTTATTCTGTTTTTATCTTTATGTTATTATATAGTTAAGGTAGTTCCTGAAAATATCAGAAAAACATTTATTTTAAAAAACGCTGTCTTTAAAAGAAAGCAGCTGCTTAAAAAAATTACAAAACTTACAAATAAAATAAAGTTATATGAACAGGCTGATTATATAAAGCAGCTTTTAAAATTATTAAAACAATATCTTGAAATTGTTACAGATAAAAAAGCTACCTGTTTTACCACAGGAGAGATGATTAAAGAATTTCCTGACGCTCCTTCAAAAGAACTTCTTTTCCTTGACTCTGTCCGTTTCGGAAACAGCAGCGCAGACTCAGGCACAATAGCAGAAGCTTCGGGATCTGTTTATAATTTTGCATTAATGTTTGAAGAAATTGCGGGGGGTAAAAAAATATGATGTTTGAAAATCCTGCAATGCTTTTAATAGTGCCTGTTGTTTTTTTCCTTATGTGGTTTACAGGCAAAAGAAAAAACAGGGGAGGAATAATTTTTTCTTCTCCTGATAAATATTTTATTGAAAATAAAAAAGAAAAATTCCGGCTTAATAAAGATTATGTTTTTTTTAAATTTATAAATTTTCTCTTTTGGGTATCATTAGTTTTTATTGCATTTTCTTTTTCAATTCCCGAAGCTGTTAAAAAAGATATAAGATATCTTTCCAAAGGCAATGATTTTTTTATACTGCTTGATGTTTCTCCAAGCATGGCTATCGCAGAAGATGGAAAAACAAGGCTTGATAAAGCAAAAGAAGCTGCAGAACACATTGTTGCAAGCTGCGGAAACGATTACCCAGGGCTTATTCTTTTTGGAAGCAATTCTGTTGTTTCTCTTCTTCCCACACCGGACAGAAACAGTTTTCTAAACAGGCTTAAACAAACAAATGTTATGGAACTGGGAGATGCCACAGCAATAGGAACAGCAATAGGAACAGCAATCTATTTTCTTAAAAATTCGCAGCAAAAAGAAAAAAGAGTGATACTTATTTCTGACGGCGATGCTAATTATGGAGAGCTTTCTCCTTTTGATGCTTCTCTTATGGCAGCAAAAACAGGAATAAAAATAAACTGTATAGCAATAGGACATGCGGGAAGCGAACGCAGCATTATAATTGATACATCAATTAATGATAAAGTAACAGGAAAAATTTCGGGAGATTACCACCCTGAGATTTTAAAAAAAGTTGCTGAAATTTCAGGCGGATATTTTCTTGAAAATCCAGGGAAACAGGTAATTGGCAGAGTAACTGCAAGCCTTAAAACAGAAGAAGAAAAAACAGAAACCTTTTTTACAAAAAAAGATTTATCAGGATATTTCTTTATACCGGGAATTTTAATTCTTCTAATAACTATGGTTTTAAAAATTGTGCTGTTAAAGGAAATAGTTACATGAAAAATCCTGCCGCCCTTATTCTTATATTTATACCTTTATTTCTTTTTATATTTGAACTAAGAAAAATAAAGGAAAAAACAAACTTTTTTTACACTGTTTCTTTCTACAGGGAAAAAACCAAAGCATCTTCAATTTTTAGGATAAAACAGTTATATCTTATTTCACTTTATACTATAGGAATGATTTTTTTTATTATTGCTCTTTCCTGCCCTTATATAATTTCAAAAAACAACAATACAGTATCAAATAAGCCATTTTTTACAAAAGATTCTATTTTTCTTTTTGATATATCGCAGAGTATGCTTGCAGATGACAGCGATAATTTAAGCAGGCTGGAGAAAAGCAAAAGAGCTGCCGCATCTCTGGTTGCTGCTGAAGATGGAAGATTCGGCATTGTTATTTTTAAAGGAGATGCATTTACAATGCTTCCTCTAACAAATAATAAAAATAGTGTAATTGATGCTATTATAAACCTCTCTCCTGATCTATATTCAGAGGCAGGCACAGATATAGGAAAAGGGCTTGTTAAAGCAGTTGAATCATTTCCAGATTATGAAAATACAGATAAAAAAATATATCTTTTTACAGATGGGGAAGAACCTGACAAGGGAAGTTTTTCAAGGTTAAAAAATATAATTACAGACACTATTATCAAAAATAATATTTCCCTTTATATTATTCCTCCTGATAAAAAAACAGGCTCGCCTGTTCCTGACAGGGATGCAATATCTGTCCCTAATATGAAAATGATAAATACTCTTGATAAACTGCCTGACAGCTTTATAATTTCCATAAAAGATTTAAGTTCTTCTATTTCATCATCTTCTGCATATAAACAGGATTTAAAAGAATATAGTTTTTCATTGTTTTTTTTACTAACCGGATTTATCATTTTTATGATAGCGCTCCTTCTTAAGGGAATAAAATGGCAAAATATTATATAATTCTTATTATTCTAATTTCTCTCTTTTCATCATGCAGCTATATGAATGCCTGTTATGAAAATCTTTCAGCTATTTACCTTTCAGGGAGAGGAGAATTTGATAAAGCTATTATAGGTTTTGGAAAAGCATCGGATAATATAGAAAAAGAACAGTATAAAAAATATGTTGAATATAATATTGCTTCTTTGTATAGGGAAATAGGAGAACCTGATGCTGCCGAAGCTAAATTCCTTTCTATTGATACAGCTAACGATAATGAGCTTAAATACAGAATTAGTTATGAATTAGGAATTATTGCTTTTCAAAAAGGATATTATGAAAAAGCAGCCGGTTTATTCAAAGATGCTATTCTCATTAACAATAATGATATAAAATTGATTCAAAATATGGAGTTGTCTCTTCTTTTAATAAATAATGATAATAAAAAAAAGGAAGAAGGCAAAGAATACCTGTCTCCGGCAAGTAAAAGCAGAGACAATGCAGCAGAAAATACAGACAAACTGCTTAATATAATGTTTTCAGGAGAAGATCTGTTTTGGATAGAAAATACAATAGAAAAACCAGAACATGGAAAAGACTGGTAATATTTGTTTTCCTATTTGTCTGTTCCTATATATCGGCGGAAGAGTTTACAGGACAGATAATTATAGAAAAAACCTCTTTTCAGATAAATGAAGAGTTTAAATTTACTATTCTTATTCCTGAAATCTCTCCATCAAAACTAATAGTGGAAGAACCAATATTTCCTGATGGAATTGAAACTATTAAGGGGCCGTCTATAAGGCCTGGAAGAAATGGTTCAATTATTGATTATATTTTTAAAGCAAATAAAACAGGCCGCTATATAATTAATAGCTTTGAAATAAAAAGCGGCAGAAGTATTATGCACACTACTCCTGTTTTTATTACTGTTGCTTCAACATTTCAGATACATGGAAGCTTTGACCAGGTTCCTCCTGCAATTAGATGGGATATTCCAGAAGAAAAATATTATCCAGGAGAAATAATTCCGCTCAGGTTTGTAATAGAAAATATAGAAAACCCTGATTTAATAATAGAATCTGAAGTATCCCAAAGAACAGAGGGATATGTAAAAAAAATAAGCAGAAAATCTGAAAAAAATGAAAGAACAGTTATTACTAAAAAAGTTATGACTGGAGAAATTTATGATGTGCTTTTTCATGATCATATTTTTGTTTCATTTAAGGCGGGAAATATAACTCTCCCAAATGTGGAAATTTTTCTTTCTGACGGAGATATGGGATACAGGGCAATATTAAAAGGCGTGCCTATTATAATCTCCAGCCTGCCTAAATATGAAAAAGATACCGGCGCATTAGGCAGCTATTCCTATAAATATGAAATATCAGATAATAAAATATCAGATTTGCAGGCTGTTATTTTGAAGCAAAAAATTACAGGAACAGGTAATTTCTATGGAATTACAATGCCTATGCCATATAGCAGCAATCCTGAAATAGTTAATATTTCACTTATAAAAGATAAATATGATGTTGCTCCAGACAGCAAACTTTTTAAAGGATCAAGAGAGCTTATATATTCAATTGGGAAAACAAGAACTGAAATAGGAATGTTTGGCAGCAGCAAGGAAGAATATCCAAAAAATATTACAGTTACAATTCCTGATTTTACATGGTATACAGAAAATTCTTTCAGAACTTTATCAGGCATGGAACTGGAAAGAAGCCAGGGCGCTGTTATATTTCTAACTATTGAAGAAAATTTATATAAAAGCCCTTTATCTGACAACCAGACAGATAAGGAAAAAAAAATAAGAGAAATTCTTCTAAAAATTTTTAAAATTATTTTATTAATATCTATAGTTCCTGCATTCTTTTTTCTAATTAAAAAGAAAATTAAAAAACCAATAATTATTCTTATAATAGCAATTACCTTAATAGTTATTATTTTATTTTTTATATTAACAAAAACATTTGTAAAAGAACCTGTTTATGGAATTATTGGAGATAGCGCTTATCCTCTTAATATCTATGTTATTCCTGAAGAATCTGCCGCTGTTAAATTTACTGTAGAAAAAGGGGAAAATGTAGAAATAATTGGAGAAAAAGAGCAGTTTTATCTTATAGAGACCAGCGGCAACGGCAGTAAAGGCTGGATAAAAAAAGAAAATATTATATTGGAATAGAGATGGATTTTGGAAAAATTCTTGAATATTGGGAAACCAAAAATCAAAAAAACAGTCACAATAGCGCATATCCTGATAAAGACAAATATTCACGGCATGGAACAGAAAGCAATTCTGTAAATAATCAGGGAAAAAATTTAAAAAATATTAAAAAAATGAAAGCGCAGGCAGTTCTTGACCTTCATGGTTATACTTCTGCTGAAGCAGAGAAAATATTACAAAAATTTCTTTTAGACAGCAGAAATAGAGGTTACATAAAGGTTTGTGTCATCCATGGCAAAGGAATTCATTCAGAAGGGGAAAGTGTCCTTACAAAAGTTGTTGATAATGTTTTGAGAGAATGTCCATATGCAGGAATGACAGGATTTTCACAGCAAAAGGATGGCGGGAAAGGTTCCCGCTGGATAATTATTAAATAATTTTATTTTTCCCTGTATATTATTCTTCCCCGTGTAAGATCATAAGGAGAGAGCGCAACTTTTACTTTATCGCCAGGCACTATTCTGATGTAAAATTTTCTCATTTTGCCTGAAAGATGAGCCAGTATTACATGACCATTTTTTACTTCTACTTTAAACATTGTATTAGGAAGCGATTCCTTTACAACACCATCAATTTCGATGGCTTCTTCTTTATTAGCCAAGTTTCCTCCATATTTTTGCTTTTATTGGATAATAGAGCTATAATATTTAAATAAAAATCATTTGTCAACAAAGAATAAGGTTGACAATAAGTGCGAAATTGTGCAAATTACGCTGTAATTAGAAGGTAGAGGGTATTTATGGAAAGCGATTTCAAAGAACGGATGGATAAAGCATTACATAATCTGAAAGAAGAGATTATAAACAACCTTATTTCAGAAAATGATTCTTTTAAATCTTTAGTAGAAGACATAGATCCCAAAGATCTGGTGGATATTGCTGCTGATGATATAGATCGGAAAATGCTTGAAACTGTAAGCGCTCAGGATATTAGAAGATTAAGATTAATTGATGCTGCTTTATCAAGAATACAGAATGGCAGATATGGAATCTGTATGAAATGCGGAAAAAAAATACCGGAAGAGCGTCTTGAAGCAATTCCGTATGCTCTGATGTGTATATCCTGTAAAACATCAGATGAGAAGATGAACAGATAATCTAAAACTAAAAAGTTTAAAAAAATACTCCTTTTTGACATAATTTCAAAGCTGAAGGTGTGTTATTTTTATCTAACATTTGTTTTTTTATTTACCCTGACAACACAAGTCAAATAATCAAGCTATTTTATTCAATATTTAGCCTGATTATCAGATTTTTTATAATAATCAGGTTTTGTTTGGTAATCTAAATTAAAGCCTGTTAAATTTTCCCAAATCCTAACATAAGTTAATAAAATATTGCTAACTTACCTGTAAATTCCTATATATCAAGCTAAAACCGGCTGTAAACCATGCTTTAGAGCCAATAATGAGGCAAAAGCCTAATATATTATTTGAAGCAGGCCGATATTGAGAAGGTAGAGGCTATGTTATGGAATCTATGAAACCTGTTTCAAATATATCAATACCTTTTACTCATATTTTAAAAGCAAGCTATTCAGGCGGAAATTTATCTGTTGCTGTTAATGACCCGTCAGGTATTAATGCAAGATTTAAACACATAACAGGAGTTCCTGTAGGCCTTGAAAATACCAATATTCCTTATACCAAACTTCAGCAGCTTGATATATTAATTGACCAGATAAGTAAGTTAAGAAACAGGGAAATGAACATTGATGTTGAAAATATAGAAAAAAATCAGCTTCAGGATCTTATAAATCAATTTTCCCATGAACTTAGCAATAGATTAAATTCAATGGCTGTTAATTATTATAATGGCATTTATTCCCCAGGCTCTATTCTTAATTTAACTGCTTAAAATGTTTTATTTAATTTTAATTTTTACAACCACACTCTTTTTTTATCTCTTAATTCCCGGTATCGGCGCTTTTATTGTAAGAAAACAGTGGGGCGAATTCCGCAAAAAACTTACAGCAGCAGCTGCTGCTCCTATTATAGATTTTCATAAGTCGCGTTTAGTTAAAGAATCAGAATATCTTGGCATTTTTAAATTTTTCGGAACACTTGAAGCAATACAGGATAAATATGAAATCTGGCTCAGAAGCAGTAATTTTACAGTTACTGTAAATATGAAAAGTGTAAAAATATATCTTATACCAACTTTTAGCTCTTCCGAAGAAAAAAGCGATATATATGAAAAAAACAGGGAAATTATAATAGATGAGATGCCCCAGGTATTAAGGTGGGAGACTTTCCACTCTTTGTCGCAGCAGACAGATATTATGGTTTGCGGGCCTCTTTTTATTGAAAAAGGAAAAGTAATTTTCAGAAACACAGATAAAAACAGTGTTACTTTTCTTATCTATGACGGCAGGCAGGAATCTTTATTAAGACGTAGTATATGGGCGGGAAGGCACAGAAATGAGTTTTGGAATATTTTTACGCCTGTGTCTCTGGTTGCAGGTTCTTTTTCACTTTTTATTATTGCATATTATCTTTTTTCTTTTCCGCAATTTATAGCTACTTCACGATTTGCTGTTTCATTAAGCCTTATTCCTGTAATGCCTCTTTTTCCTCCCGGAGTAGTTTTATTCTTTGCCTACAGATATTTCTGGAAAAAAGCCAGATTCCTTAGGGCAGAAAGAGATATTGTAAAACTTCCTTTTCACTATTTTTCCAATACAAATTTGCCTGATGATAATCTTTGCCTCGATATATGGCCTGAAATGACATACTGCTATAAAAAAATTGAGAGCACAAAAGATGCAATAAAAATATGCCATGATGAAAATGTTAAAATAAGAAGCGTCTCTATTTCAAAAAATAGTATATTAAAAAATTATTATTATTTTTATAAGCCGGAAACAAAATTACACGATCCTCTTATTGAAGAAATTATTATTGAAGGAGATCCTGCAGTTATTATCGAAAAATGCCAGCGCAAATCAAAAATTTATGAATATATTTCTTTGGCAATTTTTTCTGCAGGAATGATAACAAATTTTGCGCTTACTTATTTTTTTATTACTTTAATAAGCAGATAGATATTTTGTGCACACTTGCTGCTGTAATACTATTTCTGCTGTTTTTTTGCAAAATCAGCGCTTAATTTTTTTCCCTTAAATGTAACAGTATTAATAACATTTATAACAGCATCTGCCTTGGATGAAGTAACATCTATAAATGAATAGCTGTCAAAAACCCTTATATGTTTTAAATCACTTTTTTCTGCAGTTTTTGAAGATAAAATCATCCCTACTATATCTTTTGCATAAAACTTTTTACTTTTTCCTGTATTGATAAAAATAGTTTTAACATCGCTATTATCTTTGCCGCTATTTATTTGAGCATTATATCCTTTTTGCATTGCATATTTTTCAAGAAGCCATGCAGAAAAATAACCTCTCATAAAAAAAGGAACATTTTTCTTTATCAATTTTTTTATATTATCAAGGCTTTTAATATCAGATGTTTCTTTTATTTCTGAAACAATATTTTTTATAAAAGAGTTATCCATAGTTTTTTCTTCTCCTGTTTCTGTTTCCATTTCTGTGCATTTTATTGTTATTGGCTTTTTAAAAAGCTTATAAAAAGAGTATCCATGATTTCTTTGTTTTGTAAAAACTATAAAAAGCTGCCTTCCGCTAAGTTTTGAAAAAATAAATTCCATATCTTTTTCAAAACTGTAATAATCATCTATATTGCTATCTTCAATTATGAAGCTTTGAATACCTTCAAGAGATATATTATTGCTGCGTATTTGGTCAATAATACTGTCTGTTGTTGTTATAAAAATATCAGGCTGTTTTTCAAGCATGTGTAAATCTTTTTTAATATTGCGGTCAGGATTTGCAGCAATTGACTGGAGGCTTGTTACTTTTTTATTAAATAATTTAGTAAAAAAAGCATTAATTTTTGTTACATTTTCATATGAAGATGCAATAATAATACTTTTTAATCCAGGGAAAGAAAAATCTGTATTTATAATAACAGGAATAGCCATTCCAAGCGTTTTTCCGCATCCTTCTGTAATTTCTGCAATTATATATTTATTGGCAGAAGCTGCATCAGCAACTTTTTTCTGAAAAGGAGTTAATGTTTTAAAACCAGCTTTTTTTACAATTAAGCTATATTTATCATTTTCTTCCGATATTTTTGATTGATACAAAATATAATCCTGATATTCTGAATATTTTTTAGAAAAATAGTATCTGTTTAAAAAATTGTCAATAAAAATAATATATCTGTTTTTATCCTGATTTTGGCAATATAAATAAACAAATATACCGATATAATAATAGTATATTTACAGTAATATAACAGGTATAAAATGAAAAAAATTTTGTTTATTTTTTTGTTTTTGCTGCCCGCAATATGCGGTTTTGCAGAAAAATTTGAATATAAATATAATGCTGGCGCAAAATATAGAATATTGTCTGAAGTAGATGAAAATGTTTATGTCAATAATATCTATTCACACAATGCAAAAATGCTTAATAAAATATCTGTGGAAGTGCTTGAAGCAGAAAATGAAAGCGGCCTTATGCATGGAATTCTTGAAATGTCTGAAAAAATTACAGGAAAATATTCAACATATGAGGTTACTGAAAAATATGAATCAATATACCGCCAGGACAGGCTTGGATATTGTACTGTAGATAAAAAATATTTTATTCCAATGGCAAGGGATATTCCTGTTTTTCCTGATTATGACCTTAAACCAGGAGATAAATGGAGCGGCAATGGCCGGGAAGTTCATGATTTTAGAAAAGGATTTAATATTGCAGAACCATATGCTTTTCCAGTAAGTGTAAGCTACCAATATCTTGGCAAAGATGAAACAGGATTATATGACCTTATAAGTATAAAATACAGCGTCTCCCATGAAACAAAACTACCTGTCATAAATAGGGCAAACTATCTGCATCTTTCAAAAATAACAGGATCCACAAACCAGATAATGAAGTGGGATAATAATAAAGGGAGGGCGCACAGCTATAGCGAAGAGTTTAATTTTGTATTTGAACTTTTATCAGGTGATAATATGAGGTTTACCGGAACAGCAAAAGCAGAAGTTATTGAAGCAGAAGAACTTGATAGAGATAAAATTGCAGATGAAGTTGAAAAATCAATTAGAGATTCAGGTATTAAAGATGTCCGTGTTGAAAAAGTTAATGAAGGCGTTAAAATTATTCTTGAAGATATACAATTTCTGGCTGATTCCACAAAACTTGCAGAAAAAGAAGATGAAAAATTGAAAAAAATAATTGAAATATTAAAGAAAAACCCAAAACAGGATCTTCTTATAATAGGCCATACAGCTCTTGCAGGAACAGCAGATGCAAGAAAAGTTCTTTCAATACAAAGAGCAAAAACTATTGCAGAATATATTCTTGCTGCAGGAGCCAGAACAGAAAAACAGATACGGATACAGGGAAAAGGAGCTGCCGAACCTGTGGCTTCCAATTCAACAGAAGCAGGAAGAAAGAAAAACAGAAGGGTTGAAATTATTATTCTTGAAAACTGATTTATTTATAAAAATAGTTCCTGATTTGCCTTCGTCATAACAGTTTCCACTCAGTCATTCCTGCGAAGGCAGGAATCTGCTTGAAGAACGGAGCCTATTATCTTGAAAACAGAGCCAAATCATAAATATTTTAAATAGTTTTATCTTATTTTTTATGATCAATAGATAATTTTTATAATATTTCTTCCCATGTGCTAAAAAGTGTTATCTGTTTTTTATTACACATGGTATAATTTTTTATCCAGGCATGCTGAGCTATGCTTGGGGTAATATTCCTTTTCAATTTCAATAAATTAAATTCTAAAAACAGCAATATTTAAAAGAGTGTGTGTCATGATTAAAAAAAGTGTGTTATTAAAAATCTTATTTTTATTCTCTTTTGTTTTATTTTTTATTCTAACCTGCCGCCCATATCCTGATGATAATTTAAGTGGAAATGGTGGAAGCAATAATCCTCCAGAAGCTCCAACAGGAGTAACAGTAACAGCAGCAGAGAGCCAGCTAACAGTAAGCTGGAGTGCAGTGACAGGAGCAGCAAGCTATAATATTTATTACAGCGCAAGTTCAACTATTCCAGGTTCTCCAAATATTACAGGAATAACAGTTCCCACCACTACAATAACAGGACTTACAAATGGAACACTTTATTATATATGGGTAACAGCAAGCAACAGCATTGGAGAAAGCAGCCCAAGCAGTGTAAAAACAGGAACGCCGGTAGAAGCATTAACAGCGCCGGAAGCTCCCATAGGTGTTGTTCCAATACCAGGAGGGAGAGGAGAACTAAATGTATCATGGCTTGCTGTAACAGGAGCTACAAGCTATAGCATTTATTACAACACAAGTTCAACTATTCCAGGTTCTCCAAATATTACAGGAATAACAGTGCCCACCACTACCATAA
>JAVBQS010000094.1:0-5155 GCA_031548835.1 Spirochaetia bacterium
AACAATAATCCATTAGGTACTGGAACATCTCCGAGAAAACGGAAAAATGAATACAAAGCCACTGGAACTAATATGCTAACGCAAACTGCAACCATTTTTGAACCATTGCCAAAATACATAATAATAAAAAACATAAAAAAAATGCTTGCAACAAGCATACCTATAAAATGCATTAATATCATAAAGATAATAAATACAACCCATAACTTTATCGCAATAAAAAAACTGTCTCTTCTTTCTTTATCGCTTAAATAAGCTATTCCAAATATCATAGCTTTTTCTTTCTCTTCTTTTTCTTCTTTCAGAATCAGTCTTCTGCCATATAAAGTTGCAGCTAAAAGCACTATTCCTATTATAAGCAAGAAAATAGAATATCCTTTAGGAAGAAAAGAAGGCGCTAAATAGGTGCCTTTCAATTCTGTAGGGACTTTTATCTCATTTGGTATAATAAATATTATTAAGATAAGAGAAAAAATAATAACAAAAATAGAAAGTATCAAATCCAATTTATATCTTCTCACAAAATCCTCTCTCTAATTAAAAAGGATGTCTTTACGACATCCTTTTTATCAGCAACTGCAATTATTTTTGCATGCTGGCTGCGATTTTTTTAAATGTTTCAGATTCATTTTTTAGATAAGTATCAAAATCTTTGCCGCTCATAAAAGCAGGAACAACGCCAAGTTTTTCCTGCATTGCTATCCATTCAGGATCTTTTGTGCATGCAAGCAAAGCTGCTTCCAGTTTTTTTACTATTGCTTCAGGTGTGTCTGGATGTACGCACAATCCTTTCCATGAAGAAATACCTGCTCCTGCAAGCCCTAATTCTTCAAATGTTGGAACATTTGGAAGTTCTTTTTGTTTTACAGAAACAGCTAATGGAATAAGTGATCCGCTTTTTATATGGTCAAGAATAGGAGAAACATTAACAAACATATAATCAATATGGTCTCCTAAAATAGCCATTGTTGCTTCTCCAGTGCCTTCAAATGGAATACCTATTGCACTTTCCAATGGAATACCGGAAAGCATCATATAAGCTTTTACTCCAAGCTCTGAAACTGATCCATTTGCAGCTATTCCGTATTTTAATGCTTTGGGGTTTTTCTTTATATATTCTGTCAAGCCTTTAAGGTCTTTATAGTTCTTGCTGGGTCTTGTAACCAATACTGTAGGAGTTATTTCTGTTCTGCCGATATTTCTAAAATTGGAATAATCATAAAATGCATCTGAATGAAGCGCTGGATATATTGTCCAGTTTCCTATTGCTGATGATACAATAGTATATCCATCTGCTTTTTTCTTTAAAGCATAATCAATTCCAAGCTGTCCGCCCCCGCCTGGTTTGTTTACAACCATTATAGTTTGCTTAAGATACTTTGCCATTGATGTTGCCATACTTCTTGCAGCCAAATCTGTTGATCCGCCAACACTAGCAGGACACACAAGTTCAATAATTTTCTCAGGATACTTTGAATCTGCTTCTGATTCTCCTTTTGCAAATGCAAAAGAACTGATCATTGAAAAAGCCAGTAAGAAGCAGATAAAAAATCTTCCAATTTTCATAAATTAACCTCCACTTTTTAGTATGTATACTATAATTGAGATAATTATACCATCAACTTTTCATTTGTCAACATTTTTTTACTTTTTTCAATCTTTTTTGTTCGATATTAAACAATAATAAATATGCTATTTTTATTATTTTTCTATTATATAAGTATATAAGAGTAGGATTAATAAAGAATAATTATGAAGGTATTTTATAATAATTATAAGAGTAAAAAATTATATTTAAATTATTTTCTTACTCTTTTTCAGCAACAATAACTTTGATCCCTTTTTTTTCAAGTTCGTGCAAATAAGATTTTTCAATTTCCCAGTCTGTAACTATTATATCTATTTTATTAAAAGGTATTACAGATATTAATGAATTTTTTTTAAATTTAGTGCTATCAACCATAACTATTATCTGCTTTGCATTTTCAACCACAATTTTTTTAATTGGAATTTCATCAATATGCAATATTGCCAATCCATTTGAAAGATTAATTCCGCCGGCAGACAAAAAAGCTTTGCTGTAATTAAATTTTTTTAAAGTGTCTTCTGTCACAGGGCCAACCAGAGAAAAATATGTTGTATGCACTTTTCCTCCAGGCATTATAACATCTATATCTTTTTTATGAGACAATGTTTTAGCAATATCAATGGAATTTGTTATAATTGCAAGAGAAAGATCGTCTATTTCTTTAATTGCAGAAGCAAGATATGGAGTTGTTGACCCAGAATCAATATATAGAGAGTCTCCTGTTTCAATTAATTTAGCCGCTGTTTTTCCAATAGCTCTTTTTCTCTCAATATTTGTTATTTGAGCAATATTCTGTTTTTTAGAATCTGACTCATCCTGGTTTTTAAGAAGAGCTCCGCCATGTGTTCTTCTTAATAATTTTTTTTCTTCAAGAACTATTAAATCTCGTCTTATTGTCATTTCAGAAACATCTAGAATAGCTGCAAGATCAGCAACTCTTATAAAACCGCCGTTATCTCGAAGCACTGATAATATTTTTTTATATCTTAAATCCATGGATCTGACTCTTTTGGGTTATTTTTTAGGTATTATATATAGCTGAATGAAAAAAAACAATCGTAATAGTGGTAGATAATAATTATTATCATAAAAATTCAAACATAAAACCACTATTACGATAAAGTACAAGCAAACAAGTTAAGGGAAAATATATTTTATTTAATTTTTTCTACAAATATCGGGCTACTCCATGCGCGATGTAAATCTGTTTGAGTCATACGAATGTAATAAGCATGATTGTTTTTGCTGTCAAAGTTAGTATCTTTGAATTCAAATTCAGCAGTTGTGACAGATTCTTCACTATGAAGTGTTGTAACATCTACACACTGAAAAACACCGCCGGCATCAACATGCATATCTTTCTCAAAAAGATCTTTAAGAGTAAATGTAAATGAAGCAGGTTTTGTCTTAAAAGTAATTTGTGTATCATCCGGAGCATCTATATCAACAATAATTCCTACTTCATGTCCTGCTGTTATAGAATCCCAGCAAATTTTTCTTTCTTCCTGCTTTGTAATCTTTTCTCTTGTTGCAAACATATTTAATGTCTGCACAGACAGAATCTTTCCTTTTGAAAGTTCAAGATCGCCATCCCATGTTGTGTAACGGTTTCTGTCATTTCCGACAGCTCCCTGCCATGTTATTCTAAGTTTATTTTTAATTCTGTTATGCTTGTTAATAACTCTTCTATCTATTTCTTTCTTACCGTCAAAAATACTTATTTCTTTTATAGGAGCAGTTCCATAAGCTTTTACTTTAAATGTTGGCGCATTTTTTGATGAAAAACTGCTGCCCATTGGATTTCCGTCAGCTTCTGTCCATACTGATATTTTTTTTCCTGTTGTTGCAAAACAGCGCCTTGCAAGAATTGCTTCTGCAATTGAACTGCGTGTTAACTCTTTTGCATAAATACCGCCAAGCCCTCCATAAATTGCCATTTCTTTATTTGACGGAGGCGCAAGTCCAGGCCTGCATGTGTGGTCATCGCTTGCTCCAACTACTCCAATTTTATATCCCCGTTCAAGCGCATCATGTAAAAACCATTCAAAAATTCCATGGCATGAGCATATTTCAAGAACCTGTTCAAAAGAAGGATCATAATAATCCCAATTTGCGCGCCTTCCTCCTACATGGGGAACAAGTACTACTTTTTTATTGCCTGCATCTTCAAATTTATGAAGTTCTCTATGTAAATCATTTGCTGTTGGAGCTTCTTCTTCAGGAATTGGTTCGCAAAGCTGCCATGAACTGCTGCGTCTTACTATAGCCTCATCTCCTGTAAAAAGAACATTTCTGTCTCCGCCAGCAGGCGATGTTCCTGACCATTCAAAACCAATAAATGTCAGAAATTCTCCAGGCTTGTTATATTTTATTCCGCCTGCATAAATCTCATCCCATGCTTCTCTTGAAACCATAAAATCATTTGCCTGGTGTGTGCAAAAATCAAGCCTTGCGACATTTTTTGCATAATCATAATATTCTTCAACACTTCCTGTTCCTACTGTTGAAGATGTTTGAGCCTGAGTATCTCCCCAGTAAAGGTTTAACCCTTCTGATTTATTTACATTTATAGGATTGCTTACAGCAAGCACTTTGCCGCCCTGTTTAAGTTTTAGATATGAGACTCCAGTAGATGATATAACAGCTCCATCAATCCATTTTGTTCTTCCATCCTCTTTTTTAAGAGATAATTTTATAGGAGGAACTGTATCTATTTCAATGTTATCAATATTAGAAGGAGTCGGATTTCCCAAAACATCAATGCCATTAACCATAACTTTAAATGGTTTTCCTGCAATAACTGTTGATGGAGCCTGGATTGAATAAGTTACAGGTTCTCCAGTTATTACACGAAATGGATTACCAAGTTGCGGCACTCTTTCATATGCTCCGCTGCTTACACAATCAACAAAAACAGCAAATTCGCATTCTGTTTCAGGAAATGACTGTACTCTTATTCCAGGAGAACCTTTGGAATTATCTCCAAACACTACAGTTAGCTGATCGCCCTGTTTTAATGTTTTCTTTTTAAGATCAACAATAGTTACAGCGCGATAAGTTCGTATATGACCTCTAAGACTAAAAGATATATCAATAATAGCATCAGGAACACTACATTTTGCTGTTACATAATTGGGAGCTGTAGGGTTAGTAAATTGCGGTTCTCCCCAATCGCTCATTCTTCGTGTGCCAATTTTTATACCGCCGCCGACATCAACACCATATTTTCCAACTGTGTAGGTTAATGTCCATGTTCCATAGCTGCCTGCAATTACATCTCCAGCTGGTTTAATTGTATAATAGCCCAGTTCTTCTTTTGTGAGATAAGGAAGATGTCCGTCTGCCAATCCGCGAATAGCCATGTTCTGCCTCCATTTAATTTTTACATAATAAAACTTTATACTTAATGAGTGTAATATAACATATTATTATTATTTGTCAACAATTTGTTTTTTTTCAATCATTTTGGTTGATTATTTTTTAACACTAACCATAATTTTAAAAAATAGAGTTTACAAATGTTACAGCAAAAAAAATATAATAGACCTGTCCGATAACTCTGTTAAA
>JAVBQS010000103.1:0-9629 GCA_031548835.1 Spirochaetia bacterium
GAACCGATTTCATCTGTTCAAATGTCTCCGGTGTTACCCCATACAAACGTTTGAATAATACTGATTTACTATCTGGTTTCTTTTTTCCTCGCCTCATTTTTCTTTCTTACCATTTTTAGGGGTTATCGAACAAGTCTAATAAATAATCCTGAAATGATTCAAGCCATGTACTTGTTATCTGTTTTAACTGAATAACGTCACCATCTGGATATTGCTTTACATATTTTAATATTTTGGTAGGCCTGTCTTTCTTATCTCTTGTTTTTGCGATTTCTTCAATGTAGGAATATAAAGTCCTTTTTGCTCCTGTATGATCGATAAGCTCATATTCACCACGCACTATCTGTATTTCTTTTTGTACTCTGCATTCTTCAGCAACTCGTAATATATTTTTATCTGTACTCTTGTCTCCTGTTAGCTGCAAGTCCAGCTTTTCCCATTTTCTGACACTGTTATGATATATGTCTAAATATAAATACTTTTTCTTATTTATTCTTAACTTAACACTCATAAAAGTTTCCTACACCTTTCCTACAAAATATAGTAAAACAGAGTCAAATAAAAGTAAATGGAGTAAAAAGGGGTAGAGGGGGATAAGTATATAATTCCTTATAAGGTAAAGAGTTGTCTAAAAAAAATAAGCCATCTCCAACAAAGGAAATGGCTTATTTTTGCTATAGCAGGGGTAGGACTCGAACCTACGGCCTCCGGGTTATGAGCCCGACGAGCTGCCAGCTGCTCTACCCTGCGGCATCTAAACTAATATACGGATATTAAGTAGTTGTGTCAATAAAATAAGTAAGATTTTTAACATTATTATGAATTTCTTAATATATTTATGATAATAGCTGAAAAATATTAATTTTATAAAATTAATAAATAGATAAAGTCTAATATCAGAGTTATTCTTTTTATCTAAAATTAAGAATTGATATTTTCTGTATTTGCAGTTTTATACAAGCTGTAAACCCTGTATCCTGCCCATATAAGAAGAGGTATGGCAAGGAATGAAATAAAAGATTTCAATGAAATTAAAAAATTATAAGAACCATGAATTAGAAAAGCTTCTATATATCCTCTTAGATCGCTGCTTTTTTTTAATTTTGTTTTTTGAATAAAAAAATATCCGATAATTCCTGCTGTTATTATATGGAGCGGCATAGCGCTGAATACTCTGAATATTACTATAAGAGAAGAATCAAAACTATACATTATATTTTCAAGACATGCGAAACCTGTTCCTGCTGCGATTGCTATTACAAGGCCGCTTTTAAAATTATCTATTTTTTTAATAGAGTATAAAATTTTTATTATAAAAAATTTTGCTGTTTCTTCAATAAATGAAGCAATAAAAAATGCATTAATAAAAATCTTTAACAGGCCTGTAATTGATGCAGTTTGAACTGATATTGCATATTCAAACAGGCTGGCAGGAAAGACTGCGCAAAGTCCTGCTATAATGGCAATTAATATTTCATCTGCCCTGAGATAGTTTTTTTTTGAAAGAATTATAAAAACTATAATTCCCAGCAAAGCTGAAAGTAATGCGTTAACTAATAAATTTCCCATAAGTAAAGAGTTTATAATAATGCAAAAAATATATTTATATTATTATGATAACTAGTAAATATAGTTTTCAAATAATATTGTCAAATTAAAAGAATTTTAATCCCCAGCCGACTGTTAAATGAAAATAATCAGGATATAGGGTAATTCTATTATCATCATAATCTACCCAGTTTGTCATTGATCTTACATACCTTAGGTCAACACTGATAAAACTTGATTTTATCGGTATTTCAAAAAGAGCTCCAAAAGCCATTGCCATTCCAAATGTTTTAAGAGGCACTGTCTCATCTTCATAATCATATCCTGAAGCTGTTGTGTATGCATATTCAGCGCCATCAATTTTAAACTGGCAAACTCCTCCGCCATAAATACTTATAACTTTGCGCGGAAGCCTATACATTAAAAGTACAGGTATTTCAATCAGCTCCATATCAGCGCCTTTTGCAAGATCAAGATTATCATTTGTATAGTCAGCAGCAGCATTCATGTATGAAACTTCTGCCTGTAAGGCAAAGTTAAAAGGTATATTAACTGAAAGAGAAATTCCCGCTTTGGGCGCAAAATTAACTTCAGGTTTCCAGCCGTCAACTCCGCTTTCTTCATAGCTTGGATACATTAACACAGCTCCGCCAAAAACTGCTACACCAAGTGTTTTATCAAGAACAGATTGATCGCTGGTTTTTGCCAGATATTCTTTTTGAGCATCCCAATTTTCAAATTTGTTTTCAATCTCTTTTTTCTTATCAACAGCAGTCTGGCTGTAACTTACTGTTTCCAAAAGGGTAAATAATTTATCAAATCTTTTATCTATATTTTTAATAGAATTTTTTTTCTCCCAGTTTTTATCAATATATGTTTCTTCTTTTAATACAGCGCTGCTCTCTTTTTCAAGAAAGCCAGGAATTGAAAATAAAACCTCGGTTGTTTTATTTTCTGTTACAACAACAGTATTTTCATAAATTGTACTATTTTCAAACATTCTAGCTTGAGTTATTTTTACACTTCTGTTTCCATAAAGAACTTTGGGAAAATTTGCAAGATTTTCTCCTGCAAACAAATTATCTATATAAACAGAATATCTGCCTTTATCGCCATTATTTATAAATTTGAGCTCTCCAAATCCAAGATGCATGCCGCTAAAGCTATTCATCATTTCTACTGCAAGTTTATCAGCTGCTCCAAATATTTCAAAAACAGTTCCTGCTGTTTCAGATTTTGTTAATGTAATGGCAGCTTTTTTCCTGTTAAATACAGACATCTCAATAAAAATTGAACTGTTAGACCTCATAACAGATCTTCCAAAAATAAGATCATCTATATTATTTTGTTCACAATATTTTAAAAGCCATGACGGGTCGCTTGAATATTCTGTGACAGTATTATCTACGATAATATATCTATCAATCATTTTAAGGTTTAATTCTATTGTTTTTTGAACATTTCGTGATATTACTTCTACCTGTAAATCCTTATCTTTGTTTTCAAGAGGAAAAATTGAAATTCTTGGTTTTGTTTCACTCTGGCTAAACAAAAACTGAGGAATTAAGAGCAAAAGAATAAGAGTTATAAATCTAACAAATACTTTTTTATCTAACATTATTCTGTTTCCTTGTAAAAATAGACTATATCAAACTATATATTTCTATAAAGTTATTTATTGGTCATTGTTTGCTACTTACAAAATAAATTTAACTTTTCAATACTATATTTTTTAACATAAATATAGAAAAAAATATAGATAAAATTTCCAAATCTCCTGTTAATCAGAAGAAATTTGGAATTAATTTTGTATAAATTCTCCATAATTTGGCAATAAAAACTTTTATTTTTACTTTGATCCATAGCTATCCTTTATATTTAGCAGTAATAATCATTTAAATATAAAAATAGTTAAAAGAATTTTATTCCAAACCCTACAGTTGCATGAAAATAATCAGGATATAGTGTTGCAGTGCTGTCATCTGCCCAGTTTGTTATAGATCTTACATATCTGAAATCAAAACTCATAAAAATTAATTTCATAGGCATTTCAAAAAGCGCTCCGACAGCAAGAGCTGTCCCATATGTTTTTAATGGCACAGAACTATCTTCATATTCATGATCATCGCTATCTTTTATAAATCCATACTGGGAATCGCCGACATGTAATTGGAAAACACCGCCTCCATAGATGTTAAAAACCTTGTATGGGGGAAATCTGAATATTAAAAGAGCAGGTATTTCAAGAAGCTCAAAATCAGCTCCTTTTGATAAGTAGTTTGGGTTTTCATAATCTGCTGTTGCCATTGTATATGTGAGTTCTACCTGAAATGCAAGATAGGAAAGCATATTTACTGAAATTGAAGCGCCGAATTTAGGATTAGCAGTAAGGACTGATTCCCAGCCAGAAAGGTTTGTTTCCTCATATCTTGGATACATTAGATTTATGCCGCCAAAAGCTGTAACTCCAAGCCTTTTATCAAGAATAGATAATCCTCTTGTTAACCCTTCTTCTTTCTTTTTTGCATTCCATTGCGCCAATTTATCTTCAACTTCTTTTTTCTTATCAATAGCTGTCTGGCTGTAGGTTACTGTGCCCAGAAGTTTTAATAATTTATCGAAACTTTTATCTATACTGCTGCCTGAATATTTATTGTCCCAGTTTTTATCTATATATATCTCTTCCTGGGATATTGCTTTGCTTTCTTTTTCAAGAAAACCCGGAATTGAAAACAAAACCTCAGTTGTTTTATTTTCAGTTACAATAATATTATTATCATAGATTGCAGTTTCTTCAAACATTCTGACTTGAGTTATTTTAATATGCCTTTCCCCATAAAGAACTTTGGGGAAATCCTCAATATCTTCTCCTGCAAAAACATTATCTATATAAACACTATATTTACCTTTATCGCCATTGTTTATGAATTTGAGGTCGCCAAATCCAATATGCATACCGCTGAAACTTCCCATCATTTCTACAGCAAGCTTGTCTGCTGCTTCAAAGATTTCAAAGACTGTTTCTGCTGTCTCGGATTTTGTTAGTGTAATTGCGGCTTTATGCCTGTTAAATACAGACATCTCAATAATAATTGAACCTGAACTCTGCATAACAGCTTTTCCAAAAATAAGATCATCAATATTATTTTTTTCGCAATAAGCTAAAAGCCATGAGTTGCTATTTGGATATTCTGTAATAGCGTTTTGAATAATGTTATATTTATTTATCATTTTAAGGTTAAATTCTATTGTTTTCTGGATATTGCGCGATATTACTTCTATCTGCAAATCTTTTTCCTGATTTTCAAGAGGAAAAACAGAAATTCTGGGCTTTAATCCACTTTGGGCAAATAGAAACTGCGGCATTAAAAGCAGTAAAATAAGAGCTGATAAATTGCAAAATACTTTTTTGCTTAACATTATAAAGGTTTCCTTTGAAAATTGAGTATATCATAATATTGCATTTTCATAAAGTTGTTTATTAATCATTATAATTATTGAGAAAATAAATTTGACTCCTCAACTTTCATATTTTATCTTTTATCAAGATAGAAAAAAATAACAATAAATTTGAAAAGCCGGGGAAAATTATGAGATATGACAAGCTTACAATTAAAGCTCAGGAAGCAATACAGAGCGCTGAAACAATAGCGCATAAATATAATAATGCAGAGATCAGCATTGAACATCTTCTTTATGCTCTTTTGACCCAGAAAGATGGAGTTATTCCTCCTCTTATCGATAAACTTGGGGTAAATAAAGATATGGTGATTTCTGATACTGAGAAAGCTATTGGTTCAAAGCCCCAGGTTTATGGCGAGGGAGCCAGAATAAATATTTCGCCTGAAGTAACAAAAATACTTAACAGGTCTGAAGTAGAAGCAGAAAGCCTTAAAGATGAATATGTAAGCACAGAACATATTTTTCTTGCAATTCTTGATTCAGGAGCAAATAGCTCCAAACTTTTGAAAAAGTCAGGCATTGATAGAAATAATGTGCTTAAAACACTTGTTTCTATAAGAGGCAATCAGCGAGTTACAGATCAGAGTCCTGAAAACAGATACCAGACGCTTGAAAAATATTGCCGCGACCTTACAGCTCTTGCTGCGCAGGAAAAAATAGATCCTGTAATAGGACGGGATGAAGAGATACGCAGGATAATGCAGGTGCTTTCACGCAGGACAAAAAATAATCCTGTGTTGATTGGCGAGCCTGGAGTAGGAAAAACAGCAGTTGTTGAAGGGCTTGCAAGACGCATAGTTTCAGGCGATGTGCCTGATTCTCTTAAAAATAAAAAACTGCTTGCGCTTGATATGGGAGCTCTTGTTGCAGGCGCAAAATTCAGGGGAGAGTTTGAAGAAAGACTTAAAGCTGTAATTAATGAAATAACTCAGAGTAATGGAGAGATTATTCTTTTTATAGATGAGCTTCATACTCTTATGGGCGCAGGCGCTGCGGAAGGAGCTATGGATGCTTCAAACTTGCTTAAGCCGGCTCTTGCGCGCGGTGAGCTAAGGTGTATTGGCGCAACAACACTTGATGAATATAGAAAACATATAGAAAAAGATGCTGCATTTGAAAGAAGGTTTCAAACAGTTTTAACAAAAGAGCCAAGCGTTGAAGATACAATAGCAATATTAAGAGGCCTTAAAGAACGTTATGAGATTCATCACGGAGTGCGTATAAAAGATGAAGCAATAATTGCTGCTGCAACACTTTCAAACAGATATATAACTTCCCGCTTTTTGCCTGACAAGGCAATAGATCTTGTTGATGAAGCTGCAAGCCGCTTGAAAATGGAGATTGAAAGCCAGCCCACAGAGCTTGATCAGCTTGAAAGAAAAATGCTTCAGCTTAATATTGAGAAGCAGGCTCTTTCGCGGGAAGAGGATAAAAATTCAAAAGAACGTCTTGCTGTTATTGAAAAAGAACTGGCAGAACTTAAAGCTTCCCGCGATGCAATGCAGCTTCAGTGGCGGAATGAAAAAAAAGTTATTGAAGAGATAAGAAATTTAAAACAGAAAATAGAAGATCTTAAAATAGAAGAGACAAAATATGAGCGTGAAGGAAATCTTGCAAAAGCAGCAGAGATAAAACATGGGCTTCTTCCAAAAGCAAAATCTGAGCTTGAGAAAAAAAGTATTGAGCTTGATAAAATACAGGCAGGAAATATTTTGCTGCAGGAAGAGGTTGGAGAAGAAGATATTGCCCAGGTTGTTTCTACTTGGACAGGAATACCTGTTTCAAAAATGCTTTCTTCTGAAATGCAGAAGTATTTAAATCTTGAAGATATTCTTGCAACCCGCGTTGTCGGGCAGGATAAAGCTATAAAAGCAATTGCAGATGCAATTAGAAGAAATAAAACAGGACTTTCCGAAGAATCAAAGCCGTTAGGCACTTTTATTTTTATAGGGCCTACTGGAGTGGGTAAAACAGAGCTTGCAAAAGCTCTTGCTGAATTTCTTTTTAATGATGAAAAAGCTCTTGCCAGAATTGATATGAGCGAATATATGGAAAAGCATTCTGTATCAAGATTGATAGGAGCTCCTCCAGGATATGTGGGTTATGAACAGGGCGGCCAGCTTACAGAAGTTGTAAGAAGAAGGCCATATTCTGTAATTCTTTTTGATGAAATAGAAAAAGCACACCCAGATGTATTTAATGTAATGCTCCAGCTTTTTGATGATGGAAGGCTTACAGACGGGCAGGGAAGAGTTGTAGATTTTAAAAATACAATAATTATTATGACAAGTAACATAGGAAGCGATTATATTCTTAATGCAAAAAACCTTGATGATGCAAAAGATCAGGTTGATAAACTTCTTAAAGCATCTTTTAAGCCTGAGTTTCTTAACAGAATAGATGAGATAATAATGTTTAACAGGCTTGGAAAAGATCAGATTGAAAAAATTATTGATATTGAACTTAAAAAACTTGCAAAGCGTATTAAAGCAAGAAAATATACTATTACATTTACAGAAAAGGTTGAGGATTTTCTTGCAGAGGCAGGATATGATCCTCTGTTTGGAGCAAGGCCTCTTAAAAGAACAATACAGAATTATATTGAAAATCCTCTTGCAAAACTTATTTTATCTGGCGCTTTTGTAGAAGGGGATTCTATAAATGTTGACTTTAAAGATGGCGAAGTAAAATTCCTTAAAAAGAAAAAATAACAGCAGGATGTTGTATCCGGTGCTGTGGCAAGGATGCCACGATATAGCGCCGGGCAGCAACGCGGACGTTGAGTCCAGTTTATCCCGTACTTGCTTCGGGACGGCGGCATGGACAGCGTAGTGTGTCCCGAAGCTTTAGCTATAGGTTTATATTTGCTTCACAAATTTATTCGGGAAGTTGCTATTAAGCGCAAGGACAAAGATAAACCTCTGGAACATTCTACGTGGCTATATTGAAATAAATATGGATTTATTGCAATCTCTATTAAGAGAGGAGTTGTGTGTAAATGGCAAAGCTATGGCAGAAAAATTATGAACTAGATTCTTTTGTTGAACATTTTACAGTAGGTAATGATTATATTCTTGATAACAATCTTATAACAGCAGACTGTCTTTCAAGCATAGCTCATGCAAAAATGCTTTCATCTGTAAAAATAATAAGCTATGAAGATTTTGATAAGCTGCGCCATGGGCTTATTCAGATTCTTGAACTTAAAAGTAATAAAGAGTTTCCAATAACTATGACTGATGAAGATTGCCACACTACTATAGAAAATTATCTTGTTGAGAAAATAGGTGAATCTGGAAAAAGAATTCATACAGGAAGGTCAAGAAATGACCAGGTGCTTACAGCCCTAAGAGTTTTTGGAAGATCAAAAATAATTTCTGTAATGGAAACAGCTCTTGCTCTTATAGAAAGCCTTATTACAATGGGGCAGAAATATTCTGATGTTCCAATGGCAGGCCGGACACATATGCAGATAGCAATGCCGTCATCTGTAGGACTTTGGGCTATGGCTTTTGCAGAGGAGCTTCTTGACTGTATGAAATTGCTTGAAGCTGCTTATCATTTAAATAACCAGTCTCCTCTTGGTGCTGCTGCAAGTTTTGGCGTTCCTCTTCCTCTTGACAGAAAAATGACAGCAGAACTTCTTGGATTTGAAAAAGTGCAGAACAATGTACTTTACTGCAATAATTCAAGAGGAAAAATAGAATCAATAATTCTTGATTCGCTTGAGCAGTTTATGCTTACAATAAGCAAGATAGCACAGGAACTTATTATTTATTCAATGCCTGAGTTTGGCTATTTTTCCCTTCCTGCAAAATTATGTTCAGGATCAAGCATAATGCCGCAGAAAAAAAATCCTGATGTTCTTGAGCTTCTGCGTGCAAAGTCTGCAACAATGAGCTCTTATTCAATACAGATAAAAAATATTATACGATCCCTTCCCACAGGATATAACAGAGATTTTCAGGAAACAAAAGAGCCTTTTATTAAAGGGCTTGAACTTGCACACAACTCTATTGGAATAACAGAGCTTACAATTGCAAATACAGAGATTAACAGAATTAATTTAAAGAAAGGTTTTATACCTGAAATATATGCAACAGATGAAGCTTTAAAACTTGTTGCTGGCGGGATGAGTTTCAGAGATGCATATAAAGAAGTTGGGCTTAATATAGATAAACTTAAAAATCAAGATCCTGAGAAAATAATTAAAACAAGGCAAAGCGAAGGCACAACAGGCAAGCTTAATATAGATTTAGCTTTAGCAGAAAAAGAAAAGATGGACGACTTTGTTTTGAGAGAAAAACTTAAAATAAATATGGTATCGGAAAATCTTACAGGCAGAATCTTTAAGATTGCATAGAGAATATAATAGACTTGTTCAGTAACCTTAATAATCATGTAAATCCATATTGATGATAGCACAAATAAGTGACATTCTCAGGAAATGACTTCTGCAATGATGTCTGTATGGATAATACATAATCTCATTGGCTTTGATGTATCGGACAATTTTTCTAAATGATTCAGTTCAAGTGTCAGATCAAATCTTGGCTATCACACATAATCTTAAATGTTTTAATCTTAGCATTGATATGTTCAATTACTACCCGTTTTGC
>JAVBQS010000037.1:0-5049 GCA_031548835.1 Spirochaetia bacterium
CAGGCGAATGGGATTGAATCTCTTTAAGAATATCTGAGTCGCGCGCAACAAGATGACTTTTTGTTGCTATAGCAGAGCCAAACCTGTATTCATTTATAAGTTTAAGAGCTCCTCTTGTAAGCTCAAGTTTTTCTTCATAAGGGTTATATGGATCGCTCATTGCTCCTGTTGCAATAACGCCTTTTTTTATTTTTCCTGAAAGATTTTTTTTAATAATTTCAAGAGCATTTTCTTTTGCCCGAACTTTATCAAAATCTTCTATCTGATAACATAAACTGCGGCTGTCACAATATATACAACCGTGGCAGCAACCTCTGTAAATATTCATATTATAATCTGCATCAAACCATTCAGGAGCTTTAATACGGGTAATAATATTTTTTGCAGGTATATAATCCATTATTTAAATTAAATCCTCTAAAGAGTTTACATTTTAAATTATATAAAAAATATAATAAGAAAAAGTTTTTTTACATAACTTCAAGATATGGAATACCAGTAAGATTCATACAGTTTTTAAGAGTCTGCCCAACTGCGCTGCACAAAACTACTCTTGCTTCCACAAGCTTTGCTGATTCATTATTCAGAATAGGATTATCATGATAATATTTGCTGAATTTTTTGGAAAGCTCATACATAAATGATGTTATTATTGAAGGATTAAGTTCTTTTCCTGCTTCTGCTACTGTTTCAGGAAAAATATTAATCATCTTAATTATTTCCCACTCTTCCTCTTCTTTTAAAATATTAAAATCAATAGAATTTATATCTATCTCTTTTCCATATTTTTTAAGAATGCTTGATATTCTTGCTCCCATATACTGTAAATATGGTCCTGTATTTCCTGTAAAAGAAAGAGATTCTGCAGGATTAAAAATCATATCTTTTGCAGGAGTTGTTGAAAGAAGGAAATAATTAAGAGCGCCTAACGCAATTTTTGCAGCAGTTGTTTTAATATCTCCGACAAACTCTTCCCTTTCCCTTCCCTTTATTTCTTCTTCTGCCATTGAAGAAAGTTCTTCAAGTAAATCATCAGCATCTACAACAGTGCCTTCTCTTGATTTCATTCTTCCTTCCGGAAGATTTACCAAACCATAGGAAAGATGATAGAGATTGTTTGCCCACTTATATCCAAGTTTTAAAAGAACATTAAAAAGAACTTTAAAGTGATATTGCTGCTCTGAAGCTACAACATATATTAAAGTATCAAAAGGCCAATCATCATGACGTTCTATTGCAGTTCCAATATCCTGAGTAAGATAGATAGATGTTCCATCACCGCGCAAAAGAACTTTTTTATCCAGATTTATATCTGTAAGATCAACCCATATTGTATTGTTCTCATCTTTATAAAAAATTCCTTTTTCAAGTCCTTTTAGAACTTCTTTTTTTCCAGCTGCATAGGTCTGGCTTTCATAATAAACTTTGTCAAAAAAAATACCTGTTTTTTTATAAGTTTCTTCTATGCCATCTATTGCCCATTTATTCATTTTTGCCCACAGAGTTTTTATTTCGTTATCACCCTTTTCCCAGGCAACAAGCATCTCCTGCGCTCTCTTTTCTGCATCAGGATCTTTTTTTGACAGCTTTGAAAATTCAACATAATATTTGCCGACAAAGTGGTCGCTCTTTATATTTTCAGATTCAGGTGTTGTGTCATTTCCAAACTCTTTGTATGCAAGCATTGATTTACAGATATGAATTCCCCTGTCATTTATTAAATTAACTTTAAAAACTTCTGCTCTGTTTGCTTTAAGTATTCTGGAAACACACTCTCCAAGAGAATCGTTACGGAGGTGCCCAAGATGGAGCGGCTTGTTTGTATTTGGACAGGAAAATTCAATCATTATTTTTTCATCTTTTCTGCCTGCTCCAAAACCATATTTATCTTTTTCTTCAAAAACTTTTTCTATTGCTTTTTTAATAACAGGCTGTTTTGCTATAAACACATTTACATAAGGACCAATAGCTTTATATTGATTATCTTTATCCTGAATATTATCAACAATTTGTGCTGCAATTATAGGCGGAGCTTTTTTTAATATTTTTGCATATGGAAACATTGGAAAAGCAATATCGCCAAGTTCCGGTTTTGGCGGTATTTCAATAATAATATCTGATACAGATAGATTTATGTCTGCTGAAATTTGTTTTATTGCATTTAATATATTTTTCTGGAGAGACTCTTTTATTTCTTTCATAGTATAAAATTATCTAATAAACTGATGATTTATTCAATCAGGAATAAATCAGTTTTACCTTATTATTGTTTTTTGCAGCTTTCCAAAGAAAATGAAAAAAATACCGCTGATATGGTTTGCGATACCAGAATACTACTCTGGCAAAGATTATCGTAATCGTACCGGGAAGTAATATAAAACTGATGATTAGAGTCAAGTTAATCATCAGTTACTTTAAAATAACCAATAAGTGCTAGCATAAGGCTAAATTGCTGCAAGCCATCTCTTCTATATGAATGAAATTCTTTGCTACAGCAGGTGCAGTTTTTATCAATATTTATATTTTCAACTCCTGCTTTTTCAAGCATAAGTTTATTTGCTTTTTTTAAATCAATATAATAAGATGAGTTTTTGATAATTATTGTATTATCTCCCCATTTTGATGCAAATTCCAAAGCTCTTTCTTTATCAACAGAATAGCAGCAGCTTCCAATTGATGGGCCAATTATTACATGGATATTTTTTGGCTCTGTTCCATAATTTATTGACATTTTTTCAATTGCATTAAGCACAATTCCTGTGCCTTTCCAACCAGAATGCACAATCCCATAGATATTATTTTTAGAATCATAAATAAATATTGGAAGACAATCTGCAACAGTTACAGCAAGGGTTATCTTTTCTGAAGTTATAATTCCATCTCCAGTAACCAAACTGTCATTCATATCTTTTGAATCTAAGACAATATCTGTATGCTCCTGCCTTAAATAAATTATTTTATCTATTCCCAAAAGAGTCTTAATTTTATTACGGCTTTGATATTCAGGATTTATATTTTTCCCCATATTTCCGGCAGCCGAAGTTGTAATAGCACATAGCGGAGCATTATCTGAATTAAATTTTATAATTTTAATTAAATCATTGTTATCAATCAGATTGCTGTTGAGTGATGTCATCATATTCAGTAATAATATTTATTATATCATGGAATTGTCTATATAGCTTATCAATATTTTGCAGAGACATACTGCTTTTTTCTTCGCAGATTACAGAAAGATTTGAAAGAGTATCATATTCAACAGTATGGGTTCCGCTTACAATTCCGCCCAAAACATTTCTTACAGATATAAATGCAGCAAGATAAGTTTTATATATTTTATATCCTTCACTTGAAAACATTTTTACAAGATAATCTGTTTTTTTTCTTCTTAGAGCTGCGGCAGAATCTCCCTGATTAGGTATACTAAGTTCAGCAGACTGGTCATCAATATGAGTTATTTTATAAATAAAATCATTATAAGCTTTAGGAAAAGTATTTATTAAATTAAATGCTTCTGTAAGCTCTTTTTTATTTGCTTCTTTATAAAAATTTCCATCAATCATAAATTTTGAAGCAACTTTTTCTATTTTTTCAATATAGAATCTTTCATAAAATATATGAAGATAGTATAACGCATTGCATTTTTTTAAAGGATGAAGCCGCCCTTTATGTTCTAATGTAATATAATCAGAATCTACAAGAGAAATATCTGGTATATATTCTTTTAATCTTGATAAAAATCCTCTTTTTTTCTGATTAAATAAAAATTTATCTGTTTTTTCATCTATTTCTTCTTTTGCTAGTTTTTTATAGAGAGAAAACCACTCTTCTCCTCCTGATATTTTTGCAGGAGAATAGTTTATATTTTTATATATATATTTGAGTATTTTTGTAAGAGGAACAGCTTTTCTAAAAGAATTTATAGCTGTAATACTATTTAGCGCTTTCCTTTTAATTCTGGCAGAAAAATCTTCATTTGTTTCTGTTTCTGCTTTTTCAACAGCTATATATTCTTCGTTATTAAGTAAAAAATAGTCATATAAATAATTGAAAAATCTATCAAACTGGATTACTTCAGAACTCATGCTTGCGATTATTGAATCAAGCTGATTTAAAAGCCTTTTTGCACTATTAAATGAACAGGCCCGTGAACCTGTGGGTTCAAAAACAAACAATTTTTTTAATGCTTCAAAAGAAAAATTCACAAGTTTATTGATAAAAAAGAAAGCTTTTGCTGATTCATAAACAACACTTTTTTCTTCAGGCTCAATAGAGTCTATAAGTTCATTGAATTTACGGGTTATACTTGCTTTTATATTCTCACTCTCTTTAGTGTTACTGCCTGTAATAAACATATCTTCGGGATTTGTCTTTTTTTTCAGCAGTTCTTCAAAACCTGACATTTCTCTGGAAGCAACATATCTGTAAAAATTTGCAACATTATTTTTACCTATGTAATTAATAGGATCGGATAATAGAGGAAGGCTTCCTTCAAGAATTACTATTTCGTTAAACAACTGTTCTTTTAATTTATTATTTTTTATATCTGCCAGGCCGGGAAAGCCGGATTCAATCTCTTTTCCAAGTTTTTTCAGCATATATTCCTGAACAAGGCTTCCTATGCTTTTTTTGGTAAACATTTTTAGAAAAAACATCCGTATTTTTTCAAAAACAGAGACTTCTTTATAAATTTTATCTATATACTTGGAATCATTTATTACATTATCAGAAGATTCTATTTTTATATCATTTTTATCAAAAATGTTATCTTCATTAATATCTGAGCGACTTGAGATATCTTCTGCGATATCTTTAAGTTCATTAAGAAGCTCTTTTCTTTCTTCATCAGGAAGTTCTTGTGCAAGCTGCTCAAATCCTTTTACTGCCATATATTAATTTAAATTTATAAAATGTATAAGGTCAAGCAATATTTAAGTAATTAGCTGTCTAAACATTATCTAGAATTATAAAAAACAGCCTGTTTTCTATCTTTTTGAAAAAAATATAAAAATATTGAATCTGTTTTTTAGCTGATATGTTGACTTTTTT
>JAVBQS010000052.1:0-4316 GCA_031548835.1 Spirochaetia bacterium
TGTTCATTTTGAGACTTATCCCTATACATCAGAGCAGTCAAAAGAAAAAGTAATAGAAATTGTAAAAAAAATAAAAGAATATCTTCCAAGGATGCGGCTCTATTTTGTTCCTTTTACAGAACTTCAGATTTATATAAAGCAGAACTGCAAACCTGAGGAAATAACTCTTTTTTCCCGGGCTGCAATGATGAAAATTACCCATCTTCTTGCGGGAAAAACAGGAGCAAATTCAATAATAACAGGAGAGTCTTTAAGCCAGGTTGCAAGCCAGACAGCAGAAAATATAAGATTTACAGGATCACAAACATCATATCCCCTATTAAGGCCTCTTATTGGTATGGATAAGGAAGAGATAATTGCAAAAGCAAAAGAAATAGGAACTTATGAAATTTCTGTTCTTCCCTACCCTGATTGCTGTTCTGTTTTTGCGCCTGAACATCCTATTTTAAAACCTGTTTTTGAAAAAATTACTCTGTCATTTCAAAATCTTGAACTTGATAATCTTATTAATAATGCTTTTTCAAAAATTGAACTATTAAAAATATAAGAGGAGTTTATCCTGTCAAAAGCCGGAGCAGGTGAATAAACTATTTATTTTTGACTGATGGCTGGCAGGCGCTATCCTGGCATGAAGTGCATGATGCAGATTCAGAACTGCTTTTTCCTTCTGAAGAAGCTGAAGAAGATTCAGCAGCTTTTTTGTCTGATTTTAACGAAGATGCGCTGCTTTTATTTTTGCTGTCTGTAACGTAAAATCCATTTCCTTTAAATATAATGCCAAGCCCGCCTCCTACAAGACGTTTTATTTTTCCGCCGCACTCAGGACATTTTTTAAGAGGTTCTTCAGACATCTGCTGGAATATTTCTATAACTTTCTTACATGAAGTACATTCATAATCATAAGTAGGCATATTATTCTCCTGCATTATATTTATAATCATTTTTATTCACCAACCCAGAGGTAAACTCCACAATTGGTGAACATACGGTAAAAAGTATTACCACAAAGCATATCAGAGTAATACCTTTATAATATAATAATAGTGATTTAATTTTTCAATTAAGTATTTAAATAATTTATTTTTTACCAATCAAGCCTAACAGGAATTCCTGAGCCTTTAAGATAATTTTTAATATCGCTTATAGAATAATATCTGTAATGTACCATAGATGCAATTAATGCAGCATCAGCATTGCCTTTTTTAAAAACCTCGGCAAGATGCTCAGGTTTTCCTGCTCCTCCTGATGCAACAACAGGAATGCCGACATTTGAAGAAATTATATTTGTAAGATTTATCTCATAGCCCTGTTTTAAGCCATCAGAATCTATTGAATTAAGCACAATTTCTCCTGCGCCAAGTTTTTCTGCTTTTTTAGCCCATTCAAGAGCATCAAGTTCTGTTGGAGTTCTTCCTCCATTTATAACAACCCGGTAGCCTGAAGGCATTGCAGGATCTGCAAGAGCATCCATTCCAAGAACAATACACTGCCTTCCAAAAAGAGAGGCTCCTTCTTCAATTATTGAAGGATTTTTAACAGCCTGGCTGTTTACACTTATTTTCTCTGCTCCTGCAAGAATAACTTTTCTCATATCTCCCGCATCAGCTATTCCTCCGCCTACTGCAAAAGGTATTGATATTTTTTCCGCAACTTTTTCAACAATATCAATCATTATTCCTCTTTTTTCAGATGATGCAGTAATATCATAAAAAACAAGCTCATCAGCTCCTTCATTATAATATTGTTCAGCCATCTCCACAGGATCGCCTATATCTACATTGCCTTTGAATTTTATTCCTTTTGTTGTTTTACCATCCCTAACATCAAGGCATACAATCACTCTTTTTAAAAACATATCTATTCACCTTTAAGAAAATTATCCATTAATTTAAGGCCATGCCTTCCTGATTTTTCAGGATGGAACTGGACTGCACATATGTTATCTTTGGAAATTGCGCAGGAAAAAGTAATTCCATATTCACATTCGCCTATTACAAACTCTTTTTTTACATCAGGATAATATGAGTGTACAAAATAAAATGATGAGTTATCAGGAATATTTTTAAAAATATAATGCTGCTTTATATAATGCACAGTATTCCACCCTATTTGAGGAATTTTAAGTCCCATATTTTTATCAAACAGTTTTACTTTTCCTTCGATAATATTTAAACATTCAGCATTGCCTTCTTCAGACCAGGTTAAAATAATCTGTGTCCCCAAGCATATGCCAAGTAACGGATTTCCTTTTTTTGCATATTCTTTTAAAAATTGATCAAGCCCGTATTTTGCAAGGTTTTTCATTGCAGAACTTGCCTGTCCGACTCCCGGAAATATTAATTTATCGCAATTTTTAAGTTTTTCAGGATTATCAGAAATTATAAAATTTGCATTTAGATTTTTTAATGCATTTTCAATGCTTTTAAGATTTCCTGCTTTATAATCTACTACACCTGTAATCAATTTAATTCTCCTTCTCCTATTACAAAATCAGCGATAAATGTGTTTAGCTTTTCAATTGGAATATCAGGAATATTAACATAAATAGAATATCCGCTATGATAAATACTGTTATTTTCTTTTAATGTTTTTAGATCCACAATTTTCTTTTTAACTACATAATCAGATATAAATAGTCTTATTACAGAATTAAAAAGAATTGCTTTTTTTTCATCTTCTGCAATAAAAGAGATATTTATTCCGCCTTTTGTTTTATCTGCAGAATCAAGTATTATATCAAAATTTATCTCTTTTATATTATCAAAATTTACACTTCCTGTTACAAATGATGCAAAAATAGTGTTTGCGTTATTTGAAGTTATATGAAATATAGAGTTATCAATTTTAGGATAAATTACTGTTTCATTTAATATAATTATATCAATAATTTTTTTTGCGCGCAAATTTGCAGCATGGTTATCAGGCGCATGTGATACTATGATTGTATTATTTTTTAATGGAATAATAATAGTTTTTGCATTGTCAGAAAAATAATACTTAACTCTTTTATAAGACCCCTCTTGCCATTCTTCCCTTTCATCAAGATTTTTTTTAATTAAAGAATCAGGATACTTTCCTTCTGCAACAATATAGCCCCAGTTATCTTTAAAAAAAACAGCAGTAATATTATTTGTTCTCTCTTTAAAAAATTTAGGAATTCCCATTTCGCTGGAAACATTGTCAAATTTTTCTTTAACAACAGGTATATCTGTAACAGATTTTTCAGTCTGAATATAAACAGAAAAGTCCTCAGGAATAATATCCCCAGGACTTAACTTATAGGAAGACATATATTTTCCAGTAACACATCCTGCCAAAATAAATGGCAGGATAAATATAAGAAATTTTAAAATTAACTTTTTTCCAAATCTATATAACAATTGTATTCACCGCATTCATATTCCTGGCTGCCTTTAATATCTTTCCACTCAATATTGTTTGTTAGAGTTTCAGATAAAAGATAATCAGAATAATTATTTACTGCTTTTTTGAGATTTTCATCTCCTGATAATGTCAGATTTATTCTGTCAGTAACATCAAATCCTTTCTCTTTTCTGAGGTTCTGTATATTGCGGACAAGATCTCTTATAGCTCCCTCTTCGCTTAACTGTTCTGTAATTTTTGTATCAAGGCCTATTGTTATTGTGCCTTCATTAAGAACTTTAAGATCTTCTTTTTCAAATCTCTGGACAACAATGCTTTCTGCTGTAAGATCAAAATCTTTTCCATCAATTTCAATAGAAAGAACAGACCCATCAAGGAGTGACTTTATTTCATCTTTATTAAAAGATTCTATTTTTTCCGCGCCTTTTTTCATATCTTTGCCAAGAACTTTGCCAAGAACTTTGAAATTTGCTTTTGCTTTATACTCTACAAATTCATCTTCATTTTCGCGGAGAAAAATTTCTTTAACATTAAGTTCTTCTGCAATAATTTCAGACATTTCTTTAAGAATTACTTTTTCACTCTGTTCCCTTGTAACAACAGAAAGTGATTTTAAAGGCTGTCTTATCTTTATTGAAAAATTGCTTCTTAAAGCTCTTCCCATAGAAACAACTTTTCTTGTGACTTCCATTTTTTTCTCAAGATGCTCATCTCTTTTTGATTTATCAGCAGTTGGGTAATTGCAAAGATGAATAGACTGGGGCATTGAGTCTGTTTTTAAATTTTGATAAATCTCTTCAGTTATAAAAGGTATTATTGGGCATGCTGCTGTTATAAGTTTCATTATAACACTATAGAGGGTCTGGTATGCTTCTTTTTTATCTGAATCATTTTCAGATTTCCAGAATCTTCTTCTTGATCTTCTTATATAC
>JAVBQS010000033.1:0-8299 GCA_031548835.1 Spirochaetia bacterium
ACAGCGAGGAGTTCTGGAACATAATTAAACAAAAAGAGGAAAGGTAATGTGAAATCAAAAAAATCATGGGCAATAATACGCATCTGTTTTACAACAATTTTTCTTTTTCTGGTGTGGATATTATTTACTTCAAGCCTGCACCTCTTCTCTGTTATTGCAGGTTTTTTAGGTTCATTTTGTATTGCTGTTTTAAGTTATAAAATATTTATACCTGAACATGATGTTGCAAAAAACAGTTTTTTTATCAACCCTGTTTTTTTTATCAGTTTCTTTTTTTTCCTGATTTATAGTTTATACAAATCAAGTTTCAGGATGATGTTTGCGCTGTTTAAAAAAAAATCATCTTCTTCATTTAATAATATTAAAAATTCCAATATGACAAATCCTGGAATAGTTCATTTTAGAACACATTTAAAAACAGATATTGCCAGAATGATTCTTGCAAATTCCATAACATTAACTCCTGGAACTATAACGCTTGATTTAAATGATGACCACCTGACTGTGCATTGGTTTTTTTGCCATACAACACATTCAAAAGCAGCAGGAGAAGAGATAAAAGGAAGTATGGAAAAACAGATAGGAAGAGTATGGAAATAAAAGATTTTATGCTTAATTTTATGCAGTGGTATATTATTGGCTGTTCTTTTTTTTGTATAATAAGAATTTTAACAGGCCGATATGCTGCTGATAAACTTGCAGGGCTAAATGTTCTTTCAGCTCTTGTTCTTGCATTTCTTGTTTTAAGAGGAGTCCAGCAGGAGAGGGCTTTATATCTTGATGTAGCTTTGGTATACGGAATTTTGGGATTTCTTGGTTTTCTTGCTATTGATTATTTTTTAAAAGAGAAGCATTCGAATAACGGAGAAAAAAATGATTGAACAGATCAGGCTGATTGCAGCAGCTCTTGCTTTTTTTTCTGCAGTTATTTTTGGAAGCGCAGGTATTATTGGTATTTTCCGTTATCATGATCCGTATTCCAAGCTTCAGGCTGGTTCATTATGCGGCACTACTGCTGTTTTCTCTATTTTTATGGGAGCCATTATTCTTTCAACAGATTTTGCAATAGGCGCAAGAATAGTTATTTTAACTTTCTTTTTTCTAATTTCTTCTCCTACAGGAACACATATTATTGCCGGTTTTGCATGGAATTCGGGTATAGAATGGAAATTTGAAAAAGAAAAGGATAAACCTGATAAAGATAGTAAAACTGATAATTCTGATGAGTTTAAAAAGGAGGATTCTATTTGATTATTTTTCTTCTTTTTATTCTTATAATATTATCTCTTTATTCTCTTTTAACAAAAGATCTTCTTTATGGTACAATAGCGCTTTCAGGATCAAGCCTTATCACTGCACTTCTTTTTTATCTTCTTCATGCTCCTGATGTTGCAATAACAGAAGCAGCAGTAGGAGCCGGAGTTTCCACCGTTATTTTTGTGTGGGCAATCCGCTCTACAGAAAGAAAGGATTAACAATGGTCTTAAAAGCAGGAAATATCTGGAAAATGTTTAAAACAGTAATTATTTTATCAGGCGTTATTATACTTCTTTTGCCTGTTATTTATAATAATTTTCCATGGCCTTCTGCTGCGCGAAATTATATGGAAATGTTTGGAACTTTTGAATCAGGAGCAAGAAATTTAGTGAGCGCTATTTATCTTGGCTACCGCGCATTTGATACACTTGGGGAAACATTAATTCTTTTAGTTGCAGTTAGCGGAACTATAAGCATAATTGCATATTCAGGCATAAAGTTTGCCAAAGGTTATGGAAAAAAAATTACAGTATCTAATTCAAAAATAGCTGTTAGAAATATAGATAATTTTCAGCATAAATTAAAACATGACAGAACAGAACTGATGGATGTTGTAACTGGAAAGATAGGGCCTGTAGTTCTTTTGTTTGGTTTATATGTTATGCTTTTCGGCCATCTTTCCCCTGGAGGAGGATTCCAGGGAGGCGTTGTTGTTGCCTCAGGAATTGTATTTATTGCTTTGGGAAGCAAAGCAGAATCAAATACACATCTTACTAAAGCTGTAATTCTAGGCAGAATAGAAGCGGCAGCTTTTTTATGTATGATTCTTGCAGCATTATCAGGAATAATTTTTGGAAAAGGTTTTTTTGGAAATCCTTTAAATGATAAAGATATTCCGCATGAAGGATTTATTATTTTATTAAATATAATTATTGGCTTAAAAGTAGGAACAGGTATTGGCTTTATGTGTATGGCTATGCTTGGCAGAGGAGAAGAATGATAGAGAGAATTCTTTTGGCTATAATGTTTTTAATTGGTTTTTATGGAATTGTATTTAGAAAAAATATTATTAAAAAAATATTTGGTTTAACAATTCTTGGCAGCTCTGTAATTATTCTTTTTATACTGGAAGGATCAAGAATTGGAATTAATGTTCCTATTATGGAAGATGGAATTAGTAATGTTGTTGATCCAATACCGCAGGCGCTTATGCTTACAGCTATTGTTATTGGAGTTTGTATAACTGCGCTTGCCCTTGCGATAGCATTCCGATTATACAAATTTTGCAGCAGCCTGAATATTGATACTATTAAAAAAAGGATATTTCATGACAGCTGATAATCTGATTTTTGCTCCTGTAGTTTGTCCTCTCTTTGGCGCAGCTTTGGCTTTTACAGGCAAGGCATTTTTTAAAAGCAAGGCATCATCTGTAATGGAATGGATAGCTGTTTTTTCAGGTTTTTTTCTGCCATTAATTTCACTTTTTATAATATTGCCTCTAATAATTAAGGGAGAAGTTTTTAATATTACTATAGGCGGATGGTTTGAGAACATAGGAGTTGTTTGCTGTTTTGACGGGCTATCATGGCTTATGAATCTTTTGAGCTATACTGTTCTTACTGCATCGTGGTTTTATTCTTTTGGGGCAGGGCCAAAAGGCCACAGATTTACAGCTATTTTTCTTATTCAGACAGCAGCTCTTGCTGCTGTTTCAATAACATCTGATCTTTTTAATTTTTTTGTCTGTCTTGAAGTTTTGGGAGTAACTTCATATGTATTAATTACAACAAGCGGAAAGCCTGAATCATATTTTGCTTCATTTTCCTATTTAATGATAAGCGCTTCTGCAATGATATTTTTTCTTTTAGGTTTTTATAACTTATACAGACTTACAGGTTCTCTTTCATATAAAGGAATAGCACAGGGGCTTGCTGCTTTAGATAATGGCGGCGGACTTACAGCTATTTTTTCAATAGCGCTTATTGTATCGCCGGTAATTATGAGAACTGCTTTGATGCCTTTTCATGGCTGGCTTCCTGATTCCCATGCGCTGGCTCCGCATTCTGTTTCAGCAGCGCTTTCCGGTATTCATATTAAGATTCCGCTTTTTGCAATGGGAAGAATATTGCTTGCTTTTCCTGATGGCAGTAACGTAGGAAAGCTTCTAAGTTATGCAGGCGCTATAACAGCTGCTGCAGGAGTTATATTAGCCTTATCCCAGAAAGATGCTAAAAGATTGCTTGCTTACCATTCTATAAGTCAAATAGGTTATATAATTGCTGCATGGGGAACAGCATTGTGGGCAGGCTTAAATACATTTTTAGGTGTTTTTTTGCTTGCTGCTGCTTTTACGCATGCTTTTTTCCACGCACTATTTAAAACTCTTCTTTTTCTTACAGTCGGCACAACAATAGATAAAGCAGGAAATCATAATGTTTATACACTTAAAAATGCAGGCAGGTATTTAAAAGCAAAAGGTGAAAAATTACCTTTTACAATGATATGTTTTTTTATAGGAGCTTTTGCAATATCTGCAATTCCGCCTTTTAATGGATTTGGCAGCAAAAATTTATTAACTTATGGCCTTAAAAATAGCTGGCACTATTATGCTTTAATTTTTGCAGGAATAGGAACATGCGCTTCTTTTATAAAACTTTCAAAAATTTATCTGCCAGGAGGAAAGGATAAAAAAGAATTTTATCAATTATCAGACAGTTCTGAAAATAACTTTTCAACCGCCAACTGGCCTATTATACATGGAGTTGAACTTTTTCTTGGACTTGCCTGTATTGTAAGCGGTATTTTTATAACATGGTTTTTTAAGTTTATATTAATTTTATTAAATAACAGTATTGTGCAGATTCAAGGATATTCTCCTGATATTCCTGAAATCTATTCTTATTCAAATATAATAAAAAGTATGATAACATTATTATTTGGTTTTTTATTATTTATTTTAATTAATAATAAAACTGGCAAAAAAGTTTTATCTCTTATCCATTTTCAATCTGAAACTTTTTTTAATCTGTTTTTTTATTTTATTATCGGCACTATTGGAATAGCTCTCTGGTTAATTTATTTTTAAGAGTTATTCGATATTATACTCATAAAGTTTTCTGTGTAAGGTTTTTCTTCCTATTCCTAGCACTTCTGCTGTTTTGCTTTTATTGCCGTTTAAAAGTGTTAGAGTTTTATTTATTACAATATGTTCCACTTCTGCTAATGTTGTTCCTGGTTTTATAATTATGTTATCTACATTAGATTCATTTTTTATAGAAACAGGAAGATCATCATAAGTTATAATATTGCTTTTACTCATTACAACAGCGCTTTCAATACAGTTGCGCAATTCTCTTATATTTCCTTTCCATTTGTGATTGGAAAGAGCTGCCTGTGCTTTTGTATCAATACCATCAATAGTTTTTCCATTTTCTTCTGCAAACTCATTTAAGAAAGTTGCAATAAGCAATGGTATATCTTCCTGCCTTTCCCTTAAAGGAGGAATATGAAGGTTTACAACATTAAGCCTATAATAGAGATCTTCCCTGAAACTGCCTTGTTCAACTTCTTTTGCAAGATCTTTGTTTGTTGCAGAAATTATTCTCACATCTACGCTTATCTGTTCTTCTCCTCCCACTCTTTCAAAAGTTTTTTCCTGCAAAACTCTAAGCAGCTTTATTTGTAAAGACTGATTTATCTCTCCTATCTCATCAAGAAAAATTGTTCCTTTATCTGCAAGTTCAAATCTTCCTTTTTTTCTTGCAATAGCTCCAGTAAATGCTCCTTTTTCATGTCCGAAAAGTTCGCTTTCAAGCAATGATTCAGATAACGCTGCGCAATGAACTTTTATAAAAGGTTTATCTTTGCGGTCTGATAAATTATGTATAACATCTGCAACAACTTCTTTACCTACCCCGCTCTCTCCTGTTATTAATACAGAAGCTTTTGTCGCAGCAACCTGATCTATTGTTTCCACGACTTTTTTCATTGCATTGCTTTTCCCTATAAGATTTAGGTATTTATTTCTGTTTTTGAATTTCTCAACTTCTTCCTGTAATGCTTCATGCTGTAATTGCAGCTGCCTGTTTGAAAGAGCTCTTTTTATAATCAGGAAAAGATGGTCAAGGTTGAGAGGTTTTGTAATAAAATCATAGGCTCCATCCCGCATTGTCTGGACTGCATTTTCTATAGTTCCATGGCCTGTTAATATAATTACAGGTATTGTTTTATAATTGTTATTTATTTTTTTTAAAAGTTCTTCGCCTGACATTTCCGGCATTTTAAGATCTGTTATTACAAGATCAATTTTATTTTTTTGGATTATAGATAATGCTTCTGCCCCATTTGCTGCGAGGTATATATTATAGCCTTCGCTTTCAAGAGCTTGCTTAAGCCCTGCTCTAATATTTTTTTCATCATCAGCTATTAATATCGAAAATTTCATGCCTTTCCCCTTTTTTATTCCATTCAATAAGTTTTTGCCCTTTTTGAGGAACAGGTAATGTAATAGTAAATGTTGTCCCTTTATTTTCTTTTGTTTTTACAGAAATATCGCCCCTGTGTTCTTTTATAATTTTATAACTGATTGTAAGGCCAATACCTGATCCGAATTCTTTGGTTGTAAAATAAGGTTCAAAAATTCTGGATAAAATATTATCAGGTATTCCTGTGCCTGTATCGCTTATTTTAAAAACAGCCTGATTATCTATATAATCAGTTATAATTTTAAGCTTTCCTCCATTTTTCTTCATTGCAGATTCAGCATTTTTTATAAGATTTATAATAACCTGTTTTATATATCTTTTATCTAAACTAACTTTTGGAAGTTTTGGCGAAAGCTCTGTTTCAACTTTTATTTCTGATTTTTTTATTTCAGGTAAAAGAAGGTCAACAGTTTCTATAATAATTTTATTTAAATCTTCTTCTGTAAAATCAAGATTTACAGGTTTAACTGCAAAAAGAAAATCAACAACAATTTTATTAAGCCGTTCAACTTCCTCTTTTATTATAGAGACACTCTCTTTTATCTCTTTTGCAACTTTATTTGAACTATTTTTTTGTATAGCTTTTTCAATAAGCTGGAGATATATGCTTATTGAACCAAGAGGATTTTTTATTTCATGCGCTACGCCTGCTGCAAGAGTTGTCAAAGATGCAAGGCTTTCTGCCCTGCGTAATTTTGATTCTTTAAATTTTTTATCTGTAACATCCTGTATTATTATTACATTGCCTATTATTGAACTATTTTTAACAAGAGGCATAATTGTAAATTCAAGAAGTTTAATTTCCATTTCAGAGTAGTCAACAAATATGCTTACTGTTTTGCTTTCCTGTTCTTCTGCAAAATATTTATGCAAAAAATCATTTATCTGCGGATCTTTTATAACTTTCCAGATTTTGCGTTCAACATTTTCATTTAAATTTGTAAGGCGCATCATTCTTCTTGCTGATTTGTTTAAAAAAAGAAGATTATCGCTTTTATCAGCAACCATTACGCCATCTGTCATTGAATCCAAAACTATCTCAAGCAGTTCATATTCATCAAGAATAATATTTACAAGATCAGTAATTTGATTACAGTCCAGCTTTGGAATTCTTTTAATTGCTTTTTTTATAAAATTTTTCATAATCTTTTTTTAATTCCAGAAACATTGATTCTGTTAAAAGTTCCTGGTTTATATTTAATTTTTCAAATCCTTTATAGCTTTCATTTACAAATTTATTTATTTTTTTTATAAAAAGAATGTTTTCAGGAGAATTATTAATAAATTCACTATTTTTGAGCAGTTCTCCTGCCAGATTAAGTATCTCTTCCAGAAAATAGGAATAATATTCTGAAAACTGGGGTTTTAAAATATTTTTTATCTCCTGCGATAATCCTCTATGGTCTCTATTGCTGTCATAAAGATCAAGCATAAACTGTTTTGCAGCTTTTTTAATCATTACTGTTTCAGGAATTGTAGAATCAAGATATTCCTTAATTCCTGTAAATATCCCTGCTTCTTCTTTAAATATCTTTTCTATAACTGTTTTATTTTCAGAAATTGCTCTTTCTGTAATTTCATATTTTCTTAAGCGTGATTTTATTGTTGGTATTATTTCGCCAGGCCTATGTGTAAGAAGAATAAAAAAAGTATTATCAGGAGGTTCTTCCAATATTTTTAAAAGAGCATTTCTGGAACTCTCATTCATATTTTCTGCATTTTCAATAATTATAATTTTTTTATTTCCATATCCTGAAAAACGTATCCAGTAACCTACTTTTCTTATTTGATCAACTGTTATGCCTGTAAAATTATATTCTTTGACAATTGTTTTGCAATTGTCAACAATTATTTGAGCAGTTTTTATATCAATCTCTTTTGACTCTATTCCATCTTCAGGATCAAAATTTGCAAGAAGTTCTTCTACATTATTAACAAGAGAAGATATTTTTTTAAATTTAGAATCATTTTCTTCAAGCAAAAGAGAATCAAATCTTCTAAGAAGTTTTCTTACTCCTCTTATAAAAAGATAACAGCTGGTGTTATCTTTTTTTCTTTCCAAAATATTTTTTACTGCAAATATTTCAGGCATAAACAGGTCCCAGCCTAAAAGCACTACCTGCGGATTTGTAAGAACTCTGTGAAGTCTGCATGACTGGCACCTGCAGTTCCAGTTTGCATCCTGTTCGCAAGTTAATGCTCTTGCAGCTTCCAGCGCTATAGTCTGCTTTCCTGCATATAGCGGTCCTGAAATAAGAATAGATGAAGGAAGTGAATCTGATTTAATTTCTTTCTCTATCTGTTCGATAAAAGATTTATGGCCTATTATATTTTCAAACATTATATCCTCATACTTATATCAACCTTATCCATTAAATTATTTTCAGGTATTACAGCAATTATTTTTCTTACAAATTCAGCTATAATACTATCTGAAAAAATTTTATCAGGAGGGAAAAAAGGCTGGGCATCAATAACACTTACAGCAAAAAGAATAATTAAGCAGCTTTCAAACAGTCCCCGTAAAAGTCCAAGCGACCGGTCAAGGCGTTCCAGTT
>JAVBQS010000204.1:0-10121 GCA_031548835.1 Spirochaetia bacterium
GTTAAACACTTAAAAAATATGATAAAAATGAAAAATATTTTTAATAATAATGAAGAATGTGAACAAAATGAACAAAAAGAAGATGCTATATCTGAAAAATTTTTGAAAACAAGAACAATACTTATTTCAGGCGAAATCAATAAAAAATGCGCAGAAAAAGTTATTACACAAATGCTGCTTCTTGAAGCAGATAATGATAACCCTATCAAAATACTTATTGATTCTCCCGGAGGAGATGTTGATGCAGGTTATGCCATATTTGATATGGCAAGGTTTATCAAACCTGATATATATATGATAGGAATGGGGCTTGTTGCAAGCGCGGGAGCTCTTATACTGCTTGCAGCTCCGAAAGAAAGAAGATTCGGCCTTCCCAATTCACACTATCTTATTCACCAGCCTCTCAGCGGAATAAGAGGAGTTGCAACTGAAATTGAAATTCATGCAAAAGAAATAGAAAAAACCAGAAAAAAAATTAACAAACTAATATCTGAAGAGACAGGAAAAAGCATAAAACAGGTTGAAAAAGATACAGACAGGGATTACTGGCTAAATGCAGAAGAAGCGCTCGACTATGGCCTTATTTCAAAAATTATCAGCAGCAGAAAGGATCTTTCAGCATGAATTTTTCGCTTATAGAAAAAAATCTGAAAAACACTTTCTTTGGTATAGAAAAAAACAATGTGCCTGCCCCTGTTCGGACAAAACTTTTCAAGGGAAAAGTGCGGGATGTAATAGATCTTGGAAAAGAACTGCTTTTAATTACATCAGACAGAATTTCTGCTTTTGATGTTATTTTATCAACAATTCCTTTTAAGGGAGAAGTTTTAAACAGAATAGCTCTTTTCTGGTTTAAAAAAACAGCTGATATTATAAAAAATCATATAGTAGAAGAAGTCTCTCCAAGAACAGTAAAAGTAAAAAAATGCGAAATACTTCCGGTTGAAGTAATTGTGCGCGGGTATCTTACAGGATCTGCATGGCGGGACTATTCAGCAGGAAAATCAGTATCAGGAATAGCCCTTCCAAAAGGAATGAAATTTAACCAGAAATTTGAAAAACCACTTCTTACTCCTTCAACAAAAGCCGAAGCAGGCCAGCATGATGAACCTATCTCAAGCAGCGAGATTGTAAAGAGAGGACTTGTTGATAAAAAAATCTGGCAGCAGGTTGAGGAAGCTGCATTTGCTCTTTTTAAAAGAGGAACAGAAATAGCATCAAAAAATGGGCTTATACTTGTTGATACAAAATATGAATTCGGCCTTCTTGACGGAAAACTTATTATAGCTGATGAGATACACACTCCTGATTCAAGCAGGTTCTGGCATGCTGATACTTATGAAAAGTTATATAGCGAGAATAAAGAGCAGCGGCAGCTTGATAAAGAATATTTCAGGCAGTGGCTTATTTCAAAAGGATATATGGGTAACGGCACACCTCCTGAAATAACTGATGAAGTAAGAATAGAAACAGCAAAAAAATATATATCTTTCTACGAAAATATTACTGGAGAAGAATTTTCTCCAAAAGCAGAAGATTCTGAAGCAGAAAAGAAAAAGATAGTGTCCTACCTTAAGTAATACAGAAGCCAGATTCTGTATATCCCGGTAATTTTTTTACCGGGAAGGCAGGAGTATCTTGAAAAAAATTTTTAAAATTTTAATTTTTATCTCTTTTATTTTATTATTTACATCATTTTCAAAATGTTCTTTTTTTCCTGATGATGAAAAACCCAAAGAAATAATTATTATGTCATACAATGTCTGTAATCTTTTTGATGATGTTAAAAACGGAACAGAGTATCCTGAATTCGATCCCTCACATGGCATATGGACATCATCTCTCTACAGGGAAAGGCTAAAAAATATAACAGAAGTCATTTCTGCAGCAGAGCCTAAAAATGGCCCTGATATAATCTGTATTCAGGAAGTTGAAAATAAGAAAGTTATAAAAGATCTTGCAACAGTATGGCTCAAACAATTTGCCTATAGCGATTTTATATGCGCAGATAACGATGGAAGTGCAATAACAACAGGAGTAATAAGCAGATACCCTGTTAAAAAAATTAAAAACCATGCAATACATCTGGAAGATTTTGATAATTTAAGAGCTGTAACAGAACTATTGTTTTATATAGATGATAAAGAGTTTTATATATTTAATTGCCATTTAAAATCAAAACTTGGAGGAGATGAGAATACAGAGACTGCAAGACTTGGTGCAACAGCAGCAATAAGTAAAAGATGTAAAGAAATATATAGGGAAAACCCTGATGCAAAAATAATTATAGCAGGCGATTTAAATGAAAATATAGATGAATATGAAAAGCATAATAAAAAATATCTGACAGCATTGATGCCTTTAAAAGAAATAGAAATATCTGCAGCTAAAGATGCTTTAATTGTAACTGGAGATAAACAGGAAGTTGTTTTTTCAGAAAATTCACTTGTCTTTTATTCACCGTGGTTTGAGAAACATGGAACAGGCAGTTATTATTATAAAAACAGCTGGGAAACTATTGATCATTTTCTTTTAGCAGCTCCATTCTTTAACAATAAAGATTTTGAATATTCCAAATTTAAAGTATTAAACAATGGAGAATTTGCAAATTCAAACGGAGCTCCCCTTGGCTGGAACAGCAGAACAGCAACAGGGTATTCAGACCATTTTCCAATTGTTCTTTTTATTTCCAATAATTAAAACTTTGTAAAATTGCTAATTATTGGAAAGGAAAATCAGTCAAGCAGAAAAGTTTTAAAATCTTTTACAGAATTAAAATATGCAATAGAGTTTTCTTTCATATATTGTTTTATCTCCGGTATATCATAACTCCAGCCTGCAGCAGCAACATCGACGCCTGAATTTTTTCCCATAAGAACTCCTGGTTTTAAATCATCAAGTATTATGGATTCCTCAGTCTTTATGCCTAACGATTCAAGAGCAGTAAAAACAGGCCATGGATGAGGCTTCCGTTTTGACTCATCATATGTCCAGCCAAAAATCATGTCTGGGAAAAAAGGATCATTCTTGCAAAAACCTTTAATCTTATAATCTCTTTCAATTAAATCTTCATCAGAATGGGAAACAACAACAACTTTTCCGCCGCGTTTTTTATATTCAATAAGCATCTCTATAATTCCGGGAAAAAAATCAGGAATAATTCCTGCTGTATATTTTCTCCATATTCCATACTCTATTCTGATCTCTTCATCTGACATTCCAAGATCTTCTTTCATATATTCCATAATTCCCGGATCAAAATTTTTTTTAAACCATTCTTCAAGCGAAAGAGGAGGAAGATGCGGCCTCATTGTCTTCATAACTTCTATATGAGCTTTATAATGGATTATGGGAGTACTGTTTACAGAAGTATCATCATGATCAAGAAAAAGGCATTTATATTTTAAAGTTTTATTCAAAATCTTCCCTTATAACATCTACAGCGCTTTGTATAACTCCGAAAGGAGGGCTTATCTGTATTCCTTTTACAGCAGGCTTTACAGCTGCTAGAATTTCCCTTGCAATTATAATACCTTCCCTAACTCCTTCTTCTTTTGTTTGGGTTTTTTCCATCCGTTTCATAATATAGTCAGGTATAGTAACGCCTGGAACTTCGTTATTAAGAAAAAGAGCATTGCGGTATGAAGCAAGCGGCCATATTCCTGCAATTACAGGAATTTTTGTCTTTTTTATTTTATCAATAAAATCAAGAAGATGTTCATAATCAAAAACAGGCTGTGTAATAAAATAGTCTGCTCCAGCCTCTGCCTTTTGAAAGCAGCGGTCAATTTCCCGCTCAAGCCCTGTTGTTGCAGGATTTGCTCCTGCTCCTATTACAAAACTTGTTTGCCCTGAAAGTTCTTTTCCTCCAAAATCTATCCCTTTATTAAGCCTTTTTGCCAGAGTAATAAGTCCTATAGAATCAACATCAAAAACTCCTGTAACATCAGGATAGTTTCCAACCTTTGGCGGGTCTCCTGTAATTATAAAAATATTTCTAAGCCCGACTGCCTGAAACCCAAGAAGCTCTGACTGTATTCCTATAAGATTTTTGTCCCTGCAGCAGATGTGGGGTATTGTTTCAATTCCAGCTCTTCGCTCTATTTCAAGAGCTGTTATGCCTACAGAAATTCTCGAAGAAGCGCGCGGGCCGTCAGGAAGGTTTATATAATCTATTCCTTTTGATTTTAGCTCTGCAGACCTTTCAATAATTTTTGATAAATCTGTTCCCATAGGCGGGACAAGCTCCACTGTTGTAATAAACAAGCCTGCAGCTAACGCTTTGCCAAGAGAAGAGCGCTCCGCCATTGTAGCTTCACTTTTTTCCTGTACTGGTTTGTCATTTATAGAAGCAACCTTAACATTTGAAACAGCACCCAGAGAAAGTATCATTTTTCCTGCTTCTTTAATATGCGCAGGCGTTGTTCCGCAGCATCCGCCTATAACAGAAGCTCCTGCTTCCAGAAATTTAAGAGCATAGTTGCCGAAATATGCAGGAGACGCAAGATACATATTTCTGTTATCAATTTCCCTCGGCAGGCCTGCGTTAGGCATAACAGAAATAGGCTTTTTTACAAAAGGTTTTATTGCCATTAATATTTCAAGCATGTGGTCAGGGCCTACTGCGCAGTTGATGCCAATAACATCTACAGAGCTATCTTCCTCAAGCTGTTTTGCAATAGAAGGCGCCTGTTTTTTATATTCTTCAACATTAAGCGGGCCAAGTGTAAACTGGGCCTGCACCGGCATATCAGGAGCAAGTGATTTTGCAATCTTTACAGCAAGCAAAAGCTCTTTTATATCTCTGAAAGATTCAAAAATAAGCAGATCTATATCTTCACTAACAAGAGCAGATATTTGTGCTTTAAATGCATCTTCAGCTTCTTTTAAACTGATAGGGCCCAAAGGAGCAAGCCTTTGTCCAAGAGGGCCTATAGAACCTGCGACATAGATATCATCGCCTGCTTCTCTTCTTGCAATTCTTGCAGCAGCCCTGTTTATCTCTTCTATCTTATTTTCAATTTGATATGTTTTAAGTTTTATAGGATTTGCGCCAAAACTGTTTGTTTCAATAACCTGCGCTCCTGCATCAATATATTGCCTATGTATATTGCTTACAAGATTCGGATTTGAAACAGAAACTTCTTCAAAACAGCTGTTTAGGGGAACGCCTTCTTCATAAAGCATTGTTCCCATGGCGCCGTCAAAAAGAACTATTCTTTTTTTAATTTGATCAAGATATTTTATTCTCACTATATACTCCTGATTTACTATGTTGCTAATAAAAAATAATACCCACGCTCTATCCTTGTTCAGGAAAGCCCTGTTCCCGCCTGTGACGGGATGCTGCGCTACCTGCAGACACCTTCAGTTATATGCTTCGCTAACTTGTTTCGGGAAAGTCCCGGACTTGTTTCGGGACAGCTTCGCTTATTATTACATTTTATAACAAAAAAAATAAATTTCCCAGTATCTATTTTCTGACATAATTAGTTAAGGCAACGCTGATTTATTCAAAAGTTAGCGAAGCACCCTGTGGGTAGCGAAGCATACTTGCTTCGGGATCGAGAATAAATCAGCAGTACTTTTTTATCCCGGCAGATTTATCTTGCCGGGGTTATTGTTGTTTTTTCACAGTTTTCCATAGGAAAACTGTGAAAAATATCCTGATATGGTTTCCATAACAGGATAATATCCCGGCATTGTATTATTGTACCGGGATAATAATATGGAACCGCTGATTAGAGTCAATTTAATCAGTGGTTCCTTAAATATTTTATCTGTTTTTTGTTATCACTGTTCCGGTTTATGGTTAAGGGCTTATATTTTTTGTGCCATTTTTCTATAAAAGAATCTATATTGTTCATATCTTTACTAATTATATTACTTAACTTTTCTCTTTTTTTCTGCAATCCATTTTTAGAATAATATGGTTCAATTTTATGCCTAGAAAAATTAAGATTAAATAATTGCATTCCTTTAAAATCATCTATCCATAGCCTCATTTTTGTCAAACTATTTGGCGGTAAACCAGGCTGCAGCCCATCAAAGCCTGTTAATTCTTCCAAGGATTTTATATCCGGAGTTATATGAAAAATATTGAGATAAATTTGCATCCACCTCTCTCCCTTTATAATATGTGTTGTAATAATTTCTATATATGAACAGGCTGATAACCTGCATAATTCATAACTATAATCTCCAAGATTATTTTTTCCATACCAGGCAGTTAGAAATGGAGATTTCTCAAAGCCATTTTTTTTAAGCGCAGGAACAGCGTTTTCCAGAAATATTTTATTCCTGATTTCAAGAAGTTCTTTATTTGTTGCTTTGAATAATAAATTCATAAAAATACCTTTTATAAATGTTGCTATTTTCTTATTTATTATAATTATAGTATTATCCAGCAGTCAGCACTGCATATATATACTATATGTTCCGACAGGAAAGAATAAATAGAAATTTTTGACCAGGGTATTTTATTTTTAATATTCCTGATTAATTATAAATAACAATGATTATTAATAGCTTTTTAATTTTATAATAAAAGAATTCCAGCCTGGAAAATAGGTTAAAAATTTATTAAAAAAATCTTCCTTCATCTTTCTGATATTTTTCTATAACATAAGCAAGATCAAAAATGCCGTCATAAAAAGCTTTTCCTGTAATAATGCCGGCTATTTTGCCTTCGGAAGATTTGTCAGTTGTAATTTTTTTAAAATCTTCTTCTCCGCTTATTCCGCCGGAAATAATAACAGGCAATCCTGCTTTTTCTGCTATCAAGTTGCTATTTTCAATATCTGGGCCGGACAGAGTTCCATCTTTTGAAATATTTGTATAGATTATACTGCAAAAACCGCCTTCTGCTGCTTTTATTGCAAGCTTGACATCTGTAATGCCGGAACCTTTTTCCCAGCCAGAGATGCGGACTTCCCCATCAAGCGCATCTATTCCTGCAATAAATTTTCTGCCGTATTTTTTAATCCAACCTATACATTTTTCACTCTCTTTTGCAAAAATAGTTCCAAGAATAAGCCTGTCAATTCCTGTGTAAAGTATCTCTTTAATATCTTCTTCGCTGCGGATACCTCCGCCAACCTCAAGAACAGCTCCCACCTTTTCCCTGATATTTGAAATAATTTTTCTGTTATTTTTTCCTTTTCCGCGGGCAGCATCAAGATCTACAATATGAATCCTTTTTGCCCCGGCTTTTTCAAGTTCAATTGCAACTGATACTACATCAGCGCTGTAAACAGTAACTTTATCGTAATTGCCTTTGTAAAGCCTTACGCATTTTCCATCAAGAATATCTATTGCAGGAATTACAAGCACTATTCTCTCCCAACCTTATATCTCTTTACTTTTTTAGTTGAAGTCATTTCCAATGGTTTATCAAGTATTGCTATTTTCGTTATCCACATATATTGCGGCATTTCTTTATTAATTTCACTTACAATTTCTTTTATTTTTTCATAAATCTCTTCTTTAGAATATTTATTTCTCAATTCTTCAGAAGGAAAAAACATAGCTTCAATTTCCTCTGATATATTTTTTTTATCTTTTATATATCCTCGGACAAAAACCTGCTCAACCTCGTCATGAAGCTGAAATTTATCTTCTATTTCTTCCGGAAAAACATTTTTTCCGCCTTCAGTAACAATTAAGGATTTTTTTCTTCCTGTAAGATATAGATAATTTTCAGAATCAAGATAACCTACATCGCCGGTAAGAAAAAAACCATCTTCTGTAAAAACTTTATCTGTAGCTTCCCTATTTTTATAATATCCTTTCATAACAACAGGGCCTTTTAATGCTATCTCTCCCCTGCCTTCATCATCAGGATCCAATATTTTTGTTTCTATATCTGGAATCATTTTCCCTACAGATTTTATCTTAAAATGTTCTACAGGATTTAACGCAACAATCGGCGCTGTTTCGGTAAGTCCATAACCCTGGACAAAATCTATTCCAAGCTGGTTATATATTTTAAATGTTGAAGGGGATAACGGACCTCCGCCGCTTATACATATTCTTACTGATGAAAGAGAAGCTTTTTCAAGAACTGATTTAAAAATCTTTTTTCCTAAATTTTTTCCAAAAAAAACTTTTATATTTCCGCTTAAAAACAGAAGTATTTTTATAATAACATATACAAATATTCCCTTTTCTCTTACTCCTTTAAGAATGCCTTTAAGAATTCTGTTAAAAAGCATTGGAACGCCGAGAAACATTGTAACTTTGCCCTGCTTGAGATCTGAAAGCATTTGCGTTACCACCAGCCTGGAAGCAAAGACAAGCTCTGCTCCGACTGAAATTGTTTCAATAAAAACAGCAAGCATTGTATAAGCATGGTGAAGAGGAAGAATTGCGTAAAAAACATCTGTATGATAAATAGTCAAATTCATCTGTGCCAGCAGGCTGTCGTTAACAAGATTTGAATGGGTAAGCATAACACCCTTGGGATTGCCTGTTGTTCCTGAAGTAAAAAGAATTACAGCAATATCTTCCGGAGTTAAAGAAACAGGGTTATCAATTACTGTTCCCTTAAAATCAAAAATATAATTCGGCTTTTTTTTCGACAGGGAAAATTTAATAAATTCTTTTTTAACAGAATGCCCTGCATTATCATACTTTTCTTCATCAATAATCAATATTTTTGCATCTGTAAAAGAGATAAGATTTTCTACTTCAGCATCATTAAATTGATAATCAAGAGGAATAACTATCCCTCCTGCGGCAAGAACAGCAAGGTATGAAACAGCCCATTCTGTGGAATTTTTTCCCGTAAGTATTACAGGGTCGCCTTTTTTAAGGCCTTTATCTATGAGCACGCCTGCAAAAGCAAAGATGCTTTTTTTTGCCTCATTATATGATAAGACTTTTTTTTCAGGAAAAAAAGATGTAAAACAATTTCTATTCATATATCTTGCTTCTGATATAAGAAACAATTCTACAATAGTAGGAATTTCTCCTTTGAAAATTTTTCCCCTAAATTCTTCAAGATATTCAAATGTTCTATACATATACTTATCCCATCCTTCCGGTCAAAATTGAGAAATAATATAATATAATATCATGGAATAGAAAAACTTGCAGAAATAAATTGCTTTGGTATTTTATATATATGAAGGAGAGCATCCTTGTCTGAACATATATATAAATACCCCTGTCTATAATCCAGGGCAAGGCCTTCTGCCTGAACTACTTTTATTTTTATAGAATCTACGTTTTTAAATTCAGTATCAAGAATATAAATTGCAGAATCTTCATGGCTTAAAACCCATAAATATTTATTTATTCTATCATAACATAAGGCAGAAATATCTGAAAATTTATATTTATATTCTCTTAAAAAATTGAAATTTATATCATAAACAGAAATAACTGATGGAGATTTTTCAGTTGCAATATAAAATTCTTTTTTCTCCGGATTAAAAGTAATACCTTCAGGCCCGTTCTTTTTCTTTTCCAGTTTTTTCAAATTTATTCTTTTTATTACTTTTTTACCTTCAATTTTATTTGCAATATTTTTCCGCTCTTCCACAACCCAGATAAAATTATCCTGTAAACAGACAGCTTCAGGATCATGGAATCCATAGTTAAAACTTTCTTTTATATTTCCTTCAAAATCTATTCTATGTAAATAACCTGTTTTATCACTTACACACCACATTGAATCGCCTTCTGCTGTAATGCATAAATCAGATGGTTCAGGAATTGCAAGTTTTATACTCTTTTCAGGAAAGAGCGGTTCTGCAAAGATTATAATGCTTTTAAATATTAAAAATAATAAAAAAATATTTTTAGCCATATGGTTCACATTTTTCCATCCTGTTTTAAGATAGTGAATATATTTATATTATACTACTATCTTAAAATGTGCATCAAAAAAATACCTCCAAAAATCGTTCAAGGACTTCTAACAGGGTTATCGAACAGCTCTATTATAATTTTTCTCAAGTAAATATTCTGAAATTCTTACTTAATATATTTAGAGGAGAAAGTTTTATATAACCTGCCAAGCTCCAAAGCCCTCTCCTGGCTCTCCTCCACCTTCATCTCCTTACAGTCATACCCTATAAGCTCTTTCATCAATAACCTGTTCTTCTCCATAAAGACAA
>JAVBQS010000106.1:0-8822 GCA_031548835.1 Spirochaetia bacterium
AGAGGCGGGTACATGGCTTGTTTCCAGGCAGGAAGCAGGCACTCCAAAGTTTGGTACAAAAGAGAAAATGTGTTTATACGATAAAAATCTTTGCACTTGAAGAAACAGTATTTATTTTTCTAGTTTTTAGAGGTGTCCTTATTTTATTTAATAAAGAATATTATAGGACATTAGATTTAATTGAATCTCTGGCGCTATTAGGGATATGTTATCAAAAAATAACAAAATATGATAAAGCACTTGAATCAGTAATAGAAGCAATAATTATTTCTCATAAATATGGAATTGTTACTCCAATTGTATTATTGGGAACAGATATTATCTTTTTGTTGAGAAAAATTATTTCTAAGGTACAAAGAGCAAGTATATATAAATATATAGATCAAGAATTTTTATTAAAATTATTATTACTGGCAAGAATACGCTCTTCTGTATATAAAGGTTTTTTTTATAATCAGAAAGAAAAATATGTAAAACTTTCTTTCCGTCAGAAATATATACTTGAGCTTTTAACCTGTCACTACACTTATAAAGAAATTGGAAAAAATGCAAATATAAAAATTACTACTGTAAGAGAACATATAAGCAAAATTTATAAAAAATTGGGGGTTTCAAATTCTGAAGATGCTATTCTAAAAGCTATGGAATTAGGTTTACTGCAAAAGAATTAAAATTACATTATAAAATTTTACAAAACACCATATCCATAGGATATTCTTTTATCAAATCTCTAAAATATAATACTCAATTATAAATAGTAGATAGGGGGAAATATGAAAATTCTTATAGAAGCATATTTATCCAAAGGAATAATGAAAGCATTTGATGAAGAGATTCCTATTTCATGCCTTGTGCGTAATGAGATTAACCGGGAACGGAAAAGCAATGAAGTAGTATATTCAATGCCTGATAAGCATCCAATCCAGCCGCGTCCTTTTCCATTAGGAGTATGGCATGTACTTGAACCTAGGGAGAGAACAGACCCATATCTTGCTCCTTACTTTATACCAACCGATGCATATCAAATGCTGCCTGTATGGGAAATTGAAAATGGTTTATATAAAAAACCTACAGAAAAACTTATAAAAGATACAGCTTATGGCTTCCATTACTCAACATCAAGAACAACTCAAGGTTGTATTAAGTTATTGGATAAAGATAAGCTGCTTAATCTTGTAAAAAACATAAAAGATGCTATTGGGGAAAAAATAGAAATTTATGCTGAGATAAAAACTTAACCCAGCAGTAAGATTCAAAAAATATATATTTTTGAATTGCTGATATATTTTTGCTGCATAAGCAGCTTAATTACCAGATGGAGGTAAATTATGCCAGATAGTATAGCAGAACAATTTAAAGGGCTACCAATGAGCGATCTTATAGGAGCTCCTCTTACAGCAGTTTGTGATTCACAGATTAAACTTGCTCAAGCAACATTACAATTTATAAGGCAAATTGCATTTACAGATGCAGAAGGGACAAAAACCAGGCTGATTGAATTTGATCTTGAAAGGCCTGCAGAGACACCTGATGGATACAAAACAATTCCAACACATGTTCAGGCGCCATTTCTTGGTCTTGTGCCTACCCCTGCTTTGCTTGTAGAAGATGTTAATATTGAATTCCAGATGGAAGTTGCTGCTACTGAACAAAGTAAAAGCAACACCAGTGCGGAAGTCTCATCAAAAGCAAGTGCAAGTTGGGGATTCTGGGGAGTCAAAGCTTCGGTAGAGGTTCAGGGTAAAGTAACCTCCAGCAGAGAAAATACAAGATCAACAAACCAGACAGCAAAATATCAAGTGCGGGTAAATGCACGCCAGCAGCAGCCAACCGAAGGGCTTGCAAGGCTTATGGATGTAATGGCACAATGCACAGCTCCTCTTCCTGCAACTAAACAGCATACAACTTAAAGGATATAAGCTATGAGCGATAAGTCAGGCCAGGCAGATCAAACTTTTACAGATATACTCAAAGGAATGCAGCATGCTGTAAATACAGCACAACAGACTCTCCAGGAGCACCAGTTTATGATAATGCAGCAATATTTTGATACAGTTACCGGCGCGCCTCATATGATGTTTATTGTACTGCCGGATGGAAGAAAAGTAGAATTTCCGCAAATTTCACTTATACCTCAATCGTTATTGGGAATTGAAGAGCTTGAAATGTCTTTTTCTGTTGCTGTTGCAAGATCTGAAGTTAAAACTTTTATAAATAAATCTGAAGATTCTCTGCCTCCTGAAACTTCCCGCTCAAGCTTTCTTGTTACTTTTGCACGCCGCCGCGCTGTTCCTGCAGATGGCGGAGCAAAAGTTAATAAAGATAAAGAAGATAATATATCTAACAGCGATACTATAGATGTAAAAATTAAATTTAAATCAATACCATTGCCGGAAGGTGCAGCGCGTATTCAGGATATGCTTAATCTTGGAATTGGAGGATAAAAACTGTATAGTTAAAAAACAATTATTAAATATTTTTATTTAAAAATAGATCTATATATTATAGGAGCTGTTATGCCTATAGATTTAAATAATATTTCAATAAATGATTATAAACATATTATAACTGATATGAGAAATGCAAGCAGTTTAACTAACCCTTTTCATATAGTATTAATTAATGGAACAGAAAGAGTTGCTATCAATTTTGAATGTAATAATAACTATAAAATAACTAGCTATAATAAAAATGAAACTACTGTGAATTTTACCAATTATAATTATGTGAAGAAAAAGATATGTTCATTGAAAGAAATTTTTGCAGCTTTTATTGAGAGACCAGACCAAGCTGAAGATAGTTTTGAGATTGCAAAAACAACTGTTATATTTTATTTTTCAGAAGCAGCAAGATCAAAAGTAATTAGTAAATATTGTGAAAAACATTTAAACAATTCCGGCAGTTTTTTGCCTTGCTTTAATCCTCTTGTAAATACATTTGGGCATACAATTACTTTTAGGGATGGCAAGACGCATAAATATAATTTGCCGTTAGCACCTTTTGATTATTATCATTATTTTAATTCGCAAGATTTTACTGGAGATAAAAAAGAAAAAATAGGTGATTTGGACAGGGCATGTGCTGAAGCAAATATGAATAGATATGATAGATAATATATTAGACCTGTTCGATAATTCTGTTAAAAATCATTTTGCAAATATTAAATAAGTACTAATTTGTCCACAATGTATGATTTTTTTGCTAATAGCTCATAATCTTAAAAGTTTTTTTATAACCTTGGCATGATAAGCTGTGCCAAGGTTACCATTTTTTAGGTTATCGAACAGGTCTATTATCTAAATAAAAAACATTAATCCAACTCTATAATTGATTTTTCCTGTGCAATCATCTCTGGCGTGAGTGTTTTTATCATAATTAAATGAATACTCACACATAATGCAATAAATAACAATAATATTTTAAGCCACAAAAAAGGAGCAAAAAACAGCGCTGAGGTTAATATAAGAACCCACAGCATTGATAATGAAATAATTTTTGTTTTTACAGTAATAGCTTTGTATTTTAAATAATTTCTTATATAACTTCCAAAGATTCTATGAGTTGTAAGCCAGATATATAAATGCTGTGAACTTTTTAAAAAACATGCTGCAGATAGTAATAGAAATGGGGTTGTGGGAAGTATTGGAAGAAATATTCCTGCAATACCAAGAAAAAGAGATATACATCCTGCTGTAATAAGAAAATATTTTTTCAAACTTATCATTTTTAGGTTATCGAACAGGTCTACTGTATTATTATATATAATTCTTGTTACTATATTTATAAAAAGATATAGCGAATTATTATAATTATAAAATACCTTTCCATTATATTATTATGCTAAATATGGAAGGGTAAAATTTAAAAAAATTATTATTAAAAAATTAATTATTGACAATATGCAGAATAGATTTCTAGAGATTAAGCTTCATTTGTCCTGATTTTATCCAGCCGGCCTTTCTCATAATTTCTGATACAGTAAGGGCTATTATTGCAGGAAGCAAAAAGTAAAGTATTAACATCATTGTAATCAATTCTACAGACCCTGTTGTCTCTTTCATTGTGATCCAGGTAGTAATAGGCCCTACAAGTCCGCTAGTGCCCATTCCGCTTCCAAACGGACTGTTTTCCATTCTAAAAATCATGGTTGCAATAGGCCCTGTTATTATTGATGATATTACTGCCGGGAGCAATATCTGGGGATGCTGCAGAATATTCGGCACCTGCAGCATAGATGTGCCAAGCCCCTGGGATAAAAGCCCTGCGGTCCTGTTTTCCCTGAAACTTGCAACAGCAAAACCAATCATATGTGAACAGCATCCTGCTGTAGCTGCTCCTCCGGCAAGACCTGAAAGCCCCATCATAATCGCAAGAGCTGCGCTGCTTATTGGAGCAGTAAGTATCAAGCCCATTACTGCAGATACTGCAATACCCATAGGTAACGGTTTTAACATAGTCATCTGGTTGATCAATTCACCTGTAGCTCTCATAAACGATGCCATTGGAGGGCCGACCAGCGCTCCTGCTACAGCGCCAATTAAAATTGTGGCTGCCGGGACAACAAGAATATCTACCTTAGTTTTACCGGCCAGGAAATTCCCTGCTTCCACACCAATTACAGCAGCCACATATGCGCCTACAGGCCCTGCAGAAATCCCTGCAACAGAAAAAGAATATCCCAAAGCTCCTGCTACAGCTGCAGAATATATTGCAAGAGGGTGGGCTTTTAAACTAACGCCAATTGCAACACCAATAGCTGCTCCTATGACAGGAGATCTTGCTCCTGTTATTTCTATAATAGCTTTTGCAAAACTGTGCTCAGTTAAGCTGAAAACTATAAATATCTGATTTAATATAACTCCGATAATAAGAGAGCTAAAAAGGCCAAGAGCCATAGCTCCAAGAGCATCTACGATATAACGTTTTACAAATTTTTTACCCAGACTGGATATTTTTGCTTTATTCATAAATTAGTTTTTCCATAAAATAGATTTTTTATTAAAGAAAGGTTTTGTTTATTATTAAACTATTATTTTCTTTAATTAGGATTTTTTATATAAGTTTTATCTCTGATTTGCAATAGTATATTTAAGAAAAAGTTAATGTTTTAAACCGGTAAAAAGCAATAAATTCTGCTATTTAAAATTTCCAGATAAAGAAGTTATATTCTAGCAGCAGACAAGATTATATTTTTATAATAAAAAAATCATACATTATATAAAGTATAATTATAAGATTACGGCTATAAAATTATTTCATCATTATTCCAGAGTAAATAATGATGAATTAGCAATTATACCTGTCAAAGATTGTTATTTTTCTAAAATAAGTGTATAAAAATGAAAAAAATTAAAGCAAAGAAAAAACACAAGTTTAGTAGGTAGTCTGAACAGTTTATTTGGCTAAGTAACCATCATAAGATGTTCATTTTTGTCCCGGTATAAGTATATCAGGAGGAAAAATGGAAAAGGTTATAACAACAATATATTATGATGAACAATTCTGGGCAGCTTTGATTGAAAAAATAATGGAACAGTTTCTCTTGGAAAATATATATTTGGCCATGAGCCTTCAGCGGTGAAATATTGGATTTTTATCTACATAAATATAATAAAGTAGATAAAATAAATAGCAATATCCGTATAAAAAGCATAAAAATATTAAAAAAGGAAAAACAGGAAACTTCCAAATCCAAAAGTATGTATAATGAAATTAAGAAAAACGAGAAAAAATAAATATTTAAAAAGAAAAATAAAGATAAAAAATTAACTGCTAAAGAAAAATATATACAAAGACAGGAAAAGAAGAAAAAAGGACATTAGAAAATAATGTTAAATTTTTAACTATACAAAAATTTTTTGTCCTAAAAATATGATAATGTTATAAAATAGTTACTGAATTTAAAAAATAAAATGACTATCTTAATACAAGTTTATACAAATATTAAAAATGGAAAGATAGAGATTTAATAAAATGAAAAATTCTATATTTTATAAAGTTTTGCTTTTAATAATTATTATTAAATACTATAATTGTTTAATTTTTATGACTATGCAGAAAATAATATACACATGATATATCGTATATATAGTATAATTTGAATAGGAATTATATATGTTAAAATCAGTTTTAGGTAAAAAAGAATATCTTTTAATTTTTACATTTGTTTTTTCAATTATATTTGTTAATCAGCTTTCTCTATCATATATTAATAAACTTCAAAAAAATGCCCAAGTAGTTAATTATGTAAGTATTTTGAGAGGCACAACAGAAAGATTGATAAAAGAAGAGATGCAAGGGGTTCACGATAATAATCTTATTATTTATATTGATTCTATTATTTATGATTTAATGCATGTTAAAGGAGATTTCGGCCTAATTGTTATTAAAGATACAGTATTTTTAAATCTTATGGCTCAGGTAAAAGACTGCTGGGAAAAGATAAAAGAAGAAATATTACATATAAAAACAAGTGAGAATTCGAGAGAGCTTTTCGGCCTTAGCGAAGAATATTTTGATCTTGTAAATCAGGCATCAGCTGCTGCAGAGGCATTTGCTGAACGGAAAGTAGAAAATTCAAGATTTTTTCTGCAATGTGCAAATGTTGTCTTTATTATTTTTATGATGACACTGCTGATTTATTTTCTGAAAGCAGGCGAGCTTAAGCGTAAAACATCTATTATCAACAGAATAGCTTATACTGATACCCTTACCCAAATGCCTAACAGGGCAAGTTGTGAAATTGAAATCGACAAGTATCGAAAAAAAATTCCCAATGATTTAAATTTTGCAGTACTTATCTTTGATATGGATAATTTAAAAGAAGTAAATAACCAGAAAGGACACCAGGGAGGAGATAGAGTTATTGCGGAATTCGGAAGAATATTAAAAGAAGAAGCTGAAGGATTTGGATTTATAGGCAGATATGGCGGAGATGAATTTCTTGGAATTTTTAAATATAGCAGCCAAGAACAAGTTGATAAATACATACAAATAGTTAATGAAAAAGTTGAAGAGTATAATAGTATTCATATTGATGATATAGAAAAAATTGGTTTTTCAGTAGGATATTATATTGGAGATCAGGGAGATAATAACCTAAGTAAATTAATTCATAATGCTGATAAATTAATGTATGAACAGAAACGGAAAAAGTAAAAGAAAATATTAATAGGTCTGTTCGATAACCTAAAAAATGGTAAGCCATGGCAAGGTATAAAAAACTTTTAAGATTATGAGCTATTAGTAAAAAAAATCATACATTGTGGTCAAATTAGTACTTATTTGATATTCGCAAAATGACTTTTAACAGAGTTATCGAACAGGTCTAATGTTTAAATTATAGATAAAAACCAGGCATATCTAAAAAACCATAGCTGTAAATTACAATAATTATTCTGAAAAATATTTCAGGTTTTTGTAGGCATATATACAATACACTGTTTCAGATGCTGTATTTTATTTTTTCTCTAGCAGGTAAAGATATTCTTTTACATGTATTTTTCTGTTTCTCAAATTCCTGCTTCCTCTGAAAGTATTATATTTTTCTTCAAGAACTTTTACATTACCAATAGTTTTTAATAATTCTATCATTTCTTCCATTGAAATAAATCCTTCAGAATTGAAAGATATAAGAAGAAATTTTGCTTTTAAATTTTCCACCAGATCTTTAAAAATATTTACCGCTGCCCTGCTTTTATTATAAGCTGATCTGTTCCAGTCAACAGGTATGCCTGAAACTTTGCTTATTTCTCTAGGCTTTAAGTAATCCACCAGCAAGTTAAGCATAAAATAATTGGATCCATATGGATGCTGGTTATAAGGAGGGTCTATATATGCAAGATCAACATTATCAATATGTTTGATAATCTCATTTGAATCACATCTATATATTTCTACATTGCACTCAAAATTACTTAAAACAGGAAAAGGAATATGTATATCATATAATATTCGTGATAATGCGTTACTTCTATCTCCGCCAAATTTACCCACTCCTGTTTTTGAATCTTTATAAAAACCTTTAAACACTCCTGAAGTATTTGCATGAATAGATGCTTCTGATAATAATGGAGCTAATAAAAAATTTTTGTGTTTAGCTTGAACTTCTCCTAGTAATAATCTTGCTGTATCAAGATACATTGCATTTCTTCTTGTATAAAAAACTCTTTCATTGGAAACTATATTATGATCATTTTTAGGAGCATAGAGTTCTGTTATAATTCCTTCTTGTAAAGGCATATTTTCAAGTCTAAAAACAATATCGTTATATATCTCAAGAAAAGCATTTCTGTCAAATTGTGAAACATTTGTTAAGTAACATCTATTTATTACTTCTGAATATTTTTCAAGATCATTAACAACTAGTTTATCTGCATGCTGCTTAAAAAATCTTGACACAATACCTGACCCTGAAAAAAGATCAAAAATATCAAGTTTCTTTTTACCTATTCTTTTTTTTACAATATCAATACCCTGTTCAATAAAATAAAGCAGAGCGCGTTTATTTCCAAGATAGGTTATAATCTGTTTATTTAGATAATCTGAATTTTCAATATCCGGCACTTTATCCATCTATAAAATATTCTTAAAATTAATTATATAATTTTCTATATTTAACAGTAAATATTTATAAAAGCCAATATAATTTATAAAATATTTTTATAACAGATTATACTGAGCCCAAGAATTAAGACAGAAAAAATGATAGACTAAGGTGGACTGAAAAAAGGGAGACCACCGATGAGAAAGAGATACGATAAAACCTTCAAGGCAAAGGTAGCGCTTGAAGCCATCCGGGGAGAAAAGACGATCCAGGAAAT
>JAVBQS010000217.1:0-13200 GCA_031548835.1 Spirochaetia bacterium
TTCTATTAAATTAATTGATACATTAAAACATCTGCGCAATATTGGAAACACACTTATTGTTGTAGAACATGATGAACAGACAATAAGGTCTGCAGATTATATTATTGAACTTGGGCCTGCCGCAGGTGTGCATGGAGGAAATCTTGTTGCAGCAGGAACTCCTGCCGAGATTATAAAAAACAAGAAAAGCCTTACAGGAAGATTTTTATCAGGAACTGACAAAATTGAAACAAGAGCTTCAAGAAGGGAAGGCAATGGCAAAAAGCTTATTTTAAAAGGCGCAAAAGAACATAATCTTAAAAAAATCAGTGTTGAATTTCCTTTGGGAAAAATGGTTGTTATTACCGGAGTTTCAGGATCAGGTAAATCAACATTGGTAAATGATATACTTTATCCCGCTGTTTTTAACAAGTTAAATAAAAGTTCAAGAGATATGGGAAGATTTGATAAAATAGAAGGTATTGAATTTATAGATAAAGTTATAGATATTGATCAAAGCCCTATTGGAAGAACTCCAAGGTCAAACCCTGCAACATATGTTGAACTTTTTACTCCAATAAGAGACCTTTTTGCAAATCTTCCTGAATCCAAAGCAAGAGGATATAAATCAGGCAGGTTCTCTTTTAATGTAAAAGGCGGGAGATGCGAAAACTGCGAAGGCGATGGAACAATAAAAATAGAAATGCATTTTTTGCCAGATGTATATATTACCTGTGATGTTTGTAATGGAAAACGGTTTAACCGCGATACTCTTGAAATAAGATATAAAGGCAAAAATATTCATGATATACTTGAAATGACTGTGGAAGATGCGCTTGAATTTTTCAGCTCAATTCCTGTCCTAAAAAGAAAACTTACTGCATTAAATGATGTAGGGCTTGGATATATAAAACTTGGACAATCTGCGCTTACCTTGTCCGGCGGAGAAGCTCAAAGAGTAAAACTTGCGCTTGAACTTTCAAAAGTAAATACAGGAAATACACTCTATATACTTGATGAACCTACAACAGGACTTCATTTCAGCGATGTAAGACAACTTTTAAATGTTCTTAATACTATTTGCGATAAAGGCAATACTATTATAATAATTGAACACAACATGGATATTATAAAATCAGCTGACTATATAATTGATCTTGGCCCTGAAGGCGGGCACAGGGGAGGCGAAGTTGTCTTTTCCGGAACTCCTGAAAATATTATAAACTGCAAAAGTTCCTATACCGGAAAATATCTTAAGGATTATTTATAGGCTTTATGGAAATATACTTTAAAAATATTTCCATAAAACTAATTTTTCTCATACTTTTTTTTACTACTGCTTTTTATGCTATACCACAGGAAAATCCGCAGAAAGATAATAAGGAAGACAAAACCCTTTTTGAAAAAACAATAGGCGTTGATATTCAAACTGCAGACTATTATGAACTTGTTGCCTGGGCAAGACAGCTTGGACTTGATGAAAAAGGAACTAAAAAAGAACTTCAACAGCGTCTTTTTGCTCACTACAAACAGGAAGAAAAAAAGCAAACAGTGCAGGAAGGCAAAAACATTTTTATAATAGAATCAGCAGAGAGAAGCGAATATTTTACTATAGAAAAAATTGATGAAAATTATATTAAAATAAGCGGAAATGTTGTTATTACAATGGAAAATAAAGATGAAGGTGTAACACATTTAATAAAAACAGATAGAATAATTTTTAACCAGAAAAACAATTTAATGACAGCAGAAGGAAATGTTACTTACACAAGAAAGACAGGCAGCACAGAAGAAATTTTTAATGGAGAAAAGCTTTCTTTTAATATTACAAACTGGGAAGGAATTTTTATTGACACCAGGTCTGAAAAAATAAACAAGCAGGAAGACGGCAGCGAAGTAACTTTTATATATTCAGGAGAAAAAATCTATAAATCAGATAACGATGTAATTATTATTGACAGCGCTGAAATTACATCAAGCAATCCTGATGATCCATACTATAATATAAAAGCGCAAAGAGTCTGGGTTCTTGCTCCAGGCGAGTGGGGATTAAAAAATGCTGTTCTTTATGTCGGCCATGTGCCAATGTTTTATTTCCCATTTTTCTTCCATCCAGGAGATTCTCTTGTATTTAATCCTGCTTTTGGCATAAAACAACCTGTAGGATATTTTATGCAGACAACCACATACCTGTTCGGCACGCCCAAAAATGAAAGCAATTTTTCATTTCTTTCAGCTACAGGAGATAATTCTGAATATGAAACCGAGATTAATGGACTATATATAAGAAAATTAAAAAAAAAGGAAAATGCGCCGCAAAATGATCAATATATAAAATTGATGTTTGATATTTATTCAAGGCTTGGTTTTTTTGCAGGAACAGAGGGAAAAACCGATATTATGGATTTTTATCTTGGAATTGGAAGAAGCAGAAATATTTATACAAGCTCAGGATCAGCATATTCTCCTTTTTATGAAAATCAAGATGGAGAATTTGTTAGCGCCTGGAACGATGCAAATTTTCTTGACATTACACTGCCTTTCAGGTTTGGAGCTGAACTAAGCACAAAAAATCAATATAAAAATTTGCAATATGATTTATCTATCGATCTTTATTCAGATCCCTATTTTCTGCGCGATTTTAATGACAGGGCAGAAACCACAGACTGGAGCAAAGTATTTGGACTTGAAGAAGAAGAATCTGAAACTGATATAAATATAAATATAATGGACAGGCTCTGGTGGTATTTTCATGGTTCTTACAAATATTCTGAAAAAATATTTGGCGGAATTATTTCTGAAATCAATATAACAAAATTTGATTTTTCAATGAATTGGAAAAATAAAAAACAGCCTGATACAGGATTTACAGGAACTGATCCAGCTCTTCCCGGCTATATTCCTTATTCTGCACGAACAGACTACTTTTATCCTGAACAATATTTTTACTATCCTGAATATTATAAATTCCCTGACTTTTCTGTAATGATAAAAGGAAGTATATTTTCCCAGACTTATAAAACATCTTCAAAAAAAACAGAACCGCCAACCAGCCAGAAAAGACCTTCTGCTGCTGTTATACCGCCATGGGAAACAGAAAAAGAAGAAATAAAAAAAGAAGAAGATGAAACAGAAGAAATAAAAACAGACAAATTACCTATTCTTGAATATGAAAAAATGCAGAATGAAAATGTTAAAGCATTTAGAAATAGAGATTTTTTCTATCATTCAATGAGTTATAATATAACTCCAAGCGTATCTGTTACAGACACGATGGACTATACTGCATGGGAAACACCTGAAGAAGTAAGTTTTAAAAAAGCATATTCAGCAACGAGAACATATGGAACAGCAAATATTTTATACAATGCCAAACTATATGAAAATCTTTTATCTTTTGATAATAATATTGTTGTTACCGGAGATTACAGATCGCATTCAAACAGATCTGACACTATCTCTGATACTGCCTGGAACAGTTACCTGCTGCAGGATTACACTGCCTCATATATGAAGCTTGAAAACAAATCAGTTTTTACAACATTTCCTCTCTATAAATATGAAATGTATGATCAATCATCTCTTAAATATCAGGTAGATATAATAGCTTTTAAAAAAGAGTTTGAACAGCTTGATGGAAATAGCAATCCTGTATATGAAGATTCTTTTTTTACTTTTGATAACGACTATTTTACAAAACATGAAACAGAAACAAATCTTAAATATTTTTCATGGTGGAACCAGATGCAGCAGTTTAGGGTAAGAGTTATACTCCCGCCATTACTGCAAAAAATTGAAAATGAAAATATTGTAAAAACAGGGCCTCTTACTTCCACACTTGCTTTTCAAATAAATGAAGAGAGAAAAGATGCCTGGGTGCCTGGGGATTTTACATGGAAAGAAAGATTAGCTTATGATGATAAAACCTATATCGAACACATATTAATTTATGATGGCTACCATGATGAGTGGGGCAGTTCAGAAATAATAGGCCGCATAAGCTTTTTATATGATGAAATATATTTTCTCAATGATTTTAAATATGGTTTCCGCGAAAATTCTCCGCTTGATTTTACCTCTACTTTAAATCTCTGGTTTTTCCAGGCGCAGTATAAGGCAAAAAGGAAATATCCATTAGAATATGTTTCAGGTTTTGGATGGATGCAGGATACAGAAGAAAAATTTGTGCCGTCAGAATTTTTGGCAAAAATAGATTTTAGCAGATATTTTATGCCTATATGGAAAAACAGGGTAAGATATAAAACAAATTTTGCTGCAAGCTGGAGAATGGATTTACAGGAATTTACAAATAATGCTCTTGTAATTGATTTAGGCTTTGATTTAAATATTCACAAATTTCTTAACATAACATTTAATACAAAATCTGAAAACAACAGCACTTACCGCTATATTCCATCTCTTGCAGAAGAGTTGGGAGAAGAGTGGGTAAATCCTATTACAGATCTATTAAAATCATTCAATTTTTTCAACACAGATGATAGATATGAATCTTTTTTCAAGCTTAAAAAACTTGAAGTAAAAGCTGTCCATCATCTTGGAGACTGGGATCTTTCGCTTCAATATAGCGGAACACCTGACCTTTCCCAGCCTGCAAGCGGGATACCTGAATGGAAATGGAAGTCAGAAACAACAATAATGATACAGTGGAATCCTATTAAAGAAATAAAATCAGAGCTTAAAATAACAAGCGATGACGGATTATCTATGTAGTATAATATGATAAATGGCTTGACTTTATAAGAAAATGACCTATAAAATCGGTTTATTAAGGTAAAAACGATTGCAGGATAAGTGTTCCATAATATTAGATAACCATCAAAAACTCGCAGATCTGTGTGGTTTTAATGATTCAAATTTAAGGCTGATAGAGAGTCTTCTTGGATCCAGCGTATACACAGCAGGCAATGAACTGCATTTTTCTTCAAAAGACAGGAAAAAGCAGGCCCAATTTAAGAAAATAATTGAAAAATTAAAAGAATATAGCGAAAAAGGATGTGTGCCTTCTCCTGAACTTATAAATGGAATATATTCGGGCATTGCATTTCAGCAGTCAAATGAAGATAAGTCAAAGTTAACTAGCGAAATAGAAGACCTCGAGCTTATAATACCTGGAAGCGCTAAACGGGTTTATCCAAAAAGCTATAATCAGGTATCTCTTATAAAAAATTTTTCAACTTTTGATATTATTTTTGCAGTAGGCCCTGCAGGAACTGGTAAAACATATCTGGCTATTGCAAAAGCTTTAAGCGAAGTGCTTCAGAAAAAAAAGAGAAAACTTATACTTACCCGCCCTGTTGTTGAAGCAGGCGAAAGCCTTGGATTTCTTCCCGGAGACCTTGCCCAAAAAATAAATCCATACCTCAGGCCTCTTTATGATGCAATGGAATCTCTTATTCCATTTGAGACAATAGCAAAACTTGAAGAAACAAGAGTAATAGAAATTGCGCCTCTTGCATATATGAGGGGAAGAAGCCTTTCAGATTCTTTTATAATTCTTGATGAAGCGCAGAATACCACAAAAGAACAGATGAAAATGTTTCTCACAAGGATTGCAGAAGGATCAAAAGCTGTAATAACAGGAGATATAACACAGATAGATCTTCCAAATAAAAAACAGTCAGGCCTTATCCATGCTATTAATATACTTAAAAATGTAAAAGAGATAGGGTTCTCATTTTTTTCAGCAGAAGATGTAATGAGAAATAGTTTAATAAAAAAGATAATTGAGGCTTATGATAAAGAAAAATAAAAAAGTAAAAATCAAAATCAAAGAGTTATATAAAAATATTGATATCAATAAGATCCTTGTTTTTGCAACACTTATTTTTAACTTAATTTTATTATTGATATTTTTTAAAATAGACTCATATTTTTATCAGAAAAATATTAAAGATTATGAGGCTGGCAAAGTAGCAGAAAGAACTATAATAGCTGAGCGTGATTTTGACTATATAGATAAGAAAAGCACATCAAGAAGAAATTATGAACTTGAACGCAACATAACTCCTGTTTTCAAAGTTTATAAAGAAATAACAGAAGAATCTATCTCAACATTTGATATGTTTTCCCAAAGATTTCATGAATATAGCGGAAAAGTAAAAAATCAGCATGACCTTGAGTTAAAATTTGCTGATTTTAATTCAAGATATTCTGATTTTGACAATAAAATAATTATACAGCTTTATGGAAAACCATCTGCATTTTCAATACTTGAGATGTCTAGAAGCGTTCTTGCTTCAGCCATGAACAAGGGAATTATTGTATCTGAAAAAGGAGATCTTGGCGGCCACAGGCCTGAAGAGCTTTTTGAAATATGGCGATGGTCTGACAGTAAAAGAGAAAAAGAAGATATTAAATTTTCAGATGTCCTTACCAGGGATAAAATCAAGGATTATGCTGTCTCTGTTGTAAAAGGAAATTATGAAAAAGATGCCAGGCTTATAGCAGATATTGTCTATATTTTTGCACGGGAAAACTGTTTTTATGATTTTGAAGAGACTCAGAAAAAAAGAGAGAAAGTTCTAGCAAGCACAACACCTGTTTATAAAACTATACAAAAGGGAAGCACAATCGTAGAAAAAGGTTTTATTATAACTGACCAGGATATGGAAATTATAAAAGCTATGGGAAGCACTGTAGTTCATTCAAATTTTAAAACAAACATAGCTATCTTATTATATTTATTGGCAGTCTATTTTTTTGCAAATATATTTTTCTCGCAGCCTAATGTTATAAAAAAGACAGACATGGGCGAAGTTATTCTTTTAGTAATATTATCTGAAGTATTTTTTATATATACATTAATAGTATATAAATTTTTTCAAATACCTGAATGGTTCAATTATGCGCTATTTATTCCTGCGCCGCTTTTTAGTATGATTGCAGCTATTATAATAAGCCAGTCTGCAGGCCTCTATTTTTCTTTAATGGTAAGTATAGTTGTTTTAATTGTAGGAGATTTTTCATCTTTTCCAGCGCTATTCTGTGTATTTAACGGAATAAGCGGAGTCTTTTGCGTTAAAAAAGCTGATACAAGAATAGATCTTATTATTGCAGGCATTAAAACAGGTTTTTTCAGTATATTTTTTATAACTATTTTTCTTTTATTTACAAATGCAGAATATAAAATTTTTTTGGGTTCAGCCATACTTGCTTTTGTCAATGGATTTTTATCAGGCATAGTTGCATTGGGCGTTCTGCCTATAATAGAACTTGTCCTAAATTCTCCGACAAGATTCAGGCTTATTGAACTTTCTGATTTAAACAACCCTATATTAAAAAAGATGCACAACATGGCTCCAGGTACATTTAGCCATTCATTAAGCGTAGGCAATCTTGCTGAAAATGCATGCAGGGAAATTAGAGCAAATGCGCTTCTTGCAAGAGTCGGGGCATATTACCATGACATAGGCAAAATAGATCAGGCAGAATATTTTATTGAAAACCAGAAATCTTACAATAAACATGATTATATGAAACCAAGCCTTTCTGTCTCTGTAATAAAATCGCATGTAAAAATAGGAATTGAAAAGGGAAAAGAATTAAGGCTTCCCCAGGCAGTAATAGATATTATTGCACAGCACCATGGAAACGGCCTTATCTCATATTTTTATGTCCAGGCTCTCAAGCTTGGCAATAAAGCAAAAATTACTCCGCAGGACTACTCATATACAGAAGGAAAGCCTAAATCAAAAGAAGCAGCAGTAGTTTTGCTTGCAGATAATGTTGAAGCAGCTGTAAGAACATTAAAAAAACCTACAGTATCAAAAATTGATAAATTTGTATGGCAAATACTGTTATCAAAAATTGAAACAGACCAGATTACAGAGAGCGATCTTTCCTTTAATGATCTAAAAATAATTAAAGAATCTTTTGTAAAAACACTTACAGGAACTTTCCATTCAAGGATTGAATACCCTGACATTAAAGAAGCTGAAAAAGAAGCAGAAAAAAATAATAAAAAAGCTGAAAACAATGAGCAACAAAATTGAAATAAAGTATGAAAATATAGACTCTTTAGCTGATAAAGAAGAGAAAATCCAGTTGCTGTGCGCTAAAATTTTTGATATTCTTAATATCAATAACTGGGAATTATCAATAGTAATTTGCGGTGATCTATTTATTAAATTCCTTAACAAAGAATATAGAGGCATTGATGAACCGACAGATGTTCTCTCTTTTTCTCAACTAGAAGATAGTTTCCCATCTTATAGCGATGAAACAGTATATGCAGGCGATATTGTGATTTCTGTTGATACACTAAAAAGAAATTCGCAGGAATTCAATGTAGATATAAATGAAGAATTTATACGTCTTATTTTGCATGGGATACTTCATCTAAGCGGATATACACATTCAGATAATAGCCCTGAACAGAAAATGATTATCTATCAGGAAGAGATAATGAAGAAGCTAATAGGAGTTGAAATATTTTGAAAAAAAAGGGATTTTTTCAAAAAATCTTTGATCTTAATAAAAATGAAGATGAAGAAAGCTTTAGTGATCTTAATCACGAAGAAAAAGATATGATAAGGGGGATTGTAGAACTATCTGAAACAACTGTTAAAGAAGTTATGATTCCAAGAATAGATGTAATATTTGTCTCAATAGATATGCCTCTTGAAGAAATTTTAAAAACAGTAATAGAAAGTTCCCACTCCCGTTTTCCTGTTTTCAAAGATACAATAGACAATGTAACTGGAATTCTGTATGCAAAAGACCTTCTTAGATTTATTGTTACAAAACAGAATATAGATATAGAAAAAATAATAAAGCCGCCATACTTTATTCCTGAAAGCAAAAAAATAAACTCGCTGCTTCATGAATTTAAAAGAAGAAAAGTTCATATAGCAATTGCAGTAGATGAATATGGCGGAGTTTCAGGCATTGTAAGCCTTGAGGATATTATCGAAGAAATAGTAGGCGATATTCAGGATGAATTTGATGATGAAGAAGAAGATATAATAAAAGTAGATGAACACACCTATTTTTGCGATACAAGAGCCTATATCGAAGATATAAATGAACAGCTTGGGCTTGACCTTCCGCATGATGATTATGACACGCTTGGCGGGTTTGTGTTTGACCTCTTTGGCAAAATACCTGTAAAATATGAGAAAGTTTCATATAATGGAATTAATTTTATTATACAAAATATGGAAGGAAATAAAATTAAAACTATAAAAATAGAAAAATAGTTATAATTTATTATGAAAAAAATACTGTTTTCATTATTATCTATTCTTATTTTAAATCAATTTGCATACACGAAAGATGATATATTTAAAATGAACAATGATGCAGATATAATGGTCCTTGACAGCGATTATTATGCTGCAATAGAAAAATATAAAACAATACTTGAAATAAATCCAAGTTATATCAACTCGATAAAAGGCCTTGCAGAAGCATATTTTTATCTTGGCGAATATGATGAAGCTTATAAACAATCAAAAGCTGCGCTGGTATTAGATAAAAATAATATAGAAATAATGGGGCTAGAGGCGCGTATTCTTCTTGCATTGGGAAACATTCCTGAAGCTGAAAAAATATTTAAATATATAAACACAAAAGAACCGAATAATATAAGCGCTTATTTTGGATTTGCTGAAATAGCTCTTCTAACAGGAAAATATTCTCAATCTGCAGGAAATTATCTTGATGTTCTTTCAATTTCTCCGGCAAACAAAAAAGCTCTTCTCTCGCTTATTATTATTTCAGATTATCAGGGAAATTATCAGGAAGCAGAAAAATATCTTTCCGAAGCTTTAAGACTTTACTCAAGCGACTATTTTACATTATATATTGCAGCAAGGCACTATCTTGATGCAGGAAATACTGCGCAGGCAGAAAAAAGAATTAAAGAATCTCTTAAAATAAAACCTGATTATCTTGATTCATCTCTTCTTTATGTAAAGCTTCTGCTTTTAAATGGAAAATATGACCAAATAACTCCTGTGCTTGAGCCTTTTTACAGGAAAAAAAACAACAGCACAGTTTCATATTCACTTGGCAAAGCTTATGAAAAAATGGGGGATTACAACAGCGCTCTTAAATATTATGCAGAATCATTTAAAATAGATCCTGATGATGAAATATCACGTTACTCGCTTGAAGATGTTATAAGAAAACATAAAGATTTTACAGACCCTATAAGAAGCAGATATGCAGAATATTATTTTGAAAGAGGCAAGGGGCTTGATGAAAGAAATTACACAAGAAAAGCTCTTGAAAGCTATAGAAGAGGACTTCTTATTGATCCATATTCTGTAAAAGGGCGGCTTGAATATTCAAATATTTATCTGAAAAACGGATACAGGGCAAAGTATCTTTCAGAACTTAAAACTCTTCCTTCTAAAGAACAGCAAAAACAAAATATAAAAGATCTTATAGAAATATATGAAAGCATGACAGAAAGCAGCGCTGCTTCCCAATGGGGAATTGATCAATTTTTAATTGATAAAAATTATTACTCTTTTGATATATATTATATTGAATCAATTAATATGCTTCATCCTGCCGGAGAAGAAATTATTACAAGTATTTTATCCAATATTTTAACTCATTCAGAAATTATAAAAATAAATAATAAAAATTCAAAAATAGCAAATTATGCAGATGCATTTTCAGCATCCCGCACCTCTCCAAACCAGTCAGATTATTTTATGATTTTAAAATTTAATGAAGCATCGAGATTATTTTCAGTAACAGCATCGCTGTATTCAACATATACAGGCGCTCTTATAAAAGAATATAAAATAAATATAACTGGAAATAACAGAGTATGGGAAACTCTTAATAAACTTTCTGAACAAATTATAAGTGATGCGGAAATAGAAGGAAAAATAATAAAAATTAATTTTGACAAGGGAATAATAAATCTAGGAAAGCTGGATGGCATTAAAGAAGAAGATTCATTTTTAATTGTAAGAAAAGATAAAATTACTCCTGACAGGTCGAAAATAGGAAAAATTTATTCTGCATCTGAAATTTTGGGAAAATTTCAGATAACAAGGGTTGATGAAAATATTTCAGAAGGATTAATCAAAAATAAAGATATATTTAACTTGGTAAACTATGGAGATTATGTTTTTCTTGAGAAGAAAGATAAGCCGGAAGAGCAAAAAGAAGAGACAATTCCCAATGAATATACTCTTTTTAACCTAATTCTGAATATAAAATAGTACAAACCTGTAAACAATTTTTAAGCTTAATTGACAACTATACTATTTTTACATATTATTTAATATAAAAAACTTTTAAAGGCGGAAGAATATATGAAAATTGCTATTAACGGTTTTGGTAGAATCGGAAGAAATGTTTTCAAGGTTGCTTTTGACAAAAAAAATGTAGAAGTTGTTGCTATAAACGACCTTACTAATCCTAAAACTCTTGCATATTTGCTTAAATATGACTCAACATATGGCGTATATAACAAAAGTGTGGAAGCAAAAGAAGGCGCAATAATTGTAGATGGAAAAGAAATAAAAGTATATGCAGAAAAAGATCCCAAAAATCTTCCATGGAAAAACCTCAATGTTGATGTTGCAATTGAATCAACTGGCGTTTTCAGGGGAGCTACCGGCCCCAAAGGCGGTTATATGGACCACATAACTGCTGGAGCAAAAAAAGTAATTCTAACTGTGCCTGCAAAAGATGATATAAAAACAATAGTTCTTGGTGTAAATGAAGGAGATCTTAAACCTACAGATCTTGCTGTTTCAAATGCTTCATGCACAACAAACTGTCTTGCGCCTGTTGCAAAAGTTTTAAGCGATTCATTTGGTTTTGAAGAAGGACTTATGACAACTGTCCATGCATATACAAATGACCAGGTTCTCCTTGATCAGCCTCATGAAGATTTAAGAAGAGCAAGAGCTGCTGCTCTCTCTATTATTCCGACATCCACAGGCGCTGCAAAAGCTATAGGGCTTGTAATACCTGAACTTAACGGAAAAATGAATGGAATTGCTATGAGAGTTCCTGTTGCCACAGGATCAATTGTAGACCTTACATTTAGATTAAAAAAAGAAGCTTCTGTTGATGAAATAAATGCAGCAATGAAAAAAGCAGCAGAAGGGCCTATGAAAGGCATTCTTCAATATACAACAGATCCAATAGTATCTGCAGATATTAAAGGAAATTCATATTCATCAATTTTTGATGCACCAAGCACAATGAAGCTTGGCAAAAATCTTTATAAAATCTTCTCATGGTATGACAATGAGTGGGGTTATTCAAATAGAGTTGTTGATTTAGCTCTTAAACTTGTTTAACCAGGAGTAGTTAAAATGGGTGTAAAGTCTATAAAAGATATGGACCTCACAAATAAAAAAGTGCTTGTCCGTGTTGATTTTAATGTTCCGATAATAGATGGTAAGATTACAGATGTAACCAGAATTACTGCTTCAATACCTACAATTGAGTATATACTCAAACAGAAAGGCACAACAGCAATATTGATGAGCCATCTTGGAAGGCCAAAAGGAGGCGAGAGAAAACCTGAATTTTCGCTTGCTCCTGTGGCAAAAAAATTATCAGAACTTATAGGCAAAAAAGTTACAATGGCTCCTGATTGTATTGGGGATGCTGTCGAAAAACTTGTTAAAGATAGCAAGGCAGGAGATATAATTCTTCTTGAAAATGTAAGATTTTATAAAGAAGAAGAAGCTAATGACCCTGAGTTTGCAAAAAAACTTGCAAAGCTTGGGGATGTGTATATCAATGATGCATTCGGCACAGCGCACAGGGCTCATGCATCAACAGAAGGAATTACAAAATATCTTCCTTCTGCAGCAGGACTTTTAATTGAAAAAGAGATTAAATTTCTTGAACCTATTTTAAAAAATTCCAAGAAACCTCTTGTTGCAATTATAGGCGGTGCAAAAGTATCTTCAAAAATAGCTGTTCTTGAATCTCTTCTTAAAACATGCGATGCAATGGTAATAGGAGGAGGAATGTCCTACACCTTTCTTAAATCAATGGGAAAAAAAGTAGGCAAGTCTCTTCTTGAAGAAGATTATATAGAAACTGCAAAAAAATTCATAAAAGCAGCTGCTGACAAAAAAGTTGAAATTATTTTTCCTTTAGACAGGATATGTGCAAAAGAATTTGATGAAAATTCTCCGCCTATCTATATTGAAAATAATGAGATTCCTGATGATCTTATGGGAATGGATATTGGGCCTAAAACAATAGAAG
>JAVBQS010000081.1:0-6198 GCA_031548835.1 Spirochaetia bacterium
CTGTTTGTATGCCGAAAAATTTTATTCCTTTTTCATCCAGAAGTTTTTTTTCCATTCCTGATGATGAACCTATCCAGAAAAAATTGCTATCCATGCCTTTTTCTTTGCAAAGTTTTGCAAAAGAATCAATAACTGCTAAGCCTGGAAAAACATGGCCTGCTGTGCCGCCGCCTGTAAAACATACAGTAATCTTCTTCATAATACCTCTTGAAGGAGAATAAATATTATTTTAAAATAATATTTATTATTGAGGATACATGAGAAATTTTTTTTTTTCAATCTTATTGGTTTTTCTATTAGGCACTATTCCATATAAAGTATATTCGGATAATAATATATTGCAAAAAGATATTCAATTATATTTCAGCAATATTGATGAATCAGATATAAACAGTCTTATTGAATCAGGAATGGCGGAAAGGTATCCTTCTTCTCCTGAAGATTTTAAATTTATTCCTGATATATCTTATAAAAAAGAGATATTTGATAGCATAAAAAAGATAAATTTTAATATAGCTGCTGAATGCCTCTTTTTTATTCCATATAAAGAAGAAAATAAAGATAGCAGGAAAAATCTGCTTACTGACTCTTTTACAATTGCAACTAATATTGAAAAGCTTAAAGGTATCAAATATTATTCAGTATCGCATAAAAGCGAAAGAATATTATTTGAAAATGCAGAAATATTGGAAGGAAGAGTTTCATATCCGATAACTAAAGTTCCGCTTACCCACTCTATAATTGCACAAATCCAAGATACAACTTTCGGCAATAATAAATATAAAATTGAATATAATAGCTATTCAGGTTTTCTTGTGCTAAAAATGATTAATATTGAAAGGCTTTCTCTGGGATTTATTCCTGTTGTCGGCAAAGAAGCGCTGCTTTTTTATATTATTATAATACCAGGTGAAGAAGGGCTTTTCCTTTATAGTAATGGCATTAGTAAAACAGTAGATTCTGACTTTATAAAAAAAAGAGTTACACAATCTGTTTATAACAGGGTTATTGCATTATATAACTGGTTTAAAGAAAGTTATAATAATTTATAGATATCTATTATTAAAAATGTTACTTTGCTTGAGGAACCTATGAGTGAAAAAAAATTTAATCTCTCTTCTGTTTTAGCAATTTCATCAGCTCATTTTTTTCATGATGTTTATAGTTATTTTCTTTCTCCAGTACTTCCTATAATAAAAGAAAGCCTTGGAATAAATTACTCACAGGCAGGGCTCTTATCTATATTTCAGCGTTTTCCAGCTATATTTAATCCTGCAATAGGGAGTTTTGCTTCAAAAAAACCTGGCTCTCTTATTCTTGCTTTATCAATACTTGCCACAGCTATTAGTATGTGCTTTATTACTGCTGCATCTTCCTATGTTGTTCTTTCACTTCTTATATTTTCAATGGGTTTAAGCTCCTGTTTTTTTCATATACCTGCTCCTGTAATGATAAGAAAATATTCCGGCAGCAAAACAGGAACAGGCATGAGTTTTTATATGTTTGGCGGCGAGCTTGCGCGCGGGGCAGCTCCCATTGTTGTGCTTGGTGCTATATCGCTTTGGGGGCCGGCCAAAGTGTATTATCTTATACCTCTTGCAGTTATCTTTGGTTTTTTCCTGATTTTTAGATTTAAAAAAGATGAAAACTGGAATTTTTCTGCAGCTAACGCTGATGCTGCAAAAAAAGATGATGATAAATGTGAAGAGCCTTTTCTTACTGTTATAGGAAGAATGAAACTGTTCTTTTTTACTGTTTTTATGATAATGATGGCAAAAGCAAGCATTGCTGCTACTCTTAATGCTTTTCTTCCTACATATCTTACATCAACAGGAGATTCTCTCTGGTTTTCAGGTATTTCATTATCAATACTTCAAATATCTGCCGCTGCCGGTACAGTTCTTGCAGGACCTGTTTCAGATAAATTCGGAAAAAATAATACATTACTTGTTACAACCTTTTTTTCCCCTATTCTTATGTTTCTGTTTCTTTTTCTTGACAGTTATTTTTCAATAATAATGATAATTCTTACAGGGTTTATAGCTTTTTCCCCTTCGCCTGTTGTAATGGCATATGTGCAGGAAGCAAGCGGAAAAAACCATACAATATGCAGCAGTATTTATATGATGATTGATTTTACTACTATTGCATTATCAATTATTTTAACTGGAATTGTAGGAGATCTGTTTAATCTTAAGACAGCATTTGTATTTTGCGGAGTAATTTCCTGTTTTGGATTTCCTTTTGTTTTACTGCTTAGAAAAAGCAAACATGTGATTAATAATTAAAAACAAAAATAGTTATAATATTTTTTTGTTACAATAAGATAACTGGACATTTATATTAATAGTAATTATTATTAATATAACCTATTTATAAAATCTGTATGGGGTGGCTTTAAAAGTCTGAGATTATACCCGTTGAACCTGATCTGGGTAATTCCAGCGAAGGGAGAGTAGCAATTTCAAAAATCCCATTCATATATGAGAACTCAAAATTATTTTCATAAGAAAATACCGGGAGAAAATATTATGAAGAAAATTATTTTAATATTATTGATAGCATCTTTTTTATATATTTTATTTTCCTGTTCTAAAAATAATAAAGAAGATGAACTTGTTATATATGCTTATGATTCATTTTTATCTGAATGGGGAACAGGCCCTAAAGTATTTCCAATATTTGAAGAAAAATATAATATTAAGATAAAAACTATATCTTCCGGAGATTCCGGCCAGGTATTAAGCAGATTGATAATGGAAGCTGATAAACCTGTTGCTGATATTGTTATTGGAATTGATAATAACATGGCTGCAAAAGCTATAAGAGCAAATATACTTGAAGAATACAGGCCGCAGCTTCTTTCTGATATTAGAAGCGATTTAATTTTTGATAAAAAAGGGTTTATTACTCCTTTTGATTATGGATTTTTTTCAATAGTTTATGATAGTGAAAAAATTAAAAATCCTCATTCATTTTTTGATGATCTTTTAGATAGCAATTATAAAAAATCTATAATTCTTATAGATCCAAGAACATCCGGAGTTGGGCTTGGATTTTTACTTTGGACTGTACAGCATTTTGGAAATAATTTTGCATCATACTGGGAAAAACTTTCGCCCAATATACTAACTATTGCAGATGGCTGGGATTCTGGCTATGGACTTTTTGTAAATGGCGAAGCTCCAATAGTTATAAGTTATACAACAAGCCCTCCCTATCATCTTGAATATGAGAAGACAGAAAGATATAAGGCTGCAATATTTGATGATGGCAATTATATGTATATTGAAGGCGCAGCAATAATAAAAGGAACAAAGAAAAGAAAAGAGGCTGAAAAATTTATTGACTTTATGCTTTCAGATGATTTTCAGAAAGAAATTCCAAAAACAAACTGGATGTTTCCTGTAAAAGATATTGCTTTGCCTGACTCATTTAAAATTGCGCCAAAGCCTGATAAATACCTTATGTTAGATATGTATGAATCAGAGAATAATGTTGACAGCTGGATTAAAAGCTGGCTTTCTGCTGTAAATAAATAGATTGTTTATGTTAAAAAAGTTATCAGTTGTTTTTTATATTTTACCATTTTTATTTATTCTGATACTTTTTTATATACCATTATCTAATCTTATAATTTCAGGATTCTCTTTAACAGGAATAAAAAATATTTTTTTTGATTCCTACTATCAAAAGGTTTTTATTTTTACATTAAAGCAGGCATTTTTAAGCGCGTTCTATTCTATGATACCCGGAGTTATTGGAGGGTGGATTTTAGCAAATTATAAAATACCTGGAAAAAATATTATAAAAGCAATTACTACTGTTCCTTTTGTTTTGCCGTCAATAATTGTTGTTCTTGGTTTTGTTTTTCTTTTTGGAAATAATGGAATAATAAACAGAACCGCAATGAAAATATTTAATTTTGATACTCCCCCGTTTATAATTTTATATAGTTTTAAAGCAATAATTTTTGCCCATGTGTTTTATAACTCTCCCCTTTTTATAAGAATTGTAAGTTCTGCATGGGAAAAAATATCTTATGATATTGTAGAAGCAGCAGAAACTCTTGGCGCATCAAAGTTCAGGGTTTTTAGAACAGCTGTATTGCCGCAAATAGTTCCCTCGATAATTGCTGCATTTTCTCTTGTTTTTATTCTATGTTTTATGAGTTTTGCAATAGTGCTTGTATTGGGAGGAGGTCCAAAATATACAACAATTGAAGTTGAAATCTACAGGCTTGCAAAAATAAATCTAGATATAAATAGTGCATGTTCACTTGCAATAATTCAATCAGCTGTAACTGTCTCTTTTCTTTTTATATATTCATTTTTTCAAAAAAAGACAGCAGTAAAATTTCAAGGGGATTATTATGTCAGATCTGAAAAATATAAATCAAAATCTATATTAAGAAAAATAGTAATTGCTTTATTTTTTATTTTTCTTTTAATAATTGTTATTATGCCTCTTTTAATGATAATAATTGAATCATTTAAATATAAAATAAATCCTTTAGCGCAGGAATCAATATATGGTTTTAAATGGTATTTAAAAACTTTTTCAGAATTGGGAATTATGCCTGTAATAAACAGTCTTGTTATTGCTTCTGCTAACGCTATTACAACTGTGCTGGTTTCAATTATTGCTTTATCTTTTGCAAAAAGAAAATTGATTTTTTCGAAATCAATAATAGAGACATTTTTTATAATTACAATTGGAATTTCTTCAATTATAATTTCTCTTTCATATATGAAATTTATGGCAGATTATAGAATAAATATCTATCCTGTTTTAATGGTTATAGCTGCACATTCTGTTTTATTTCTTCCTTTGGTATTTAAAACTATTTCTTTATTTTATGATAAAATTGATAATAGTATAATTGAGTCTGCTGAAAGCATAGGTGCAGGTAAATTGCGAATATTTTTTACAATAGAGCTTCCTTTTATAAAAAAAGGAATAATAACAGGAGCAGTTCTTGCTTTTGCTTTATCAATGGGAGAAATTAATTCAACTCTTATGCTTGCTTCCGAAGGTTTTACTACAATTCCTGTTGCAATATATAGATTGATAGGAGCATATAACTTTAATCAGGCGTGCGCTGTAGGTGCTATTTTGATAATCATATCTGCTGTTTCATTTTTTATTATTGATAGATCAGGAAGTTTTAATATATGAGCTATCTTGAAATTAAAAATATACACAAACATTATTCAGATTTTAATATTACTGCTGATATAAAAATTAATAAGGGAGAATTTTTTACTCTTTTAGGACCTTCCGGCTGCGGTAAGACAACTCTTCTTAGAATAATAGCTGGTTTTATAAAACCTGATAAAGGCAATATAGTTATTGCTGGAAAAGATATTACAAAGCTTCTGCCGGGAGAAAGAAATATATCTATTGTTTTTCAAAACTATGCTCTCTTTCCTGACAGAACTGTTTATAAAAATATCAGCTATGGCCCTGAATCAAAAAGATGGAATAAAAAAAATATTGAGAAAAAAACTTTCAATTTGTTATCAATAATAAATATGGCAGATAAAGCAGCCAGAAAACCGGAAACACTTTCCGGCGGTGAAAAGCAGCGGGTTGCGCTTGTAAGAGCAATTGCTGTTGAGCCTGATATTCTTCTTTTGGATGAACCGCTAAGCGCTCTTGATATTACATTAAGAAAATCTTTAAGAGATGAAATAAGAGAGATTCATGATAAAACAGGATTGACAACAATATATGTTACACATGATCAGGAAGAAGCATTATATCTTTCAGACAGAATCTGCGTTATGGATAATGGAACTCCAAAACAGATTGATACTTCTTTTAATTTATATCATAATCCTGAATCTTTTTTTACTGCAAGATTTATTGGCGAATCAAATATTATTTCTGTAAAAAATATTCAGGGAGACACTATAATTACAGGAGCAGGTATTTTTGAAAAACCTGATAAAATTATAAATTCAAATTTAGAAAAGCCATTTGTTTTTTTCAGGCCTGAATTTTGCAATATTGTTGATAAAGAGTTTGATAACAAAAATTTGGTTAATTTAATAACTGTTAAAGTATTAAAAAAAGTTTTTCTGGGAAATTGTTATAGAATAGATGCTGTTTGTGAAAATGGAGAAAAAATATTTTTATATGATTATTATCCATATAAAACAACAGAAAAAAAATATTTAGAAATAAGAATAGAAC
>JAVBQS010000105.1:0-17273 GCA_031548835.1 Spirochaetia bacterium
TTTAAAAATATAAATTTACAATGGTTTTCTTTAAAGGGTATTATAGCTTTAATTTTACCTTGTAAAAAATCATAATTATAAAATAACAACATCTCTAGTAATTATTAAAAATAAATTTAGCTTAAATATGTGAAAGGATATTTTCATATTCACTATCGATTTTCTTTACTTCCTTGAAAAAGCGGTTAAGTTCTTCTTTTGACAGCTTTTTTTCAGAAGGAGTTCTAATTGTAGAAGGGTTTATTCTTACGCCCCTGAAAATAACTTCATAATGAAGATGGTTGCCTGTAGAAACACCTGTTGTCCCTACATAACCAATTATATCTCCCTGCTTTATATATTTTCCTTTTCTTGCGCCATTTGCATAAGCATTCATATGTGCATAAAGTGTCTTATATTCATTTGCATGGCGGATAATAATGCAATTTCCATATCCTCCATACCAGTCTGCAAGTTCAACAACACCGGAACCTGCTGCAATTATTGGAGTATTTTTGGGAGCTGCAAAATCAAGAGCTCTGTGTACATGGGTATAACCTTCGATAGGGTGGGACCTTGTTCCAAATCCCGATGATATTCTTGCGCCATAAATTGGCGTTTTTAACAAAGTTTTTCTTATGCTAAGGCCTTCTTCATTAAAATAATCTGTTTTGCCATCATCGCCTGTAAAACGGTAAACTTTATGATTTTTCCATGCTGTCTGCAGTTCTGCAAATACAATATTTCCTCTTGAAACAGTTTCGCCGTCAAGATTAATTATGTTTTCAAAAAGCATTTTAAACTTGTTGCCGCTATATATATCTCTTTGAAAATCAACATCAAATGAGAAAAGCTGAAACATTTCCATAACAGCTGAATCAGGTATTCCTGCTTTTACAGCGTCGCTATATAGGCTGTTTTCTATAATTCCCTGTTTAGAAAAATGAACAGGAATTGTTTTTACTTCCACAAGTTTTGTCTCATATGAGCCGTCTCTATAGCATACTCTTGCTTCAACGCCGGGAGATTTTTCAATTTTAAGAAGTTCTATAAAAGGCGAAGCCTGTTCTCCCTCCTGAAAAACAATCATTTTTATTTTTTTTCCAGGCTGGAGTTTTTTTAAATTATAAAAAGGGGCAAGGCTTTCTATTATTGCTGTTGAATAGTTATTTTGAACCCCAATATCATAAAGAATAGAAGCAATTGTTTCTCCCTGCTTTATTACTATTTCTTTCTCAAATCTGTTAAATTCGGGTAAAAGTTTGTCAGAATCAGCTGTATTTTTCCCATATGTAAAATGCTGCCTGCTTTCAGCATACTGTGTTGTTATTATGGAAAATAGAAAAAAGGTAAAGATAAATAAAATAGTATATATTTTCCATTTATTTTTACTTTTATGTATTTGAACAAATATATTTTTAATCTTTTGAGAAGATGATTTTAATATTTTTTTTCCAAAAATATGTAGTTTCATTTTTCTAAAATCTCCTAAAAATGAAAAGGCAGCAGTTACTTTTTATTATCGAGTAAAATAGCTGAAAAATTATTTCTCAAAAATGAGAACCAATCTATAATTATTTGTTTATTTTTCAGAATAACATAACGTTTTTTAAATAGCAATAAAACTATTTATCCAATTACATAATAATTATCGGCAATTTATAGGTAAAATTTGCCAGTTCTATTTTATTTTAACAGTTAATTTTGGAGAATTATTATAAAAATAATTGTATTATAATCCCTGTTTTTGGAATTTTAGTTTTTTATTAAACTATTTTGCTTCTATAAATCATTATAAATGAGATAAAAACAGCTAAATAATAGACCTGTTCGATAACCTAAAAAATGATAACCTTGGCATGGCTTACCATGCCAAGGTTCTAAAAAACTTCTAAGATTATGAGCTATCAGTAAAAAAATCATACATTGTGGCCAAATTAGTACTTATTTGATGTTCGCAAAATGACTTTTAACAGAGTTATCGAACAGGTCTAATATCTATTTTTTATTATTTAAACATGTTATTTTTATTTGTTATGAATAGCTGTTTTTATTTTAAAATATTGAAATTTTATATAATAAATATTCTGTTTTTTATAGGTATTATAAGCTGCAGGCCTTATCCAGATAGCCATGTTTCTGATAAAGATAAATATTCTCAGGCAGGAGACAGGCAAACTTTTACAATAGATACACTTATTATAAATATGAGATATGTCCCATGTCCAACCACTACTCCATCCCATGAAGATGATGCCGGCATGTCTACAGTAATGAATTCCTACTGGATAGCAGAGACAGAAGTAACATATGATTTATGGATTAGTGTATATGTATGGGCTCAAGCATCAGGGGGATATTATATAAATCCGGGAATACCTGGAAGTTCAGGACTTGGAGCAGGGAATGAACCTGTTACAAATATGAATTGGTATGATGCGCTTGTGTGGTGTAATGCATTAACTGAATGGTATAACTATAAAACAGGATCAAATTTAAAAACTGTTTATAATGATGGCGCTGTTCCTGTAAGGGATTCCAGCTATACTACTACTCTGGATTTAGCAGCAGCAACAGTTAATGCTAATGGATTCAGGCTGCCGGCCAGCATGGAATGGGAACTTGCAGCAAGATGGCAGGGAATTTCTCCTGTAAATAGTAATAATGTTATGGTTAATGGACTCTATTTTACAAAAGGTAATTCTGCAAGCGGAGCAACAGACAATTGCTTAAATATTACAGCAACAAATCTTGTTTCCTGGAATTTAAATAATTCCGGGAGCACAACACACTCTGTAGGGCTGCTGCAGCCTAATGCTATTGGCCTTTATGATATGAGCGGCAATGTTTCTGAATGGTGCTTTGTTATGAATGGTTCAGTTTTACGTGGAGGCAGTTATAGCAATTCCGGAAATATTTTAAGCATAGGAGCTTCAAACAATATTGGATCAGGCAATGCTGCTAATCATGTTGGTTTCCGTATTGCAAGATCAGCTGACTAAATCATCAGCTGTTTTTTACCTGCAAGGTTTGATGCAACTCTAACAGCTTCAACTCCGTCTTTGGAATAGTTTGCGCCTATAGATTCTGCCCACTCTCTTGTAACAACAGCGCCTCCAACCATAAATGAAGATTTTATATTTTCCTTTTTGGCAAGTTCTATAACTTCCGGCATTTTTATCATTGTTGTTGTCATAAGCGCGGAAAGCGCAATAATATCAGGTTTAAATTCTTTTGCCTTTTTTATAATTTCATCTGTTGGCACAGATTTGCCAAGATCTTTTACATCAAAGCCATAATTGCGAAGCATAAGTATTACAATATTTTTCCCAATATCATGTATATCGCCTTCTACTGTTGCAAAAAGTATTTTACCTTTTGATCTTGAATTTTTATCTTCAAGAAGCGGCTGTAGTATAGAAAACCCCTGTTTCATTGTCTCTGCGCTTGCAATAAGTTGGGGAAGAAAATATTTTTTACTGTCATAAAGCTCGCCTACATACATAATTGCAGGTATCATTATTTTTTCAAGAATATCTTTTGCAGCTTCTCCATTTTCAAGAGCTTTTTGAACATAACTTATTATATCATCGCGGTTGCCTGATACAACACAGTTATAAATCTGGTTATCTTTTTCTTTTGTTTCAGAATCTTTTTCTCCTGGACTACTGACACTCTTTTCAGCCTGATTATTTTTAACAGCAGCTTCTTTCATATCCGGGTTTTCCAAAGCAAATTTAAGATATGATAATGCATCTATATCTTTGCCTGTAAGAAGATCTCCGGCATATTTAGCCCACATTAACTCTATTTCTCCTGGATTTGCAATTACATGGGTCAACCCGTTTGCAGCAGCCATTGAAAGAAAAGAAGAATTTACTTTTTTTCTCTCAGGCAGCCCAAATGAAACATTTGAAAGCCCTGCAGCAGAAGAAAATCCATTTTCAGAAGCCCACCTTATTGTTTTTAGAGTTTCTGCCGGAGCTTCCGGGCTTGATGAAACAGTCATTACAAGACCGTCAATAATAATATCGTTTTTCTGAAATCCCAGCTTTTCTGCTTTTATAAATATTTCTTTTGCAATTTCTGCTCTTCTTTCAAATTTTTCAGGAAGCTCGTTATCTGCAATAGGCAAAAGAATAAACATTGCTCCATACTTTGCTGCTACAGGCAGAAGCTTATCTATTTTTTCCTTCTCTCCTGATATTGAATTTATAAGAGCTCTTCCTGGATATTTTCGTAGGGCAGCTTCAACTACAGCCGGGGAAGATGAATCTATTACAAGAGGAAGCTTGCACCAAGACACAAGCATATCTATTATTTTTATTACTGTCTCTTTTTCATCAATTCCAGGCATGCCTGCATTTATATCAAGAAGGTTTGCTCCCGCTGCTTCCTGTTCCATTGCCATTTTTCGCACAAGCGATAATTTACCTTCAAGAAGCTCTGCCTGAAGTTTTTTCTTTCCTGTAGGATTTATGCGTTCTCCTATAACCTGTATTTTTGATTTTTTGTTTAGAATAAGAGCTTCTGCTGCGCTTGAAAGAGTAATAACATCTTCGGATTTAGGCATTACAGGTTTATATTTTGTAAGTTCTTTTGCAAGAAATTTTATATGGTCAGGCGTGGTTCCGCAGCAGCCTCCCATAATATTGACTCCTGCTTTTGCAAAAACTTCTGCAAATAACGAAAATTCTCCTGCATCCATTGGAAAAACAGTTTTTCCATTAACTATTTTCGGCATTCCTGCATTTGGTTTTGCAACCAGCGGAATTTTTGAAATAGGTTTAAGCCTTTCTATTAACTTTAGCATTTCAGCAGGGCCTGTTGAGCAGTTGCAGCCGACAGCATCTGCTCCAAGACTTTGAAGCGTTACCAATGCTGCTTCAGGCGATGTTCCGTTAAGTGTTCTTCCTCCCGGCTCGTATGTCATTGTCACTATTGTAAAAGCATCTGTAAGTTCTTTAACTGCAATAAGAGCTGCGCGCGCTTCCTGAATATCCATCTGCGTTTCTATTACAAAAAGATCGCATCCGCCATCCAGCAATCCTTTTATCTGGCGCTTAAACATTTTTACAGCATCTTCAAAATTAATTTCTCCAAAAGGCTCGATAAAATGGCCTGTAGGCCCTATATCGCCTGCAATAAATGTATTTTTGCCTGCAGCTTCTTTTGCCATTTGTGTAAGAATGGAATTTATATTTTCTACATCATCTCTGCCATATTGTAAAAGCTTGTAAAAATTTGCTCCAAAGGTGCAGGTATAAATTATATCTGATCCTGCTTCTGAATAGCTTTTATATATTGATTTTTGGACATCCCTGTTTTCAGTTGCCCAAATTTCCGGGCATACTCCTGCAGGCATTCCGCGCTTCTGAAGCTCTGTTCCTGTTGCTCCGTCAAGAATAAGGATTTTATTTTTAAGCAGCTCTAAAATTATTTTTTTATCTGTCATATATTTCCTTTTATTATCCTGATATGGCAGCCATACTAGGGTTATTTAGAAAGATTAGACCTGTTCGATAATTCTGTTAAAAATCATTTTGCAAACATTAAATAAGTACTAATTTGTCCACAATGTATGATTTTTTTGCTAATAGCTCATAATCTTAAAAGTTTTTTTATAACCTTGGCATGATAAGCCGTGCCAAGGTTACCATTTTTTAGGTTATCGAACAGGTCTATTATATAAATTAACAAATTTCAGCATCTATTTATAGAGATATTAGTACAATTTTCTCTATATTAACAACTAACCTATTTTTAAACAGGATCTAAACAATTCCTGTTAATGCAATAACTGATTTTTGCGGAACAAGCATAAAACTTTCTGTTATTTCAACTCCGATTTTTTTCATTTCAAGCATATTATAAAACAATTTTTGTGTTTCAAGAGATAAATCGCCATATCCCGGCGAAAATCTTTTTGTAAAAAGTTTTTCCGATCTTCTTATAAGCTCTTTATTGTAAAGCGAAACAATATAATCAAACCCGCTGTCTACAATTTCTCCTGCTGCTGCATCAAGCGTAACAGCTTTTGTCATGTTTTCATTTTGCTCTTTTTCTATAAAAGCCATTATCTCTTTTCCGCCTGTTATTCCCATTAAAAGAATTTTTTTTGCATCAAAGATGAATTTATAAAATGAGCTGCTTATAATTTCTGTTTTTTCTGCGCTGCTGCTTCCCTGATATATTACAATTTTTCCCTGCTCTGTTGTTTTAAAATAACATTCAAGAATAACGCCTTTAAGTTTTATAATAGAAGCAGCTTCATCTATCCACGAGATAATATTTTTCTTAAGCGCTTCGCCAAGCTCTGTCTGCTTTTGTTTATATCCAAGTCTTGAAAAAATAGTTTTATAATCAGGCTTTGATATTATATTATTTATAAATTGGGGCATAAAATATTATAGCAGAAAAAACATAATTATTCATGCCATTTATTGGAAATGTAACAATTGCCAATTATAATTGATTATCGAACAGGTATATTAAATAAATGCAGCAGGATAATAGTTATAATCTTAATTAAAAATTATGATAAATATTTGTTTCTGTTATAAATCAATCCTTGAATTCATTAACTCAATGGATTAAATTGTATTTAAGTATATAAAATTATATGCTTGAAATTTTATAATTACAGAGATTTCTATAATTATTAAAATATTACAAAAGTTTGAAAAATAGATCAGTTTTTAAAGCTTGAAAAATTAATTTACAGCTGATTTATTTACTAAATTAATAAAGTTTTTAACATCTTGGATGGAAAAGAATCTTTGTAAAATCTCATAAAACAGGTGTAAAACATGGATTCAAATTTTTTATTAGAAATTTTTGAAAACAAAAATGATATTGTACTGGAACTTATAGATGATTTTTTTAAAGTTGCAAAAGAAAAAAAAGGCAGAAAAATAATTAATATTGCTTTTTCAGGAGGAGATAATCTCTCTTTTTTTTATAAAACTTTTTGCTATGAAGCAATAAAAAGAAATTCCAGGCTGTCATTTATAAACTTTTTTTGGGTTGATGAAACATGTGTTCCTCCTGATTCTAAAGAAAGTAACTTTAAGCAGATGAATGATTTGCTGTTTTCAAAAATTAATGTTCCTGGAAGAAATATTCACAGAATAATTGGAGAAGGGGAGCCTGATGTTGAGGCAGAAAAATATGCAAGGAAAATTAATAAAATAGTTCCTTTGTATAACGGATTTCCTGCCTTTGATTTTATAATACTTGATGTTGGAAAAGATGGGCATATTGCAAGCCTTTTTCCAATGAGCATAGGACTTTATGAAAATGAAAAATCTGTTATTGTGGCAAAATGTCCTGACAGCGGAAAGAAAAAAATTACTTTAACACTGCCTACTATTTATAATGCTAAAAAAATAATATTTTTAATAACAGGACATGAAAAACAGGAAGTTGTAAACACAATGCTTCATAGAAAAAAAAGCGATCCTCTTTATCCTGCAACATTTGTAAAGACAGAAAAAGGAAATGTTTCTTTATATATGGACAGCAATGCGTGGTCTCCGAAATCAGGAGAAATTATTTTATCAAGATTATAACTGTTTTTGTTTTAACTTACCCTTATTATGGATAATAGCTATAGCAATATCCAAATATCATAAAATTATTATTTTTATTTTATAGAACAGCATTTGTCAAAAAACATCTCAGCCATTTCAAAATCCGCTTCTTTTGATTCTATAATAGAATTATCTCCAGCAATAGTAAAAAGTTTTTTATTGGAAATTATTTTTTTTCTAAGCTCTTTTTCACTCTCAGGAAGTCTGCTTTTATCTTTTTTTAAAAAATTAATTGTTCTTGAAATCCTGAATGCTGTTATAAGCTGTTTTGTTGAAAGTGTATTATTCCATGGAAATGCAGAACTTCCCCTGCACAGTTGCGGGTATAGATATTTGCCTGAATTAAAACCGGGAAGCCCTGGAACTGCATAAAACATTGAGATTCCTGATAATCCCGGAGTTCTGTCCAGAAAAAGAAGTGAATTTACTGTTTTTTTAAGGGAATCAGAATCAAGCCCTGATATAAAATATGTTACTGCAGGAATATTTTTCCCTTCAAGATAAAAAAGTATTTTTTCAAGTTTATTTAAATCAGAATCTCTTTTCTGCAAAGCTGTAATTTCTTTTTCCGCTGCTGTCAGTGTAAAGTTAAACTGCCTGAAGTTATAATTATTTATAAGAGAGCTGCATATATCTTCATTGATAAGCATATAATCAAGCCCGTTTTCAGCAGAAAAAAATATTTCGTTATCAGGGATTCCAATCTCAAGGAAAAACTTTTTAATTATCTCAAGATAATTAAAAAAAGCAGATTTATCGCAGAGTATGTTATCATCTTCTATATTTATAAGAATTTTTTTGCCTTTATGAATCTCTAAATCAGTTTTCATATTTATCAAAATTTCTTTTAATTTTTCCGGTTCTGTTTTTCTGAAACCTCTTCCATGTGTAATAAAATTTGAGCAAAATTTACATTTTTTAAAACAGCCTCTTGAAAGCATTAAAGAGATGCACACAGTTTTTTTATCTGTATATGCTATTCCGGCTGACGGCGTAAATTCTCCCGCCTGTGTATGGCACTCTCTGATGTTATTTTCAGGCAGTAAAAAATTATCAGATAATATAGATTTATCAAAAGATTTTCTGCTGCTGTTTGATAAAGAGTTATGCCAGTTTAAAAAAATTTCAGCTTCTCCTGTAATTGCAAAATCAAAGTATTCCTTAAAATATTGGGGAAAAACAGAAACACCTGCGCCGCAGGCAATAATTTTAATATCAGGTTTTATTTTTTTTAAACTTTTTGCAAAAGCTGTTGCAGAATCAGCATAGCAATATGCAAAAAGAGAGACAAATACAGCATCATATTTTCCTGCTGCAATAACAGAAACAGCTTTATCTATATTTTGTCCAAAATGTGTATATGATGTGAAAAATGAACAGCTTCCTTTTTCATCCTGCATTATATATTTATTAAGATAATTAATAGGTTTTGGTATTTCTATTTTATATTTTGAGCCTTTTGTAAAATCGAAAATATCTGTTTTAATTCCTGCTTTTCTAAGCATTTCCGCGCCTTTTAAAGCTCCAAGCGATGCAAATCTCCGCGGCGAAAAATAGAAATCTTCAACAGGCGGAATTACTACAGCAGCATTCATAAACGGCATAATATTGCTTTAATCGCTCTGCTGCAATACCGATGATTTACTATGGCAAAATATAAAAACACTATTATATTCCTGCTTTTTATTCTTATAACATCTGTCTCTTTTTGTGATGATGCTGCAAGCACAGAAGATAGAAATAAGGATGGCAAACCTGATAGATGGATGTATTTAAAGTCAGATGGGGGATTTATAATAAAATCTGATAATAATTATGATGGAAAAGTTGATTATATTCTTGAAACAGACAGAATGGGAAATAAAATCTATGAAGAGATGGATTTTAACCATGATGGAGAAATGGATAATTTTTATTATTATACCAATGGAGCTCTTGTAAGGCAGGAAATAGACAGCAATTTTGATGGAAAAATTGATTTATGGATATATCTTGAAAAAGGAATTTATATAATAAAAATTGAACGCGATAAAGATTATGATGGCGTAATTGATTATACAAAAAATTATAAGTAATATCTTTTCTTGATATGGAAATAATTACAGGATTTCATGCAATAGAAGAAGCTTTAAAAAGCCTAAGTTTATCAGACTCATGTAAGCTTTATATTACAGGAAAGCATAAAAGACACGATGCTATTGCAGCGTTTGCTGCAGAAAAAAATATTAAAATTATAAAAACAGACCAGAAAGAGATAGATAGTTTTTCTTCAGATAACGATAACAGGGGCGCTGTTCTTGTTATTTACTCCAGAAAAAAATCAGGTATAAAGCATGCATCTTTAAAAGCTTTTCTGGATTCTTTAACCAAAGATAATTCTATTGTTTTACTGCTCGATGAAATAACAGATCCCCATAATTTTGGAGCTATTTTAAGATCTGCAGATCAGTTTGCTGTTGATCTTGTTATAATTCCTGGAAAAAGAAGCGCAGGGGAAAATGCAACTGTAAGAAAAACATCTGCAGGCGCATCAGAGTATGTTGCAATTGTTGAAGATAATCTTGCAAGAGCTGTTGATCTTTTGAAAAAAAGCAATTTCTGGGTATATGGAGCTGATATGGATGGAAAACCATGCTGGTCTCAGAATTTGAAAGGAAGGGCAGCCCTTATTCTTGGAAGCGAAGGAAAAGGCATATCAAGGCTTCTTGCAGAAAAATGCGATTCTGTTTTAAAAATACCTGCTTCAGGGCATGTTGATTCTTTTAATGTCTCTGTGGCAGCAGGTATTTTGCTTTATGAAGTTGTAAGGCAGCAATCAGCTAAATAAAACAGATAACTTTGTACAAAGAGCAGAAATGGGGCTGTCCAATAAGAATATCCTGGCATGATAAGCCATGCCAGGATATTAGATAGCACCCATAACTCTTGGGATTTGGACTTTGAATACGTAGTTTCCCTATGGAAACTACGTAACTCTTGGGACTTGTGGTCCCTAAGAGTTAAATGATTTTATAATACGTTCTGCAAGGTGAACTGCGTTAAGGACACCCTGTTTTCCAATTCCCATTGTAGCTACAGGAATTCCTTTCGGAAGCTGTAAAATGGAAAGAAGCGCATCAATTCCAGAAAGCTCGCCAGCAACAAGAGGTATTCCTATTACAGGTTTTTTGGAAAGAGAAGCAACTACTCCCGGTAGCGCTGCAGAAAGCCCTGCCGCTGTAATAATTATTTTATAGTTTTTATCTTCTTTTCCAAGAAAAGCCATAAGTTCCGGCAGGTTTCTGTGCGCTGAATATACAACAAGATCAAATGACAAATTTTTTTCCTGAATTAATTCAATGCCAGGTTCAATATTTTTCTTGTCAGATTCTGATCCTATAATAAAAAGAATATCTTTCATGCCGGCCCTCTTTCAAAAAATTTCCTTCCAATATCATGTCTGTAAAAACTGTCTTTAAAATAGATTTCTTCTGCTGCAACATACGCATTTTTGTTTGCTGTAATTATATCAGCTCCCAGTCCTACAACAGAAAAGCATCTGCCGCCGGAAGTTATTATATTATTTTCTTCATCAAATTTTGTGGAAGCATGAAAAACAACAACATATTTTTCTTTAAAACGCGGAAGGTAGTGAACCGGAGTATTTTTTTTATAATCTCCGGGATAGCCGCCTGCTGCTATAACAACACAAATTGCAGCATCGCTTGATATTTTTAACGGGAAAGATTTTATATTTCCCCTTATAATAGCTTCGCAGAAATCTCCAAAATCTGAAACAATAAGGGGCATTAAAGCCTGTGTCTCTGGGTCTCCAAATCTTACATTATATTCAAGCAGTTTTGGGCCATTGGGTGTAATCATAAGCCCAAAATAGAGAATTCCCTTATAGTTGAGCTTTTCTTTTTCCATTCCCCTAAAAGTCGGCTCTAGAATTTCTTTTTTTATTTTCTCAAGCAGCTGCGGTGTAAGAGATGGAACAGGGCATATTGCGCCCATTCCTCCTGTATTCGGGCCTTTGTCATTATCATAGGCTTTTTTAAAATCTGCACATGATGGAAGAATTATATAATCTTTGCCGTCAGAAAATGTAAATATTGTTACTTCCCATCCTGTAAGGTATTCTTCAATAAGCAGCTTGTCATTTTTTAAAATATCAAGGCCGAATTCAAGAAGCTGTTCTTTGTTATTAGACTCAAGAACTCCTTTGCCTGATGCAAGTCCGCTTTTTTTTATAACAATTTTTCCATTTCTTGCATTTATTTCTTTTTTAAATTCATCTGGAGATGCCAGTTCTATTGCAGATGCTGTCGGAATATTATATTTATTCATGAAATTTTTGGAAAAAGCTTTGCTTGATTCAAGCATTGCCGCAGCTTTGTGAGGCCCTATAGCTTTTATTCCTGCTGCCTGTAAATCATCAACAATTCCTGCTGCAAGAGGAGCTTCAGGGCCTACAAAGACATAATCAATTCCATATTTTTTACAGACATCTATTACCATTTCATTATTGCATGGATCAATATCAGGAAGATTTTCTGCTATATCATCTGTGCCTGCATTTCCCGGCGCAACAAAAAGCCCTGTAATACTTTTACTTTTGGAAAAGCTCCATGTAATTGCATGTTCTCTTGCCCCAGAACCTAAAACTAGAACTTTCAATCAGAGACCTCCTAATAATTGAAAATTATGCCTGCTTTGGCGCATAAAATATAGTTTTTGCAGAATCCTCATATCTTTTCATACTATCTACGGCCAGATATGACTTTTTTAAATTAGCTATCTGTAAGAATCCAGAAGCTTTTCAATAACATCAGGATATGATGCGTACTCAAGTTTATGTATTTTTTTTTCAATTTCTTCAATAGGTTCGCACAGGTTTCTTATAAAAGATTCCTGTTTTATAATAGGGCCTGTATCCATTCCGCTATCTACATAGTGTATTGTAATGCCGAGTTTTTCATCTCCTGAAGCATAGCTTTTTTCAATAGCATGAGCGCCTGGGTATTTTGGCAAAAGTGAGGGATGGATATTTACAATTCTGTTTTTATATTTTTCAACAAACTGTGCGGAAAGGATTCTCATAAATCCTGCAAGAGCAATAATATCAACTTTTTCTTTTTCAATAATATCTATTATTTCTTTTTCCGCAGATTCTATTGTTTTGCCAAAATAGGGGGTATAATAACTTTTTATTCCAAGATTTTTTGCACGTTCAAATGAATATGCTTTTTTTCTGTCGCATATCATACATTGTGTGGTATGCCTTGTTTTTAGTATTTTCTCGGCAATAGCCTGAAAATTGGAGCCATTGCCGGAAGTAAATACTGCAAGTTTTGCCATTTATTTTAATTCGCCGATAACAGTTATTTCTATTCTTTCTCTTCTTGCAAATGAAACAAGTTTATTTGCATTTTCTTTATGTGTAATAAGAGCTATTCCAATTCCCATGTTAAAAACTTTTCTCATTTCTGCTTCAGGAATTCCGCCGTCTTTCATTATTTTTTTAAAAATATCGGGAGTATTCCATGCCTTGTAATTAAAAACTGGTTTAAGTTTGTCAGGAATTGTTCTTTTAAGATTTCCTTCAAGGCCTCCGCCTGTAATATGCGCTGCTGAAAGAACCATATCTGTAGAAATAAGTTTTTTAAGAGCTTTAACATAAATTTTTGTAGGTTTTAAAAGTTCTCTTCTTCCTATAATATCTTTTTCATTTATTATTTTTCTTGCAAGAGATAATCCGTTTGAATGAATTCCTGAGGAAGGAAGTCCAAGTATTACATCTCCTCTTTTTATCTCATTTTTTTTAGGAAGCATTTTATCTTTTTCTACAATACCAACGCAGAAACCAGCAAGGTCAAAATCATCTTCTTTGTAAACATCAGGCATTTCTGCTGTTTCTCCGCCCGCAAGTATGCATTCGCCTTCCTCACAGCCTTTGACTACGCCTTTTATAATTTCTTTTAGTATTTTATCATTTATTTTTCCGCATGCTATGTAGTCAAGAAAATTAAGAGGTTCTGCGCCGCAAACAATAAGATCATTTACAGACATGGCGACAAGATCAATGCCTATTGTTTCATAAATATTAAATTCCCTGGTTAAAAGAAGCTTTGTGCCTACTCCGTCTGTTGTTGAAAGAAGAACCGGATTTTTATATTTTGCAATATCAAGTTCTATTCCGCCTGCAAATCCGCCTATGCTTCTTGAGACAGCTTTTGATTTTATGGATGCTATAAACTGTGCGAATTTATCGCCTTTATCTATACTAACTCCTGCTTCAGCATACGATTTTATGCCCATCTGTATTCTCCTTTACTTCAATAGGGTAACTGCCTGTAAAACATGCATAACAAAAATTATCAGGGTTTCCAACAACATCTCTTAATTTTTCTATTGGTAGAAACCTTACTGTATCAGCACCTATGTGCTGTGCAATTCCTTCCGGTGTCATTCTGTTGGATATAAGGTCTTCCCTCGTAGGAATATCTATTCCAAAATAACAGGGATGTTTTATTTCAGGCGAAGAAAGCCTTAAATGAATTTCTTTTGCTCCAGCTTCGCGCAGAAGTTTTACTATAAGCCTGCTTGTTGTTCCTCTTACAAGAGAATCATCAACAAGAATTACTTTTTTCCCTCTTACAACATCTTTTACAGGATTAAGTTTCATTCTTACCATAAGTTCGCGCTGCTCTTTGGTAGGCATTATAAAAGAACGGCCTGCATAGTGGTTTCTTGAAAGGCCGTATTCAAGAGGAAGCCCGGACTTTTCAGCATAGCCCAGCGCTGCGGAATTACCTGAATCAGGCACTGCCATTACAATATCTCCCTCTACTGTTTCATCTTCTGCAAGCGCTTCGCCCATTTTTTTACGCATAAGATGCACAGAGCTTCCAAATATTGATGAATCAGGCCTTGCAAAATATATAAGCTCAAAAATACAGTAGCTTCTGGATTGGGATTTTGCAAAAAATTCAGATCTCATTCCATGCTTATCAACAGTTATAATTTCCCCCGGCTCAACTTCTCTTGCATCAAATATTTTAAGTATATCAAGCGCACAAGTCTCTGAGGCAAATACTATAAGATCATCTTTTTTTCCAACATAAAGGGGCCTAAATCCATGAGGATCTCTTACTGCAATAAGAGACTCATCTTTTATCATTAAAAAGCTGAATGCTCCTTCAAGCATATTGAGTGTATCAAATAGGGCTTTTCTAAAATCTTTTTCAGTAGACATTGCAAGCAAATGCAGTATTATCTCTGTATCTGTTGTGCTCTGAATTATAGCGCCTTTATCAAAAACAGTTTTTCTTATATCTACTGCATTTGAAATAGTACCGTTATGGGCTATTGCAATATCGCCTTTGTTTGAAACAGCATGTATAGGCTGGACATTTTCAAGTTTATTTCCGCCTTTTGTAGAATACCTTACATGGCCTATTCCTATATTGGAACTTGTTTCTATTTGAAGGTATCTGGAAAGAACAGAAGGAACCATTCCCAGGTCCTTATATGTCTTTATGCTGCCGTCTTTTATGTAGGAAATACCAGCGCCTTCCTGGCCTCTGTGCTGTAGTGAAAACAGTGTATAAAAAAGCTTTTCCGGTATGTTTGTCAGAGTATCGGAATATATTCCTGCCACTCCGCAATGATGTTTTGGTTTTGAATAAATATCTTCCACATAAATAGATAACATCCTAGAGAGAGAATAGTCAAGATATTTAGCCGAGCGGTTTTTCAGTTTATTTGAGATATTATATATAAATACATTACAAATTGATATGTCCATTTATAATGTATAAACTTTTGATATTCAGCCATCTATTTGTTTTTTAAAAAACAGCTTTTAATTTTAGTTTACAGATTCTATTTTAAATATTTTTTATATAAAGAACTCTTTTTGAATAAAAAATATTGATATATGATTGACTATTATTTTATTTATGATTTAAATTTAAAAAGGTTTTAATTATTTCATGAAAAAATTTAAAAAAGTACTATTTATTTTTGTTTTAATAAAATTGATTTTTTTTACATATAGCTGCAGGCCATATCCTGATAATGATTATACAGAATCTGTAAAAACAGCGCCTGTAACACCTTCTGGAATTCATGTAGTAGCTGCATCTGAGCAGCTTACAGTGACATGGAATGTTGTTTCAGGAGCAGAACACTATACACTATATTGTGATACTGGAAATGATTATAGCTCAGCTGCCATAGTTATTGAAAATATAACAGCACCAACTGTTATAATTCCAGGCCTTCAGAATGGAACAATTTATAATATATGGTTAAAAGCTTTTAATAGATATGGCTCAAGCGGGGTTAGCACAGTACAAAGTATAAGTACTATAATGCCGGCTCCGGGAGGTGTATCTGTAACAGGAAAACTGGGAAATATTCAAATAAGCTGGAATAGTATAAGCAGCGCTGCATATTATGATGTTTATTATAATACAACAAACAGTGCTCCTGTTTCACCATACATCACAAATAATTCAGGAACAACAGCAACTATTTCAGGCCTTGATGAAGGCAGGCGCTATTATGTGTGGATAAAAGCAAAAGGAAACAGCGGGAATTATAGTGATTTTAGCAATGCAGTAAATTGTGTGACTATGGAAGCCCATTCCGGCGGATCTGTTTCTTTTAATATGGCTTATGTGCCTGCAGGTACTTTTACATTGCAAAATGGCGGCCCAAACATGACAATAAGCAAAAGCTACTGGATTGCAGAAACAGAAGTTACCCAGGAACTTTTTGAAGAAATTATGGGAGCAGGAAATAATCCAAGTTATTTCAATTCCGGGGCAGATTCAGGAGAAGTACAGGTAAAACGCCCTGTTGAGAATGTAAATTTTTATCATGCAATTGTATTTTGTAATAAACTAAGTATTGCTGAAGAAAAAATGCCTGTATATGAAATAAATGGCTATACTGATCCAAATTTTTGGGGAACAATTCCCACATCTGATGATTCTATGTGGAATAATGTAACAGCAAACTGGAATGCAGATGGCTATAGGCTTCCTACAGCAATGGAGTGGATGTGGGCAGCAATGGGAGCGCGTGATTCTTCTAATGGATATGCAAAAGCTTGTGCAGGCAGCACAGGAAGTAATAATATAGGCGATTATGTCTGGTATGATGTCAATTCCAATGCTAAAACACATGAAGTTGGAAAAAAACTTCCAAATGAACTTGGTTTATGTGATATGAACGGCAATGTGCGTGAAATATGTTGGGATGCCAGCGGAGAATCTTATCCAACTGTTGATACAACAGATTACTGGGCAACTGCTGACCCATCTTATCATAAGAACCGTTCTGGCAGCTGGAAAGATGATGAAACTCTTTGTCTTATAGCTGACTATGGTGCTGCTACTTCCTGGAGCGCAACTAATGATCTAGGGCTTCGTATTGTAACAAATGCACCTTCTATACCTTAAATCTAGTTTGCATGGTTTATTAATATCAGATATTTTTCTGAATTTTATTCAATTATCTATGATGACCAGAGAAAATATTCTTAAATTTTATATCAGATTTTTAGCCAAAAGCCGGCAAAAGATTCAATTTAAATTTGGGCGGTGAGTTCATTTAAAACTGCTTTATACTCATCCATAGAATTGCAATGAACAAACCTGTTTCTTATTGAAGCACCGCCTTTTATACCTCTAATATAAGAAAAGAGATGTT
>JAVBQS010000120.1:0-8080 GCA_031548835.1 Spirochaetia bacterium
CGGTTATTTGCATGGCTGAACAAATACAAACGGACTATGATTCGCTATGAATATTTCGATCACCACTTTACTGCTTTTATTCAATTGGCTTGTGCTATGATCATCATGCGTAGAATTTTACCATTTATGAAATGAGTTCTACTTATTTGATGTTCACAAAATGACTTTTAACAGGGTTATTGAATAGCTCTGGTATATAAATTTAATCCCAATATCAAAAAAAGTTGATACTGGAATTGTTTTATTTATGAGAATTTTTTCATATTTATTTTGAGGCAAAAAAAATTACTTCCCGGATTTAAAAAGGAAGTGCGACAAAAACCAGGTAAGGAGTTTTATGCGCCAGGCACTTCATAGGCCTGTTATTAATCTTGTTAATTATAGTATTTAATTGTCGCCTGGAAATCAATGCCCAATTGGTCTTCTTTGGAAAATATCTGCATAACATACCAATGCGGTTTTCAATGCTCCCTTTCTCCCAGCTATGATAAGGATTACAAAAAAAGATTTGGTATGAAGCTTTTCATTTATTTCTTCGTGAAGCATATTTTCCATACCGTTATCATAGGTAATTGTTTTTCGCAATTCTTGAGGCAGCGAAGATAAACATTTAACAAGAGCGCTTTTCATCGAGCAAGCACTTTTCGTGGTGAGCTTTCTGCCTATAAGGAAGCGGCTCTTCCTCTCAACAGCCGCCATCACAGCTTTTTTGCTCTACCGGGAAATAACTGTATCTGCTTCCCAATGCCCTGATTCACTCCGCTTCTCTACTATGGCAGGCCGTTGGCCTATAAGCCTCCGGTTGGGGATACAACAGCCCGTTTATCCCTCTGTGAAGCACGATTTCGGCGTTTTTGATGATGATACACCAAGTATTGAATCAAATCCCGGCGGCCAGCATATATCCATTGATAAATACTTTCATGATTACTCTTAAGATTAGGATATTCTTCTGATAATTTGAATGTGATGATTTGCGGCGGCCATTCTTCTTTAAGTTTCTCTATAATGTATTTTCTGACTTTAGTACTTTTGATTCACTGACACTGATGTGAACTCTTTTTTCTCTCGCCGCTTCTTCTCTGTGCGCAATGGGCACGGTATGCTGCTTTTCGTATAATAGGTAAGTTTCTATTTAGCTCTCTGTAAATTGTTGATGGATGACGGCGCAATTGCTAGGCTATTTTATATATTTTTATTTTCTGATTTAAGAGGATGGCAAGCTCCTCTCTTTAGGCATGACTTAAGCGGCGGTATTTTTTTGTTGATTTAAGGATATTCTTAATCATGGCAGATCTCCTGTTTGGTTGGCTGTGGTAAACAAACCTTACAGGTTTTCACCATTTTAGAGGAGGGGGCATTGCCGCTTCTTTTAACTAACTTTTGTCGCACTTCTATGTTGAACTAAGGTTGTTTTAAAAAGTTGTATTTTTTATTAAATACTTAATAAAATAATGTAATAGAAACAACAACTTTTTATAAATAAGTCATAATGATAAATAGATTGCTGATAAACAATATATAGTTTATTTTTATTAGTGAATTTAAAAAATCAATTATTCTTAACTTAGAGATTGCTCTAGGAAGTAATCTTAAACAAAATCATTTTTTGCAGAGGAGGAAGATTTGAAAAAACAAATTGAAATTTTAATAATAATTTTTATTGTAATAGCACTATTTGCAGGCTGCATGGGTAAAAATGTGAGAAATAACTCTGCTGGTAATTCTTCTGAAAATAATAAACCAGAATCTGGCGCTTTAAGTAATAGTGATGTGCTGATAAATAGCAAAGAACAAGGAACTCCTGCTTCTCCTAAATTCAATACTTCAGGAAAATCTTTTGTCTACATGACTTCCAATATCAGTTCTAAAGGATTGATGTCTGTATATAATGCTCTGGGTATAGAAGCAACTGGAAAAGTTGCAATTAAAATCAGCACTGGCGAACCTGGAAATACCCACTATCTATCGCCAGTACTTATAAAGGAGCTGGTAAGCCGTGTTGATGGAACAATTGTGGAAGCCAATACTGCTTATGGCGGAGGACGGGCAAGTACAGCTATGCATTATCAGGTGGCTAAAGACCATGGATTTACTGCTATTGCTCCAGTTGTAATACTTGATGAACATGGCGATGTTCCACTGCCTGTAAAAAATGGAAAACACCTAAAAGAAGATTTAGTGGGAGCTCATTTTGGGGATTACAACTTTCATATGGTATTATCCCATTTTAAAGGCCATGCAATGGGAGGCTTTGGAGGAGCATTAAAAAATATGTCTATCGGTTATGCTTCTTCAAGAGGAAAAATGTTAATACATTCTGCAGGAACAAGCACAACAAAATGGGGTGCTTCACAAAATGATTTTTTGGAATCTATGGCTGAAGCTGCAAAAGCAGTCGTAGATACTGCAGGGAAAAATAATTTTATCTATATAAATGTTATGAACCATTTATCTGTAGACTGCGATTGTGATGGAAGTCCTTCTGCTCCGCAGATGGCAGACATTGGTATACTTGCTTCATTAGACCCTGTCGCTCTGGATAAAGCATGCCTTGATCTTGTATATGCTGCTCCTGACGGAAAAGCATTAATAGAACGCATTGAATCAAGAAATGGTTCTTTAACAGTTAGCCATGCTGCCTCGATTGGCCTAGGCAGTCTCGAATATGAACTGGTAAACATTGATGCTTGAAATTATCTGCCGGGAATGGATTTATTTCTGGTTCTACTTTACTCTGCAGTTTAAACAGATATTTCCATATTGGCTGTTGGGTATTGTTATAGGTTCTTGTGTTTCTGTGTTTGGAAAACAGAAAATACATTACCTGTTTCAGGCATTGCAGGGGAGGCGACTTGGTATATTAGCTCTGCTGCCTGCAAGCCTGCTTGGAATTGTATCTCCTTTATGTATGTATGGAACAATTCCTATTGCTGCTTCATTCTCGGAAAAAGGTATAAAAGATGACTGGCTTGCCGCATTTATGATGAGCTCTATTCTTCTTAATCCACAACTGCTTATTTACAGCGCTGCGCTGGGGAAAAATTTTTTATTTATCAGATTTATCTCCTGTTTTTTATGCGGTATCACTGCGGGGCTTTGTGTAGGATTTTTTTATAAAAATAAAAGTTTTTTTAATTTTACAAGTTTTAGCAAACCTGTAAACGATGATACAGATTCAAATATTTTTTTAAGACTTTTAAAAAATATCTGGCGAAATATTAAAGTTACTGGAATTTATTTTCTGATTGGAATAATTCTCTCTGCACTTTTTCAGCGGTATGTTCCGCCCAATATTGTTGCATTTCTTTTCGGCAAAAACCGGGGCTTTGGAATTTTGCTTGCTGTCGCTATTGGCGTGCCTTTATATGTTTGCGGAGGCGGTACAATACCGCTTCTGCTTACATGGCTTCAAAATGGAATGAGTTTTGGATCAGCAGCAGCATTTATGATTACAGGCCCGGCTACAAAAATTACTAATCTTGGGGCAATTAAAATTGTTTTAGGCATAAAGCATTTTATATTTTATTTTTTATTTACAATTTTATTTGCTGTATTAACAGGGATTTTGGTAGACAGTTTTATGTAAGAAATTGATAGTAGGCCTGTTAGATAACCTAAAAAATGATAACCTTGGCATGACTTACCATATCAGGATAATAAAATAAAGACCTTTAAGATTATGAGCTATTCATAAAAAATTATAGATTGTGTCCAAATTAGTACTTATTTGGTGTTCACAAAATAACTTCCGGCAGGGTTACTTAACAGATCTATTATATAAATAATTTTATCGTGGAATAAATAAATATGGCTGGAAATTTTATAATGTTTTAATAAGTTTAACATAATTTTTATTGAATTAAATTATAGATAAAATAGTGATTTTCCTTTTTTCCTGCACTTGTGATTAAAAATGGGTGTGAATTCTACATCTGCAAAAATCACATAAAAAATTCCTCTTTTAATTTTTAAGATTTTTCAGGTATTTCCAAAAGATTTTAAGCATAAGAAAATCCTTGCTATACAAGGATTTCATCCAATGAAGCGGAAAGAATCTGCCCTGTAAACCTCTGCATTGTGCCTCCGGTTTTCCTGGCTGCCTTTGGCTGCTGACAATGGCAGCCAGGCAGTCTATTCCTCCCGGTTGGCTGGCGCAGCCTCCAGGTCAAGTCCTGACCAGTAAAATGTTATGGGTATAAAAAAAGCTGTCCTCCTATGGACAGCCTGTTTATTATCCTGATATGGCTTACCATGTCAGGGTTATTAATGCGGCGAAAAGGACTTGAACCTTCACGGGAGCACTCCCACTAGCCCCTCAAGCTAGCGTGTCTACCAATTTCACCATCGCCGCAAGTACGGATTGCATTCTATATATCTGAAAAAATATTGTCAATATATTTTAAATCATAAACCCATAATTTTCTTTAGAGCATCAAGAAGGGCAGAAAATTTGCCAAGAGCTGCATTTACAGGCTCAGGCGACTCCATATCTACCCCTGCAAGCTTTAATGATTCAAGCGGATATTTTGAACCTCCTGATTTAAGAAAACCAAGATAATCATTTTTTTCTTTTTCACCGCCGTTTAGAACTCTTTCTGACAGCGCAATTGCGGCAGAAAGGCCTGTTGCATATTTATATACATAAAAAGCTCTGTAAAAATGGGGAATTCTTAGTCCTTCAAGATCGCTTACCTCTTCCAATACTGTTTCCGGGCCAAAATAATCTTTAAGCAAATTCCTATATGTAGTTCTTAAATTTTCAAGAGTTACAGGAATTCCTTTTTCTGCCATATCATGTACTTTATATTCAAATTCTGCAAACATTGTCTGTCTGAAAATAGTTGCAATAATATCATCTATCTGTTTGCATAAAAGATATGCTTTCATAGTATTATTTTCTGCTTTTTTATAAAGATGCGCTGCCAAAAGCTGTTCATTAAAAGTAGAAGCAACTTCTGCTTCAAAAATAGTATAGTTATAATGCTGAAAAGGATTATTTCTCTTGCTATACCATGAATGCATTGAATGGCCGCCTTCATGTGCAAGAGTAAAAACATCGCGCAAAACATCTTCCTTAAAATTCATCAATATATAAGGATCTCCTGTATATGAACCTGATGAAAATGCTCCTGAGCGTTTTCCTTTGTTTTCATATTTATCAACCCAGCCATTTAAAAAGCCATCTTTTAGAGTAGCGCAATATTCATCTCCAAGAATTGAGAGAGCTTCTATCACTTCGCTGACAGCCTGTTCATATGTGTGTTTTACTTTTACCTCGCTTATAAGCGGAACATAAACATCATAATGGCGAAGAGAATCAACTTTTAAAACTTCTTTTCTGAATTTATAATATTTATGAAGTTCGCCAAAATTACTGTGTACACATGATATTAAATTATTATAAACAGATTCAGGAACTTTATCAGGAAAAAGGGCAGAGCTTCTGCATGTTTTGTATTTTCTTGCTCTTGAATGATAAACATCGAGATGTATGCTTCCTGCATAAAGAGCTGCGAGGGTATTTTTATGTATATCATATAAACTATAGAATTTGTCATAAGCTGCTTTTCTTATGCTTCTGTCATGATCAATTAAAAAAGATGAGAAAGTAGATTGAGATAAGGGTTTTTCTCCATCCTTTGTCGTTATAGTTCCAAAATCCATATCAACATCAGTTAAAACTGAGAAAGCTTTTTTTGCTGTCTGGTTGGATTCAATCTGAAGGGCAAGAAGTTTTTCTTCGTTATCTGACAGAATATGCGGCTTGAATCTTAAAAGTTTATCAAGAAAAATAGAAAAAGGTTTTATTTTCTCATGTTCAAGAAAATTTGCCATTATAGTATCAGGTATGGATGTAATTTCAGGAGTTATAAAACTTGTCTCTGTCTGTTCTTTTGCAGCAGCAGTCATATATCTTGCCATTCTTTCCTGATTTTTATTATCACTGCTGTCTTCGCTATATTTTAGGTGGGCATAATCGCCAAGCCTTTCTTCTATTATTCCAAGCCTGTTAAGATAAGTAAGACACTCTGCTAAATTATCTGCAGATAGTGCAAGAGTATTTTTATATTTTGCAGCTTCACCAATTAATTTATTAAATTCTTCAAGGCTTTTTTCCCATTCTTCCTCAGTTTTAAAAAGGCGGTCAACTTTCCATTTATCAGATTCTTTTATCTCTTTTCTTTCAGGTATTTTATTCATTATTTACTCCTAAAATTAATTCAAAAATTTTACAGATTTTTTTCAATTAAAGATGCCGCTGCTCTTCCAGCCTTTCCCCTATGCGAGATTAAATTTTTCTCTTCTGTTGAAAGCTGGGCAGCTGTTTTATTAAGCTTTGGGATAAAGAAAACAGGATCATACCCAAAACCAGAATCACCTTTTGGTTCATAGGTAATCTCTCCTTCAAGAGTCTCCTGGCAGATGAAAAATCTGTAATGATTAAAAAACAGTGCCATTGAGCAGACAAAAAATGCTTTTCTGTCAGAAATATTTTTCATTTTATTTAACAAGTACTGATTTCTTTCTTTATCTCCAAGTTTATTTATTCCATCAGAACCATAGCGCGCTGAATAAATTCCAGGCTCGCCGCCAAGAGCAGGAATGCAAAGCCCGGAATCTTCCGCTATTACAGCCATTTTCACAATATCGAACAGTGTTTTTGCTTTTCCAAGAGCATTTTCATAAAAAGTAAGAGCTGTCTCTTCATGATCAAACTCTATCCCAAGTTCTTTTGGCAGCAAAATTTTATGGCCAGTTAAAAGCTTGTTTAATTCGTTAGCTTTATTAACATTTGTTGAGGCAAATAATATATCCATACTATCTAATATAGAAAAAAAAATAGTTATTTTCCAGCCATATCTTCCAGATAAAATTTAAAATAGAAAAGACCTGAATCTACAGAGCCTTTTGGAATATTCATTATCTCTGCAATTTCTTTATGTGAAGGCTCCGGCATAATCATATCAATCTTTTTTGTTATTTTATCTATGTATAATTTTATTTTAATAATTGCTGAATAATACCTGTCTTTTTCTTCCTGCAGTTCAGAATTGGATAAAAGTTCATGAAGCTGATAAAGTTTACAAAAATGTCTGTTTCTTCTTTCCTCAAGCAGGCTTTTTCTTTTAATTTTCTTTTCCACTTTCTGATTAATCTTAAAGAAAGCTTCATAAAGCCATTCGCTGCTGCAATCCAGGATTTCTGCAATAGCAGGAATTTCTGTTTCTTTTATATTATGCATGTTTTTTATCACAAGCAGCAAAGTTCTTTTCTTTAAAGTTTTATTTCTGCTGCTATTTTTAATTTTTTTATCTGAAAAAATTTTTTTAATAAAAAAATAGGTAGATTGTGAATCTTGCTTATAAGATTCCATATCAGATTCAGCACAATAAGCCTGATTATTATCGTAAGACCAAAACTCCTTATTTTTTAATATTTTTCTGGAAATATCTTCTGCTGTCTTTTTTGCTGCAAAAGTTTTTATCTGAAGTTTAAGAGTTTTTATAAGATAAGCTTCAAATGGAACATCTGTTATTTTAAATGTATCTATAATTTTATTTATTTTAGGATAAAAATAACTGAAAAAGTCGCTGCAGTCATCTTCTTTCCATCTATATGCTTTAAGAGGAAATTTATAAACAAACAGGCTGATTGCTTCCGCAATTTCTTTTTTTGGTAAAGCTCCATTCCTGTAAGAGATAAGCATTGCTGTTAGATTTTCCTTTTTCATTTTCATTTTCATCCCCCAATTTAAATTTTTTAATTAATAATTCTACAACCAATTTTTTACATCTAAGAACAGTGATTTTTTAAATTGAGTTATATTTATCTGCTTAATTACTGCTCTTTTATTTGGGGCAAACCTTTTTGAATTATTTTTTTATACATAATTTTTTTTAAAAACTTATTAGAGATGCAAGTTGATTCAATTTTTACATATAGAATTTATATTTTTTATCTAGAGATAGGTTTATAATAGATTTTTGGAAAATATTTATATATATTTTAACTTATTAGACCTGTTCGATAACTATATCAGACGTCATTTTGTGGACAACAAATAAGTACTAATTTG